>NZ_ADGX01000005.1 GCF_000177675.1 Parafrankia sp. EUN1f
GGCCGCGGCACCGGCCGCGGCCGCGGTCGCGTCGAGACGCCGGCGCAGGCGCCACAGCCCGGTGGCGAGCTCGGCCACCGCCGACGGTCGCAGCGTGCCCGCGGCAGCCGCACCCTCCGACTGCGCCACGGCGGGTAGCTCCGGTGCCGGCTGCTCGGCGGACGCGGGTCCGTCCTGCAGGGAAGCCCACAGCGCGTCGGCCCATTTCTCCGGAATCGACGGCGGGGCGATGCGGAAGGCACGCGGATGGCGCCACTGGCGCAGACCGTCGGGCCACCGACTGTCAGACATTGCCAATCCCCAGAGGTTTCTCGCCGCGGTTCCAGCCGCGGGCAGCCAGGTCCTTCAGAGCGGGATAGGAGTCCAGCCGCGCTTTCTCCCGGCGCCCGGCGGGCGCGACGGCGGCGAGCACGTCGACGAGGAGCGCGGCGAAGGCGGCGAACACGGCGAGGGCGATGAACCCGCCGCCGGAGCCGGGGAACAGCATGGTGGGAATGCTGATCGCGACCACGAAGTAGAGGGCGCAGCGCAGCACGGCCGCTCCCTGCCGACGCACCGTCCGGCTCTCGCAGGACGAGCAACGCGGCACCGTGACCTTCGTGTTGCGCCAGCTCACCCGGGGATAGGTCCGGGTGATGTCGCCGTGCATCCAGATCTCCATCGCCGCGGAGACGCCCGGCTCCTTCTCGCAGAACCAGCACGTGAGCGACTGCGTGGCCGCCTCCAGGATCCGGCGGTTCTCGGCCAGCCGTTCCCGGACCGTCTCCGACGCCGCCACCCCCTCGGCGCGGACCGTCGCCGCGGACATCCGCTGCTGGTCGCGGACAGAGGCCTCCGTCGGGGGCTCCGGCCGGTCCCGGGCCTGGTCGAACGCGAGCAGGCAGGTCAGGGTCTCGACAGCCACCCGGTCGCGGGTGCGCACCCGCGTCGACTCGTCGGCGGGCAGCAGCAGGTCCAGTCGCTCGAGTGCACCCGTGGACTCGGTGAGGATGCGCTCCGCCTGTGCCAGGCCCTCCCTGCGGGTGCCGTTGGCCACCCCCACGGCGCTGTCGCACAACCGGTCGATCTCGTCGGCCCACGGTGCGCCGGCCGTGCGCAGGGCGGCACCCAGGGTCTCCTCGGCGTCGCTTCCCAGCCGCGCGCCGCGCATGGCCGCCAGCTGCCGCTCAGCCCGGTCACGCTCACCGGCGGCGATGGCCTCCGCCGCCAGCCCGGCACCGATCGACAGCAGCGCGGCGGGCAGCCCGCTGCGGATGGTGTCGGCCAGGCCGGGGTCGAGCCGGGCGTCCGCGGCGCGGCGGATGCGCTCCTCAAGGCCGCTCCATACCTGGTGGTCACGCAGGACGTCCCCCCAGCGCCGGTAGACCAGGACCCAGTCGGGTGGTTCCGAGCCCGGGGTCAGCTCGGCGTCCAGCGCCTGCAGGTGACCGAGCACCGCTACGTTGTGCAGCGCGTTCGCGGCGTCCGGTGCGGGTACCTGTCGATCACTGTTCTCGGCCGTGGCGGCCCACAACCTGGCCGCCTCCTGCGTGTCACCGGCGGCCAGCGCGGCCAGCGCCGGGTCCTCGCCGGTGCCGGTGCCGGTGCCGTCGCTGGAGCTGCTGCTGCCGCCGCCGACCGGCCAGAACCAGAAGAACTCGTCGACAAGCCGCTGACGCGGATCACCGAGCCGGTCGAGAGCGGCCCGGATGTCCGCACTGGACGGCTCGGGCCGCAGCGGCAGAAGGTCCGGTACCGGCAGCGGTGCCCCGGTCTTCTCCAGGATGGCGAGCATGTCCGACTGCCGTCTGATGTCGCGGGCCGTGGCCGACAGCGGGACGCCGGTGAGGCGGAACGCGTTCTGGCGGTAGAGCTGGGCGGACACCCGCCGCAGCGGGGCGAGGTCGGTGCCGTGCGTGGTCAAGGCGTCAGCCCCCTGTGTTCTTGCCGGCGGCGATCTCCCCGGCCGGCCCCGGTTCCCGCCCGCGTTGCCGCGGCCGGTCTGTGCGTGGTGTGTCCGCGCGTCGGCTGTCACGTCCGGTGTCCGCGTGTTCGGTGCCCGTGGATCCGGTGTCCGCGGGAGGCGGGTCCTGGGGCGGCACGTGCCGAGGCCGGTCCTGGTGGGGCGGGTTCGGGCGCGCTGGCCAGGCCTCCAGGTCGGCGAGCATCTCGGCCGCGGACGGGTAGCGCGTCGCGGTGTCGAAGGACAGCGCCCGGACGATGATCGCGTTGAGCAGATCGTCGACCGCGTACCGCACCTGGTTCGGCGGCACGAGCGCCGTGGTGTCCCAGGCGGCCGTGATCGGATCGCCGGCGGCGCGCCGCGGGTAGGGGAACTCGTCGGTCAGCAGCAGGTAGAACACCGCGCCGAGGGCCCAGACATCGCCCGGCACCGACGCCAGATGGGGGTGCAGCAGTGTTTCCGGCGCCATGAACGCGATGGTTCCCTGCGAGCTGGCCAGCAGCGTCAGCGCGCTGACCTTCCGGGCGAGCCCGAAATCGCTGATCCGGGCCCGGGGCCCGTCCCGGTCGTAGCCGACCAGAATGTTCTGCGGGGTGATGTCGCGGTGGACGATCGGTGGTGATTCCCGATGGGCGACAGCCAGCCCACGGGCGACCTGGCGCATGACGTCGACCGCGACGGGAATGGGCACGAACGCTTCACCGAACGACAGCCGGAAACCGGTCAGTGTGCCGCCGTTGACATATTCCATGGTGAAGTACGCATGGACGCCGCTGTCCGCCTCGACGGTGTTTGCCTCAAAGACGCGAACGATGTTCGGGTGGCCCAGCCTGGAGAGCAGCATTGCCTCACCGAGCGCGTCCCGCACCTGCTCCGCGGACATTCCCTCCTGCCGGAACACCTTCATCGCCTGCCGGCCCAGATACCGGTGCTCGACCCGGTAGACCTCGGCGAAGGCACCGCGGCCCAGCAGCCGTTCGACGGTGTAGGTATCGCGTATCACTTGCCCGACGCTTAACAGGGCCATACCGCTGTGACCTCCGAGGGCACTACCACGGGTGTTCTTCCCCGGCAGGTCGGCGTCGACCGCCGACTCCGGAGAACCTAGAGGACGGGCCTTCGGCCGGGTAGTGGAGCGCTACACCCCACGGCCGCACCGGGCCCGGGTGTGGGTCCGTGGACCTGTCCGTGCCCTGCGGGCGGCCGCGTGGACAGGATCGCCCGGCGTGAGGCCGGCGTGAGGCCGGCGTGCGGCCGGCGTGCCTGGCTACTTCTGGCCAGGCGGGCCGAGGTCGTGCTCGGTGACCACCCGGTTGAGGATCATCCAGTGCGCCAGAGACTCCCAGTCCGTCAGTTCGGGGA
Source organism: Parafrankia sp. EUN1f (assembly GCF_000177675.1). Taxonomy (GTDB): domain Bacteria; phylum Actinomycetota; class Actinomycetes; order Frankiales; family Frankiaceae; genus Parafrankia. The sequence continues at coordinate 3,305 of NZ_ADGX01000005.1, forward strand.
CGCCGCGTCGGCTCAGCTCCTGCCGGATGTCGGTGATGACGTTGCGCACGTACCTTGGGCTGAGGTTCAGCCGTGCGCCGATCTCCTGGTAGGTGGCCGGGCGGGCGTCGCTTCCGCAGCGGGTCAGCAGCGGCCGGCACAGCTCGACGATGATGTCCCGCTGCGCCGGGGTGAGCTGCAGTGGCCCGCCGATCGTCGCCCGGCTTTCGGAAAGCGTGCTGGCGCCGAAGAACCGGCGGTCATAGGTGACGGCGGAGGCGTCGACATGGATGGTGGCGGTCGCCCCACCCTGGCGGGCCAGGACGATGTCGAACTCGGAGAACGGCAGCGATGTGACCGCCGCGCCGGGTTCGATGACCCTGTCCGCCCCGACGGGCGGGCGCAGTGAGAACGGCTTGGACTGGGACTTGTTGTACACCAGGACGCAGTCGTCGAGAACCCGCAGCGAGGCCATGTGCCGTGACAGGTAGATGTCATCCGGCAGCTTGATGGTGCAGGCGCTGCTGCGCCCGACCGTGATTTCCGCGCCGCGGCCGGCCCGCCACCGGGTCCCGCCATGTTCGAGTACGACGACGGGCCCTGGCAGCGAACTGCCCATGGCGGCGTTGCTCACCTGCGCGCTCCTGGTCCTCGCCCGGCGGATTCTAATGAAGGAACCGGACCAACTCTAGTCGCCCGCTCGGCCACCCGTCATTGTAACGGCGGCCGTCGGCGTTCCCGGGGATAGAAGTACCGTGGTCGGCGGTGTTGCACCCGGACTTTAGGCGGAAAGACAGGTGCTCCGTGGGTCGCGGGTGGGACGACTGCCGCATGATGTGCTTGTGATGCTCTGGGGCGTTCGATGATGATCGACCGGGCACGGGTGGCCGCTGCCGTGCCCAACTACGTTCTCGGCGAGGATCTCGGTGCGGGCGCGTTCGGGCTGGTGCTGAGGGCGGAGCACCGTCGGATGCGTCGCCCGAGCGCGATCAAGGTGATGCGGGCCCGCGACGCCGGCGGCGAGTGGATCGACTTCGCGGCCGAGGCCCGGCTGCTGGGCAGCCTTGATCATCCGCATGTGGTCCGGGTGTATGACTACGTCGAGGATGACGATCTCCGCCTCGTGGTGATGGAGCTGCTGGGCGGAGGCACGCTGAGCCGGCGCCGCAGCCGGCTGACCCCGGAGCAGGCGTGTGCGGTGGGCCTGGCGGTGGCCGCCGCGCTGAGCCACACCCACGACCACAACGTGCTGCACCGCGATGTCAAGGGCGACAACATCCTGTTCGCCGCGGACGGGACGGTGAAGGTCGTCGACTTCGGCATCGCGCGGGTGTTCGAGGGCGCGGCGACCACCGCAAGCAAGGTTGTCGGCACACCGATGAACATGGCTCCCGAACAGATCGAACGCGGGCGCCTGGGCCCGGCGACCGACCTGTACGCGCTGGGCAGCGTCCTCTACCGCCTGTTGACCGGGCGCCCTCCGTTCGACCCCCGGCAGCCGCTGCACGTCCTGTGGCACCAGCAGCTGTCGGCGCCACCCCCGCCCATGCCGGGGGTGGCCGGGCCGGTCGCCGAGGTCGTCCTGCACGCACTGGCGAAGGATCCCGCCGCCCGGCCGCCGGACGCCGTCACGTTCGCCACCGCGCTAGCCCACGCCGCGACCGAGGCCTATGGCGCGGGCTGGACCGTGCGGGCCGGCCTGCCACTGCACCTCGACGACGCCGTCCGCCGCGCGGCGGAGGGGATCTCGCTCGGTGGCGTGCGAGCCGCTGGCGCCGTGATCCCCGAGGCCCGGATCCGCGAGGCCGTGATCCCTGCGGGGGACGAGCCCCCGGCCGCCACCGGTAGCGCCGTCGCCGCTGGTGACCGCGCCCGCCGTGATGCCGGCGCTGACGCCGCTGACGCCGCTGACGCCGCTGACGGCACTGACGGCACTGACAGCGATGACGGTGATGAGGACCGCGGTGTCGGCGCGACGCGGAAGCTGGCGGAGGGCGGGAAGCCGGACCTGTGGGGCGGTGCGGAGCCCACCGCCCAGGGGCTCGCGCGGCTGAGGGGGACCCTCGGCCCGGACCATCCCGACACCCTGGCGGCGGCGAACAGCCTGGCCGTTCGGCTCAGTGCCCGGGGTGACCACCGGGCCGCCCGCGCGCTGGACGAGGACACGCTTGCGCGGCGCGGCCGGGTGCTCGGGCCCGACCACCCCGACACCCTCACCTCGGCCCACAACCTCGCGGTCGACCTCGCCGAGCTCGGCGACCAGGCCGCCGCCCGCGACCTGTACCGCGAGACGCTTGCCCGGCGCCGCCGGGCGCTCGGGCCCGACCACCCGGAGACCCTGGGCACGGCGAACAACCTCGGCATCGTGCTGGGCGCCCTCGGGGACCACCTGGCGGCCTGCGAGCTGGGGGAGGACACCCTCATCCGGCGGCGCCGGGTGCTGGGGGAAAGCCATCCCGACAGCCTGACCTCGGCGTACAACCTCGCTGTCCGGCTCAGCGCCCTCGGGGATCACGAAGCGGCCTGCGAGCTGGGGGAGGACACCTTCACCCGGCGCGGCGCGGTGCTGGGCCCAGGCCACCCGGACACGGTGAAGTCGGCCTACAACCTGGCTGTCTACCTGGGCAGGCTCGGCCGCTTCCCGCGGGCGCGGGAGATCGGCGCGGACGTCCTGACCAGCCGGCTGCGCGCGCTCGGCCCAGAGCATCCCGAGACCCGCGAGGTCGAGGAGGCGCTGCAGTGGTGGGCCGATCAGGAGGCCGCCGGCGGGTGACGCGGACGACTGCCCGGTGGCTCAGTAGCCGGCGGTGATGTCGACGAGGCCGTGCAACGGCTCGCCCGCGCGCCAGCGCCGGAGGTTGTCCGAGAACACATCAAGGCCACGGCTGAAGCCACCGGGAGCCGACCAGGACAGGTGCGGCATGATCCGCACCCGCGGGTCGTGGCGCAGCGGGTGGTCGGCCGGCAGTGGCTCCGGGTCGGTGACGTCCAGGCTGGCGCGGGAGACGATCCCGGTCGCCAGCGCACGGACCAGCGCGTCGGTGTCGACGATCCGCCCCCGGGCGATGTTCACCAGATGCAGGCCGGGCTTCGCGAGTGCGAACGCGGCGTCATCGAGCAGCCGGTTCGTCTGCGGGGTCAGGGCGGCGGCGACCACCAGATGGTCGGCCTGCCCGAGCAGCTCGGCGAGCGTCTGCACGACCGTCACACCCGGGACGTCGGAAGGGCGGCCGCTGCGCCGCAGTGCCAGCAGGCGGGTCCCGAAGCCGGCCAGGCGGGGTGCCAGGGCCTGGGCGATCGACCCGAAGCCGAGCAGCCCGACGGTGCGGCCATCCAGCGTGCCCAGCGGCTCGGCGATGTACGGCTCGTTCGTCTCGGCCTCCCAGATCTCCGGGAAGCGCTTCTCGGCGGCGAGGAGCAGGCCGACCGTCATCTCCGCGATCGCGACGCTGTTCGCGCCTCGGCCGCAGGTCACCGTGCGGCCGGCCAGCCGGTCGAGGGGGAACCCGTCGACGCCCGTCGACACGAAATGCACCCATTCCGCCCGTTCGATCGCGTCCAGCGCGGCTGGCGACGGCGAGTTGTTCAGCGACCAGGGCATGGCCAGCGACACCAGCGGCCCGGCCGGTGTGGCGGGCAGGGGGTCGCCGCCCAGGACGTCGAGAACCTCGACGTCGGTGCCGAGCGCGGTGCGCAGCGGGTCGACGAACGGTTGCGGCAGCAGCGCCGCGACCACGGCGGCCGCGGCCGGCGGCCGGTCATCGAGGGGCAGGGCGGGGGACGTCTGGGGCACGAAAACACCCAAACACGCTGGCTGTGCGGGAGCCAACGCCGATTCCGCGTGATCTTCTTCACTTTTCTATCGGTAAGATGAAGAAGGCCGTGCCGTACGGCGCCGCACGGCACGGCACTACGCGGTCGGACGTCAGACGGTCGCCGTTTCGAGCGTCGCGAGCACGATGCGGACGACGTCGCTGATGGAGGCGAGGGTGAAGACGTCCTCGTCCTCGATCTCGATGTCGTAGGCGCGTTCGATGCGGGAGATCATGACGAGGACCTTCATCGAGTCCGCGCCCTCGGCACTGCGAAGATCAAGGTCTGGGGTGAGCGTGTCGGCCTGCATCCCGAGCTCGCGGGCGACGATGTCCGTGACGGTGCTCAGAACCTCGGATTCGGACGGCATGATCGTCGCTCCGTTCAGACCGAGAGCTCGGCCATGGCATGGCGGATGGTCGAGTTCCGGGTGAGGTCCCGGCCCACCGCCGTGCCGAGCATGCGCCGCAGCTTCGCCTGCAGCTTCTCCTGCGCGTCGGGCGGGGAGATCCGCAGGAACACGTCGATCACGTCGTCGACGGTCTCGTGGTCACGCATCTCCTCGACGCGCTGGTGCTTGTAGACGCCGACCGGGTGGTTCAGCCGCGGACTGGTCACGTAGAAGTGGATCCTCTCCAGGACCGACTTCAGCTCCTCCGGGTGCTGGGCGAGGCGGCGCTTCAGATAGAAGAGGAACTCGCGGGCGTGGCCCGCCTCGTCGCGGCTGGCGTTCAGGAAGAGGCCGGCGAGAACGGGCTCCTGCACCCATTCCGCCAGCGCCCGGTAGGCCGTGTTGACGATGATCTCCGAGATGACGTTGGTGGTCAGCGTCGCGCTCGGCGTGATTCCGGCCTCGTACGGCTCGCGCAGAGCCTCGATCTTGTCCTGGTCGATGTGGACACCGACGGCCTTGAGCCAGGCACGGAACGCGTAGTGGTGCTGCAGCTCCTGGTAGGCCCAGATGGCCACGAAGGCCGAGCAGTCGTAGTCGTCGTGGAACTCGCTGAGGAAGCCGTGCAGCCCGGGAAGGGACGTCGCCTCACCGACGACGACGCCCTTGACGAGGGCCAGGTAAGCCGGCTGGACGAGCTCCTGGTTGATGTTCTCAAGCCCCAGCTCGCAAACCTTCCACTGGAGCCGTTCGTAGTGTTCGAAGACCTCGAAGCTGTGTGACTTCTCAAACGTGGCGGTCGGCATGGATGAACCCTTCGGCGAGCTTCCGCGCGAGCCCCGCGCGGGTTCACCATGGAATGCGCGCCCGATCATCACAACCCTGGATTCGATCTCCCAATCGGCTGATCCGCCCGCGGGGCGATACGCGCGCGGTGCCACGGACAGCCGCCGCGGTGGCATCGTAGGACCGGGCGTAGGACCGGCCCCGACAACACCGACCACTGATCCGTCCGCTGGCGCGGGCCGTGGCTGATCGAGACCGGCGAGAGGGCGAGGACGAGGACATGGCGAACCTGGCACAGCTGCTGGAGGACACGGCCGCGACCTACCCGGGCCGGGAGGCGCTCGTCCTCGGCCCCGCCCGCGTCACCTATGCCCAGCTCGACGGCGCCGCCAGCCAGGTCGCGAACCTGCTGGTGGCCAGCGGCATCCAGCCCGGCGACAAGGTCGCGCTCAGCTGCGTGAACGTGCCGCACTTCACGATCGTCTACTTCGGCATCCTCAAGGCGGGTGCGGTGGTCGTGCCCCTCAACGTGCTGCTGCGAAGCCGGGAGATCGCCTACCACCTCGACGATTCCGACGCCCGCGCGTACTTCTGCTTCCAGGGCACTCCCGATCTGCCCATCGCGGCCGAGGGGTACGCCGGGTTCGTCGAGACGCCCGGCTGTGAGCACTTCTTCGTCATCACGGTCGACCCGGCCGCCGCCTCGCCGGTGCAGGGAACGCCGCAGCGCCCGGTGCGGACCCTCGGGCAGGCCGTCGCCGACCAGCCGGCGACCTTCCGCGGCGTCGAGACCGCGGACGACGACACCGCCGTCATCCTCTACACCTCGGGCACCACCGGCCAGCCCAAGGGAGCGGAGCTGCGCCACCGCAACATGCGCGACAACGCGCTGGTCGCCCGTGATGTGTTCCAGTGTGATCCCACTCGCCCCGACACCTACCTGTGCGTGCTGCCGCTGTTCCACTCGTTCGGCCAGACGGTCACCCAGAACAGCGCGATCGCGTTCGGGGGACGCTGCGTGCTGCTGCCGCGGTTCGAGGCGGGCGCGGCGATCCAGACCATGCTGGACGAGCAGGTCACCGTCTTCGCCGGGGTTCCCACGATGTACTGGAGCCTGCTCGACGCGCTTGCGCGGGACCCGTCGATCGACGTCGAAACACTGGCCGGCAACCTGCGCATCGCCATCTCCGGCGGTGCGGCGCTGCCGGTCGAGGTGCACCGGCAGTTCGAGAAGCAGTTCGGCGTCACGATCATGGAGGGCTACGGGCTGTCCGAGACATCCCCGGTCGCCTCGTTCTCGCTGTACGGCCAGCCGCCGCGGGTGGGCTCCATAGGTGTTCCGGTCCGCGGGATCGAGATGAAGCTGCTCGACCCGGCGAGCTGGGACGAGATCACCGAGCCCGGGGGCATCGGCGAGGTCGCCATCCGCGGGCACAACGTGATGAAGGGGTACTACAAGCGGGCCGAGGCGACCGAGCAGGCGCTGCGGGACGACTGGTTCCGCACCGGTGACCTCGGCCGCAGGGACGCCGACGGCTGGTACTACATCGTCGACCGGTCGAAGGACATGATCCTGCGCAACGGGTTCAACGTCTATCCGCGTGAGGTCGAGGAGGTCCTGCTGACCCATCCCGGCGTCTCGCTCGCGGCGGTCATCGGCATTCCGCATCCGAGTCACGGCGAGGAGATCAAGGCCGTCGTCATCCGGGAGAAGAGCGCCACCGTCACCGCCGAGGAACTGATCGCGTGGGCGAAGGAGCAGATGGCCGCCTACAAGTACCCGCGTGTCGTGGAGTTCGTGGACGCGCTGCCCATGACCGCCACCGGCAAGATCCTCAAGCGCGAGCTTTCCTGAACGATCAGCATGGGACGCACGCCGCACGCCGCACGCCGCACGCCGCACGCCGCACGCCTGCGCGCAGGCGCGTGAGACGCGTGAGAGCGGAACCGGGTGAGAGCGGAAGCAGGGGGAGCGGAGGCCAGGCGCGGGGTGCAGGGCGCCTGACCTCCGCTGGATCAGTGCCGGCCGCCGTTCCTGACGGTGATGGTGACGGTCGCGGTGCTGGTGCCGGCGGGGAGCCTGGTCGTGTCGACCACCAGGAACGCCCCGTCGTCCTGCTGGCCGTTCGGCAGGATCTTGGCCTTCAGCTGGAACGGCGCCGCCGTGTTCGTCACGCCGTTGATGCCGAAGTCGTTGTCGTTGGTGATGACGAGCGTCCGTCCGCCGTCGGTCGTCGCGACGCCCTCGACCTTGTCGTGGCCGAAGAAGCCACCGGTCGGGTCGAGGGTGCTGACCAGGCCCACGACGTCCACGTCCACCTTCTTGCTGACCGGGCGGATGCCGGCCGCGGCCAGCGTCGCCGTCGCGGTCGCGGTGTCGGAGCTGCCGACCGTGGCCTCGATGGTCTTCTGGGCGCTGCCCAGCAGCAGGCCGCCCTTGGCCGCGGTGTACACCGCGCCCGGCACCGACGCCTGCGGGCCGACGTCGGTCGCGCCGAACAGGTCGATCGCGAAGATCTTCTTGACGGCACCGGGCTCGAAGTTTCCGTCCCGCTCGGTGACCAGGAACCTCGAGTTGCCGATCGCGGTGATCTCACTGACCGCGCCGACGTTGCGCACCGGGTCGTCCAGCAGGTAGAGGTACTCGTGGGTGGCCTTCGTGCGCAGATCGTAGGTGACGATCCGCAGGGTGGTCACGGTCGCCGGCTTCGGCGTCAGGTCCTTCTGCGCCAGCGCGGACTGCATCATCCCGACGAGCGTCGTGCCGTCCGGCGTGATGGTCAGGCCCTCCATGCCCCGGTTCGGCATCCGGTTGGCGAGCTCCGCGGGCAGCGCGCCGTTGAAGGGGGAGAGACGCTCGATCGCCTTGCCGTCACGGTCGAAGTGCGTGATGTACGGTCCGTACTCGTCGGAGATCCAGAACGTGCCGTCGCGCAGCGCGACCAGGCCCTCGGGGTCGTAGCCGTTCGGATCGGCGGTGAGCGTGTTCCCGTTCAGGTCGAGGATCGTCTCGCCGGTGCTCGCCTCGGTGCTGACCCGCCCGTTGTAGGGCGTGCCGTCGGCGGCGCGCAGAGGGATGGTCTTCTCCAGCACCGCCCTGCCGTCGACGAGCTTGAACTTCCCGATCTTCGGGGCGAAGGACGGGATCGGCTCGATCTTCACACCGCCCGGGCCGTCGACATTCGGGCCACGGTCGGTCAGACCGTAGAACTCGTTCCTGGAGCCGGGCACGGGGTACACGGACGACCCGTAGGCACCGCCTGAGATGGTGACGCCGCCGATGGTGGCGAGCGGGGCGACCTGTGTCTGGTAGACGCTGACCGCGTCACTGACGGTGTAGCTGAAGCTGTCGGTACCGGTGAAGCCGGCCTTCGGCGTGTAGCTGAAGAAGCCGTCCGCGGTGAGACTCAGCGTTCCGTTCGTGGGCGTGGTGTTCGAAACCAGGGTGACGGGCTCGCCGTTGTCGTTACGAAGGATGCCCCCGGCACGTACCGAGAGCGTCTTTCCGGCGGACACGCTGTAGGTGTCGTCACGAGCCTGCAGCCTTTCGTCGGGACGCGATCCGCCCCCGCTGGCCTGGGCGGCGCCGGCGGCGACACCGGCGCCGAGCAGCGCGACAGCCAGTGCGCCAGCGGTCACGCTGGTTCGGCTCGGTCGATTCATATGTTCCCCCCCTTTTGGCCGCGCGCCCGATGGCACGCGCCGTAGAGCTTCTGCCGCCGTGATGGACGCCGGGCATCCCGCAAATGGACCATCCGTAAACCGCGCCTGACATGTCGATGATCGGCAATGGGTCTGACCTGCGATGATTCATCTGCTCGGGTGCGTCTGCGGTGATGGTCCAGTGGCGCTCCGATACGTTCCCGGCGCGGTTCGGTGGGGCCTTGGGGAGGTGTGGGCGTGACCTCGGCCCGGAGGTGCGCTGCGCTGCGCGGCCGTGCCGGCCGGTGTGGCGGTGCGCCGGTGCCGCGGTGAGGATCTTCGTGGTCTTCCCAGCGGCCGCAGGGAGTCCGTGGTACCTCTAGATGATTAAGTTGTTACTTGCGTCTCATCTAATTCGTCTATAGCCTAAAGCAGTCGACTTGTATGACTGGTGGGGGTGCGTGCGGGGTCAGGTTGTGATCCATTTCCCGCATGATTCCGACGCGTGACCAGGGGAGCTGTCCCTCGCCTGTCCGCCGTGAACGTCGGGATTCGGGTGTGGAGCCTGCGGCGAGTGAAGTCCGGTTCCGGTCGATGCGCCTGAGCGGCATCGACCCAACGCCGCGCGGGTCGCCTCTCAACCAGAAACGCGGGCCGGTCGTGCAGTATACGTCGTGACAAATCCATGGGCTGGTAGCGCTCGGCCGCACTGCTTTCGAGCGCCTGGAACCGAAGGACTGACCACGTGCCTGTGAAGAGGCTTGAACTCCACTTAGGGCGGCTGGTGGCACTGGTCGCCGCGCTGGGTGTCCTGCTCGTCGCATGCTCCAATTCGTCGGGATCGGACTCGACGGAGAACAAGGGCGGTAGCGGCGGTGCGGTGGTCGCGAACAGCGCGCCCGGGGTGACCGCGGACGCGATCAACTTCTCCATGCTTGCCACCAAGAGCAACAACCCGACCGGCGCCTGCATATACGACTGCTACGCCCAGGGCATCGAGGCCTATTTCGCCTTCCGGAACAGCGAGGGCGGGGTTCACGACCGCAAGCTCGCGCTGACCGAGAAGATCGATGACCAGCTCGGCCAGAACAAGCAGGGCGCACTTAAGATCATCAACGACAACAACACCTTCGGCACCTTCAGCGCCGCCCAGCTTCCCCTGGGATGGGGTGACCTGGCGGAGGCGGGTGTTCCGCAGTATGTGTGGGCCATCCAGCCGGCGGCCATGGCCGGCCACGACGACATCTGGGGCAACGCGGGCATCATCTGCCTGGACTGCACGGCACGCTACTACCCGTACGCCGCCACGCTGGTCGGCGCGAAGAAGATCGCGGCGCTGGGCTACGGAGTCTCGGACAGCTCGAAGCGGTGCACCCAGTCGGTGCGCGACTCGATCGAGCTCTACAAGGCGGACACCGGGCAGGAAGTCGTCTACTACAACGAAGGCCTGGCGTTCGGCCTGCCGAACGGAGTCGGCCCCGAGGTGTCGGCGATAAAGCGCGCCGGGGCCGATATGGTCATTACCTGCTTCGACCTGAACGGTCAGAAGACTCTCGCGCAGGAACTGCAGCGCCAGGGCCTCGCGGACGTCAAGCTCCTGCACCCGAACTCCTACGACCAGAAGTTCGTGGAGGAGGCCGGTGACCTGTTCGAGGGCGACATCGTGCAGGTGCAGTTCCGCCCCTTCGAGGCGGACGCCGGTGACAGCGGCCTCGGCGACTTCAAGAAGTGGATGGAGAAGACCGGCGCGGAGATCTCCGAGGTTGCGATGATCGGCTGGATCGACGCCGACATCGCCTACCAGGGAATCCTCAAGGCCGGCCCGTCCTTCACGCGCCAGAGCGTGATCGACGCGACGAACAAGATCACCGATTACACCGCCGACGGCCTGATCGCGCCCATCGACTGGACACGGATGCACGAGAGTGCGACCCAGAAGGATCCGACGACCCACGGCGCAAAGCAGGAATGCGCGAGTTTCGTCCAGATCAAGGGCGGGAAGTTCCAGATGGTCGGTGCGACGAAGGAGAAGCCCTGGGTCTGCTGGTCCAACGCGAACCGCGACTGGGCCGACCCGACGAAGACCTCCTTCTGAGATCCGCGGAGTAGTTCCCACGCGGAGTAGTTCCCGCAGACGGTTCCTCCCCTGCACCACGGGCTGGTCGGCAGCGTTGCCGGCCAGCCCGTCCGCGTCTGGGCCGTCGAGCACTTCCCGATGTCGCCGGCGGCGGTTAGCCCTCCAGGTACGCGCCCGGTCGGCTCTCCTCGCGGATCATGCCGCGCCCGGGAAGCCGAACGTGCGCGATCCGACCGTTTTTCGATCAGAATGATCTGTGGACCCGCGTGCGGTCAGCAACTGGCCGGACTTCGACCCGGCCGGCCGCCCCCGCGCGGCGACCGTCGTCGTCCGCCGCAAGGACGGCAGGAAGATCGGTTCCTGACCTGTCACACCGCAGCACCGCGCGGGTCCACCGGTCGATCGCCTGACCGGTGGACCCGCTGTTGTCGGATCGCCCGTTCGAAACATCGAATCGATGGCGGGGAGAAGGCCGGCCGAGGGTTGGAACCGGCGCCCGGATCCTATTCTGGGCTCTGGCCGGTCAGCGCATTCGTGGGATGGTCTCCGCCGGGCCGGGCCTGGTTTCCGGTGGATGGCATTTCCTGACCGAACGCGGACAGCTCGGATCGGCTGGCGTTCCGCCGCGACTTTCGCCGCGCGGGAATGCCCGGATGCGAAACGGTCGGAACGCGGGGAGGAAACCCGGAGATGACGTCCTACAGCCCGCAGGAAAAGACGAGCTCCGACGAATCCGACGGCACCGGGAACCGCCGCCGTGGCAGCGGGGGCCGACAGGTGGTCGTCACCGGGGTCGGGCTGACGACGCCGCTCGGCGGTGACGTGGCCGACTCGTGGGCGGGGGTGCTCGCCGGGCGCAGCGGCGTGCGGGCGCTGACCGCGCCCTGGGCGAGCGAGCTGCCGGTCCGGATCGCCGCGCCGGTCGCCGTCGAGCCTCCCCTTGCCCGGGTCGAGGCGCGCAGCCTGGACCGCGGCCAGCAGCTGGCCGTCGTCGCGGCCCGTGAGGCCTGGGCGGACGCGGGTGATCCGGCGCTCGAGCCGGAGCGGCTCGCGGTCGTGATCGGTTCCGGGGTCGGGGGCGTCACCACCCTGCTCTCCCAGAGCGACATCTTCCGCGACCGTGGGCACCGGCGGGTCTCCCCGTTCCTGGTTCCGATGATCATGCCGAACGGGCCGGCGTCCGCGGTCGGCCTGGCGCTCGGTGCCCGGGCGGGTGTGCACGCCCCGGTCAGCGCCTGCGCGTCCGGTGCCGAGGCGATCGCCTACGCGCTGGACCTCATCCAGCTCGGCCGGGCGGACGTCGTCGTCGCCGGTGGCACCGAGGCGGCGGTCCACCCGCTGCCGCTGACCGGGTTCGCCCAGATGCAGGCGCTGTCGCGGCGTAACGACGATCCTGGGTCGGCGTCACGGCCGTTCGACAAGTCCCGGGACGGCTTCGTGCTCGGCGAGGGCGCGGGTGTGCTCGTGCTCGAGGCCGCCGAACACGCCGCCGCGCGGGGAGCCAGGGTCCTCGCGACCCTCGGTGGCGCCGGTATCAGCTCCGACGCGCATCACGTCGCCGCCCCCGACCCGACCGGAGCCGGTGCCGCCCGCGCCATCCGGCATGCCCTGAACTCCGCCGGGATAGGCCCGGCCGACGTGGTCCACGTGAACGCCCACGCGTCGGCGACACCGGCCGGCGACGTGGCCGAGAGCCGTGGGCTGCGCGCCGCCCTCGGCCCGGCGCTCGACGGCGTCGCGGTGACCTCGACGAAGTCGATGACCGGCCACCTGCTCGGCGCGTCCGGTGCCGTCGAGGCGGTGTTCGCGGTCCTGTCACTGCGGGACGGCCTCGCCCCGGCCACCCGCAACCTCACCTCGCTGGACGACGAGATCCACCTCGACGTCGTCGCCGTCGACAACAGGCCGCTGCGCCCCGGCGCGGTGCTCTCGACGTCCTTCGGCTTCGGTGGCCACGACGTGTGCCTGGTGTTCGTCCGCTGACCGGGTGCGTCACCGCCCGCCCGACCGGTGACCTGGCCGGTCCGGCGGGTCGTGGCGGTCGTGGCGGTCCCGCAGATGTTGCAGGCCGGCCACGATGAAGTCCAGTTCCAGCTCGAAGGGCTGTGGGACGCCGTCGCGCAGGATCCGGCGCAGGCGCGGCACCTGCTCGGGGGGAGCTCCGCGAGGGCCCGGCGGACCTCGGTGACCGTGGGATGTTCCCCGAAGTGCCTGGTGACCAGGATGTCCTTGGCGTTGGAGAAGACCATCCGGGTCACCAGGTTGAGGGCGACCATGGCATCGGCCTCGTCGAAGCCGCCGTCGACGAGACTGTCGACCAACGCCTCGGCCGGCATCAGGACGCCGGCTCCCGGCAGCCGGGTGATCAGCAGCGACAGCGAGGCCTCACGCAGCAGCACGCGCCGGACGCCGCGCGCGTAGACGCGGACGGCGTCACGCCAGTCCTCGGTGGGCAGGGCCAGGTGCTCGAGCTCGTTCGCCAGTGTCTGGGCGGTGATGAGCTCGAGGAGCTCCTCGCGACCGGACACGTAGTAGCTGACGGCCTTGCGGTCCACGCCGAGCCGGTCGGCGACGGCCTGGATGGTCACGTTCGCGGGGGTGAGGGCGGCGGCCGCGTCGACGACCATCTGCCGGCTGATCCGTGCCGGTCGACCGGCACGGCGCCGGGAGCTCCCCTCCACGGCGGCCGGGATGACGTTCCGCGGCCCGGAGCTGGTGCTGTCCGCTGACACGATTCTCCCAGGCTGTTCGTTCGAGGGTGCGAGGTGCCGTGTGCTCGGTGGGTATGGCGGCCGGGGGCCTCTAGGGCCTCCGGCGACGGCTGCGGCCGTCGGGCCGGCGACTCTGGGGAGGCCTCGTCCGCCGCGCGCCTGGCCGGCTCCCACCGGCGCCGCCGCCACTGGCTCCGCCGCCGCCGCCGTCGCTGGCACTGCCACCGGCACTGCCGCTGTCGGCGCGCCGCCGCCGCCGTCCCGTGGCCTGTTGGAACTGCTGCCAGCGCGCCGCCTGATGTGAGGCCGGCGCGATCGGGACCGGATCGGGCCCGGGCTCGGGCCACCGCCACTCGCATCCGAACCGGGGGGCCGGGATGTCACGGCCGCCCTCGCCGCGGTCGGTGATCCGCCCCTGCTCCAGGAAGGCGATGCGATGCGAGATGCGGCGCACCGCGGCGAGATCGGGGGAGAAGAAGACGTAGGCGGTCCCGGTGGATTCCTGGACCTCCATGAGCAGTTCGAGCACGGCGTGCCCGGCCCGCGGGTCGAGGGCCGAGAGCGGGTCATCGCAGATGATCAGCTCCGGCGAGAGCGTGAGGGCGCGGGCGATCGCGATGCGCTGGCGTTGGTCGCCGCTGAGCTCGCCGGGTAACCGCTGGCCGGCCCCGGCCGGGACGCCGACCTGGTTGAGCAGCTCCCGGACCCGCCGGGCCGCCGCGCCGGCCGGCACATGCTCGGCACGAAGCGGTTCGGTGAGCGCCGCCTCGACCGTGGAGGCGGGGTCGAGCGAGCCGTGCGCATCCCGGAACACCGCCTGGATCTTCTCGTCGAGGCGGCGCCGCTGGGGGTGCGAGAGCGCCACGATGTCCCGGCCCTTGAAGCGGATGGAGCCGGAGGCGACCGGGGCCTGCCCGAGCACGGCGCGGCCGAGTGTGGTCTTGCCAGCTCCGTGGCCGCCGACGATCCCGAGGCATTCGCCTGGCTGGACCGTGATCGAGACGCCCCGCAGCACCGCTGCTGCCGGGCCGTCGCGATGGTCTTCGGCCGGGTACTCGACGACGAGGTCTTCGATCTCGAGCAGTGCGCTCATCCTTCGGCCTTTCAAGGACGTGGGTCCGCGACTGTCGTGGTGGTCTGTCGGGCATGCTGGTGGCCGGTGCCACAGTGGTGCCCGGAGGCTTCGCCGGGATGATGCCTACTTTTTCCCGTCCGGGAAAAAGTAGAGTACCGGTCGTCGAGGGTCAAGCCCGTCCAGAAACGACGATCGCCGCGGCTGGGTGCAGCCGCGGCGATCGTCGGGTGCCCCTCCCCAGGGGCGTCGTGCTCAGTGGCCGGACATGCCTCCGTCGACCGCGAGGGTCGTTCCGGTGATGTAGGAGGCGCCCGGCCCGGCCAGGAAGACCACGGCCGCGTCCAGCTCGCGCTGCTCACCGAGACGGCCCAGCGGGGTCGTGTTCGTGATGAACCTCATCAGCTGGTCCCGGGGGATCTCGTCCGTCATGTCGCTGGCGAAGTAGCCGGGGGCGATGGCGTTGACCCGGATGCCGCGGCGGCCCGACCACTGCTGGGACAGGTCGCGGGTCAGCCCGATCAGCCCGGCCTTGCTCGCCGAGTAGGCCGCCTGCGGTGCGTACGACTTGACCAGGCCGAGAACACTCGCGATGTTGACGATGCTCGACCCCGGCTGCATGACCCGGGCGCAGGCCTGTGCCGCCCAGTAGGCGCCGTTGAGGTTGATGTCGAGCACCCGGCGGAACTCGTCGGGCTGCTCGCGCAGGGCCGGCACCGCGGTACCGAGGCCGGCGTTGTTGATCAGGATGTCGATCCGGCCGAACTCGGCCATCGCGGCGTCGGCCAGCGCGGTGCACTGCTCGGGGCTGGACACGTCGGTGGCGACGGTGAGCGCCCGCCGGCCGGTCTCCCGCACCGACTTCGCCACCACCTCCAGCCGGTCGGCGCGGCGGGCGGCGAGCACGATGTCGGCGCCGGCCTCGGCCAGCGCCCGGGCGAACCCGGCCCCCAGACCGGAGCTCGCGCCGGTGACCACGGCCACCCGGCCATCCAGCCGGAACAGATCAAGAATCTCGCTCATCGCTCTCTATCGCCTCTCCAGATTTCCGCTCAGGGCCCGCAGCCCGGCGGCGGCCAGCGGGGCCGTGGCCGCACCGGCGCCCTCGAAGCCGTCACCCCGGGTCACCCCGGCCAGGAACCGCGCGTAGATACCCTCGGCGATCACGGCCACCTTGAAGTAGCCCAGCGCAAGATAGAACGGGAAGTCGCTCAGATCACGGCCGGTCGTCTCGGCGTACCGGCGCGCGGTCGCCTCGGTGCCGGGCAGCCGCGGGCTCGTCGACGCCGCCGACCCGGCCAGCACGTGGGCGAAGGCCGGATCCGAATAGACGATGTGCACGCCCAGGTCGGCGAGCGGGTCGCCGAGCGTGGACATCTCCCAGTCGACGACCGCCCGGATGGTCCCGGGGTCCTCCGGTGCCAGGATCACGTTGTCGATGCGGAAGTCGCCGTGCACGATCGACGCGTCGCCCTCGGCCGGCTGGGCCGCGGCGAGCCCGGCGTGCAGGGCGTCGATGTCGGGCAGGTCCCGGGTGTGCACCCGCTGCCACTGGTCGTACCACCGCCGGATCTGGCGGCCCACATAGCCCTGCGGGCGGCCGAAGTCGCCGAGCCCGACCTTCTCCGGTGCGAGGGCGTGCAGCCGGGCCAGGACGTCCACCAGCGCGTGCGCGCAGCGGTCGATGTCGTCCTGCGCCAGCGCGTGCAACTGCTCCTCGGTGCGGATGACCGGGCCGGCCACATGCTCGACCAGCGAGAACGGAGCACCGATCACCGCGCCGGAGTCGTGGGCGATCGCCCGCGCCACCGGCACCTCACTGCCGGAGAGGGCCTCGACCACCCGATGCTCGCGCAGCACGTCGTGCGCCGACGGGGTGAGTCCGCCCAGCGGCGGACGGCGCAGCACCCACCGGCCCTGTCCGTCCGTCAGCAGATAGGTCAGGTTCGACCGGCCGCCCGCGAGCAGGGTGGCGGTGAGCCCGCCTGCGAATCCGGGTACCCGCTCGGCGAAGAACCGCTCGAGCGCAGGCAGGTCCAGGCCTTCGATCGGGGTGCTCACTGGGCCGGCGCCCCAGCCTGCGCCTCGGCCTGGGTGGCTGCCGTGGCCTGCGCGCCTGCCTCGGCCTGCGCGGCCGTGTGCCGCCGCAGCGTCCGCCGCGCGATCGCCCAGCGGTGCGTCTCCGAAGGGCCGTCGTAGATGCGGAAGGGGCGTACCTCCCGCAGGAACCGGCTCAGCGCGATGTCGCCGGAGACACCGAGCGCCCCGCAGATCTGCAGGGAGCGGTCGACGACCCGCCACACCGCCTCGGCGCAGAAGGTCTTGGCGATCGCGGTGGACTGCCCGGCCGAGCGGCCCTGGTCGAGCTCCCAGCAGGCCTGCAGGATGAGGCCGCGGGACGCGGCGATGTCGATCTCGCTGTCGGCGATCGCCTGCTGGGTCATGCCGAGGTCGCCGAGGCGGGAGCCGAACAGCTCGCGCTCGGCGGAGCGGCGCACGGCGAGGTCCTGGGCGTGGCGGGCGATGCCGAGCCAGCGCATGCAGTGCGTCATCCGGGCCGGGCCGAGCCGGACCTGGGCGTACTGGAAGCCCTGGTCCACCGCGCCGAGGACGGCCTCGTCGGGCACCTCGCAGTTCTCGAAGACCATCTCGACGTGCCCGCCGAACAGGCTCTCGTCCAGCGTCTCGATGTGGCGCACGATCTTCATGCCCGGGTTGTCGGCGTCGACGAGGAACATGGTCGCGCCGCCGGCGTCCCCGGGCGTGCCGGAGGTGCGGGCCATGCAGATCGCGAAGCCGGCGCCGTCGGCGCCGGTGATGAACCACTTGTGCCCCTGGATGCGCCAGCCGCCGTCGATCCGCTCCGCGCGGGTGGTCAGGGCCCGGGGGTCCGACCCGGCGCCGGGGGCGGGCTCGGTCATCGCGAAGCAGGAGCGGATCTCGCCGGTGGCCAGCGGCCGCAGGTAGCGCTCCTTCTGCGCCTCGGTGGCGACCGCCTCCAGCAGGTGCATGTTGCCCTCGTCGGGGGCGGCGATGTTCAGCGCCAGCGGGCCGAGCAGGGAGTAGCCGGCCTCCTCGAACACCGCGGCCCGGCCGCGCATGTCCAGGCCGTGGCCGCCGTACTCGGCGCTGACGTGCGGGGCGAACACGCCCGCGGCGCGGGCGGCGTCCTGCAGCTCCCGCCGCAGGGCCTCCGACGGCACCGCGGCACGGTTGCGCTCCTCGGCCGGGAGCACCACCTCGCGGACGAACTGGGCGGTGCGCCGGGCCAGGTCGGCGACGTGGGGCGGATGGGCGAGATCGACAGCCATCGGACCTCCAGGGTCTGGTCGGTGGGTAACCCGGCAGGCCTGTCTGGCGGCCGGCCGCCGGTCGGCCGGTCGCCAGACAGGCCGTCGCCATCGCCACCGCGTTCTGGTCGGCGGGAAGCGTTGGCTAACAGCTATTAGCTGGATCGTAGCGGCGATCTTGTTCCTGTCGCAAGACATGTGAACTGCGAGGTGGGATGACCACTGTGGGCCAGACGGATCAGGCTACTGGCTGTTAGCGAGAGGCCGAGCGGCTCCGCCCGGCCTGGCCAGCTCAGCCCAGCCCGGCCTGGCGCCGCCGAGCGCCCTCGCGTGCCTGCCGACCCGGCCGTCACGCCAGGAGGCGCGCGGATCCGGTCGCGGCTTGTTACGCTGGGGAATCTCGCGTTGTCGCCCCGGCGGATTTCTTCCGTTAATGCGGCCCGGTGATTCGCCCGGATCGCGGTGATGTCGCGGCCGGTGGCGGGGGTGTGGGCCGCGGCCGTTGTCAAGGATCCCGGGGTGTGAACGGCTTCATGTGATCGGGCTATTGGATTTCCGGTGCCGGGGTGGCGGGGATTTCGAACCTGGCGAGGATTGGTCGTGCCGAGGTTCACGACCGCATGCAGCGGAGGCCAACAATGTTTCCCGCCATTCTCGACCTCACCTCGACACAATTAGCGGCCGCCGAACCCGACGAATACATCCGGGCCCTGATGCGCTGGCATTTCGGGGAGGAGACCGGCAGCCCCTTCTGGCTGCGCCGGGCCCGGGCGCTGGACTTCGACCCGATCTCCGATGTCCGCACCTACGCGGACCTGTCCCTCTTCCCGAACGTCGTCGACGAGTTCCGCGAGGTCGCGGTGGAGGACCTGATCCCGCGCGGCCTGCGCGGCGAGGACCGGGCCGTCGCCGGCGTCTTCGAGAGCGGCGGGACGACCGGGCCGCCGAAGAGGTTCGTGATGTTCGAGCGCTGGGCCGAGTTCGCGTTGGGCTGGGACGAGTTCCACTACTCCGGCCTCGGAACGGCGAACCTGCTGGCGGTCGCGCCGAGCGGGCCGCACATGTTCGGCGACTTCGCGCAGCGGCGGGCCCGCCGCCAGGGCGGCCTGAAGTTCACCGTCGACCTCGACCCCCGCTGGATCAAGCAGCTCATCGGCCGGGGCGCCATGGACGAGGTCGAGCGCTACACCGAGCATCTCGTCGACCAGGCGGCGCACATCATGACGACCCAGTCCGTCGGCATTCTCGTCACGACCCCGCCGCTGCTCGAACGCATCGCCCGCCGCGAGGAGCTGGTCGAGCGGATTCGCAAGGACGTCCGGTTCATCTGCTGGAGCGGCGCGCACATGGACGCCGACTCGCGGGACATCTTCCGCCGGGAGATCTTCCCCGGAATCCCGCTCAAGGGCCTGTACGGGAGCACCACCGTCCTCGGGATGTCGCGTGAGCGCCCGTGGCAGGACGCGGATGGCCTGGACGGCACGAATGGCCCGGACGGCACGGTTGTCCGGGACGGCGCGGTTGTCCCGGACGGCACGGTTGTCCGGGACGGCGCGGCGGAGCTGGACTCCCCGGCCGTGTTCGACCCGCCGAGCCCCTACATCACCTTCCAGGTCGTGGATCCCGAGACCCGCGCCGAGGTCGCGGTCGGCGAACGGGGCCAGGTCGTGATGAACCACCTCACCAAGTACGCGCTCATCCCCAACAACCTCGAACGCGACCTGGCGCGCCGCGTCGCGCCGCTGCCGGGTGCACTCGGCAGCGCCGTGTCCGATGTGGCCCCTGTGTCGACCTTCGGCAGCCGGACCGTCATCGAGGGGGTCTACTGATGGGAGCCGTACCCGCCGGCCAGCCGGTGTACATCGACGCGCTCGGCCCCACCGGCACGGAGCCCTTCCGCTCCCGGGAACGCCGGCCCCTGACAACCCTGGCCGGCGAGCCCGTCGGCGAGATCAGCCAGGTACCGGCGCTGTACGTGCGCCGGGCGATCAGCGCCATGCGCGCCGCCCCGACCACACCGGCCGCCCAGCGGTTCGCCGCGCTGGAGAAGGCCGCCGACCTGTTCGAGGGCGCCGCGGTGGCGGGGCTCCATCCCGACGACTACGCCCACCTCGTGTCGCGGGCGTCGGGCGTGCCGCTCGGTGTGGTCCGCGCGTCCATCGCCTGGGTCGCGGACGTCCTGCGGACCCAGCGCCGCACGGTCGAGCTGGCGATGCCACGGGGAGTGGTCGCCGACTGGCGTGACCCGGCCACCACGGCGGGCGCGGCGGTCTGGACGCGCCGCGGCGAGGTCTTCGCGGTCCACGCCGCCGGTAACACCCCGGCGGTGCACGGGCTGTGGCCCGAGGCGCTCGCGCTTGGCTACAAGGTCGCGCTGCGGCCGTCGACCCGCGAGCCGTTCACCGCGTTCCGGCTGGTGAGCGCGCTGCGCGACGCCGGGATCCCGCCGGCGACGCTGACCCTGCTGCCCACCGACCACACCGTCGCGGACGTCATCATCGCGGAGGCCGACCAGGCGATCGTGTACGGCGGGCAGGACGTCGTCGCGAAGTACGAGGCGAACCCGCGCGTTCTCACCCAGGGCCCGGGGCGCTCGAAGATCCTCGTCACCGCCGACGTCGACTGGCGTGAGAAGATCGACATCATCGCCGGTTCCGTCAGCCATCTCGGCGGCACCGCGTGCACCTGCGCCACCGCCGTCCTCGTCGAGGGCGACCCGGAGCCGCTCGCACGGGCGCTCGCCGACCGGCTGAGCCTGATCCCCAGCCTGCCACCGGAGCACCCCGACGCGACCCTGACCGTGCAGCCGACCGACGTGTCCGCCGGGATCGACCGCTACCTGCACACTGTCGCCGGGGACGCCCGGGCGCTGCTCGGCGGCGCCACGATCGTGGACGAGCTTCCGTCCGGTGGCTCGGTCCTGCGGCCGGCGGTGCACCTCGTCGCCTCGAGCACGGCCCCGCAGCTGGGCGTCGAGCTGCCGTTCCCGTGCGTCTGGGTCGGGCCCTGGCACGAGTGGGACGGCATCGCCCCGCTGCGCGACTCCCTCGTACTCACCGCGATGACGACGCGGGAGAAGCTCATCGAAGCGCTGCTGAACGAGCCCTCGATCACGAACCTCTACCTCGGCGACAATCCCACGACGTGGCTGCGCCCGGGAATCCCGCACGACGGCTACCTCGGGGAGTTCCTCATGCGCACCAAGGCGATGATCCGCTCCGTGCCGGCGGTCGGCAGTCCGTGAGCGAGGCGGGCCGGTGGTTTCCGGCGGCCGCGGGACTCCGCGACGTCGCCCCCACCGGCCCGCTCCGCCGTACCCACCGGGCCCGCTCTTCGGCCCGCCTCGGCCGGCGCACCTCAACCGGCCCGCCTCGCCGGGACGCATCCGTCGCCGGGCCACCGCATCGGCCGTTCCGCTAACGGCTGTTAGTCCCGCCAGTGGACACTTCCATCCTGGCCGCAGGGAACTCGCGTATCATCCGGCTGAGTCGCTGCCGAGATCGGCTATCAGTTGTTAGCTAGCGGGGGAGATGTGGTCCGGGCCAGTTCGCCGCGTTCCGCGGAGATCCGCGCCGCCGCCCTCGACCTGTTCACCCGCCTCGGCTACGAGGCGACCACGATGGCCGACCTCGGCGCTGCCGTGGGCATGCGCGGCCCCAGCCTCTACAAGCACGTGGCCTCCAAGCAGGACGTGCTGGTGGAGATCATGACGGGAACCATGGAGGCGCTGCTCGCGGCGCACCGGTCCGCGGTCGCCAGCACCGACGACCCGGTGGAGCGGCTGCGGCGGGCGACCGAGGCCCACGTGCGCTACCACGCCCGGCACCGCCAGGAGGCGTTCGTCGGCAACCGCGAGCTGCGCAGCCTCGTCCAGCCGCACCGCGACCGTGTGCTGGGCCTGCGCGCCGAGTACGAGCGGTGCTTCCGGGAGCTGATCGAGGCGGGGGCGCAGGCGGGGCACTTCACGGTCGGCTCCGCGTCGCTGGCCTCGTTCGCCATCCTCGACCTCGGGATGGGCCTCGCCGCGTGGTACCGCGAGGACGGTGAGCTGACGGAGGACGCCGTCGTCTGGCAGTACAGCCAGTTCGCCCTGCGCATCGTCGGCCTGCGGTAGCCGCGAGCGGCCTGTCTCCGCGGGCCGGGTCGCCTTGGCCGTCGTCTCGAGCCGCCACTGTGACCGCCGCCGCCGCTGATTCGGGCTTCGGGCTGCTTGTTGCTGGTGAGTAAGAGTCGAGGATGATGGCTGCCGGAGAGCGCGTAGTGAAATCCTGAGAAGTGGCGGATCCGGCCCCCGATATTGACCGGGCGGTCCGTGTCCACTCCGCGCCACCCGCCACCCGCCACCCGCCACCCGTCGCACGGCGACCCGCCGGGGATCCGGCGTCACCGCGCAGCGCCAGCAATTCACGCCAATAGGTGCAAACCGCGCAGCAAGCCGCTTGGCGATCCGCAAGAAGTGAGGATTTCGGTTGCTGCAGCAGCCAAAATCCTCACTTCTTGCTCAGGAGCAGCGGCGGTAGCGGAAGCCCGAAGCTCGGGCTTCCGCGACGGGCTCTGGAACGACCGAAATCCTCAACTCTTCGAACGGTCGCCTCGAGCCGCCACCGCGGTTGCTGCCGATGGCTACGCCACGACGCCCTTGATCTTCAGGTTGAGGATCGCGTCCCAGTCGAGGCCGAGGCTCTGCAGGATCTCGTCGCCGTGCTCGTTCAGGTCGGGGGCGCGGCCGGCGGGCGCGGGCTGCTCGTCGTACTGCACCGGGGCCGCCACCAGCCGGAACGGCGTGCCGGCAGAGGTCTGGACGTCCTGCAGGTAGCCGTTGTCGGTCGCCTGCGGGTCTGTCGTGATCTCCAGCGTGGTCTGGGAGACCGCCCACTGGCCGCTGAAGTCGCGCAGCGTCTCGCGCCACTGCTCCAACGTCCGCTGGGCGAACACCTCGCCGAGGATGTCGAAGGCCGCGTCGGTGTTCGCGCTGATCGCCGCGTGGTCGACGAAACGGGGGTCGGTGACCAGGTCGGGGCGGCCCACCAGCGTGCAGAGTTCCGGCCAGTAGCGGGCGGCCTGCAGGCAGGAGAAGACCAGGAACCGGTCGTCGCCGGTCCGGTACGTCCCGACCAGCGGGTTGCCGGAGCGGCCGGTCGGCGGCTGCCCGAGGGGGCGCTGGAGCTGGTCGGCGAGCGCGATGCCCTGGCCCATCGACCACATGCCCGCCCCCAGCAGGGAGACGTCGACGATCGTCGCCTCCCCGGTGCGCTCCCGGTGGAACAGGGCGCCCATGAGGCCTCCGGCGATGGTCATCGCACCGATCGAGTCACCGAAGCCGGGGGCGGGCGGGAAGCGGATCTGTTCGTCGCCCGCGTTCATCAGGGCGGCGGCGATGCCGGCACGGGCCCAGAAGGCGAGGAAGTCGTACGAGCCGCGGTCGGCGTCCGCGCCGCGCTCGCCCTGGCCCGTCCCGCGGGCGTAGATGATTTTCGGGTTGTGGGCGCGGATGTGCTCCACGTCGATCTTCAGCTTCGCCCGCACCC
Organism: Parafrankia sp. EUN1f; assembly: GCF_000177675.1. Classification (GTDB taxonomy): domain Bacteria; phylum Actinomycetota; class Actinomycetes; order Frankiales; family Frankiaceae; genus Parafrankia. The sequence continues at coordinate 26,594 of NZ_ADGX01000005.1, forward strand.
TGGGCAGCTTGTTGGTCAGGAAGATGTCGCACGTCGCGGCGAGGCGGTAGACGATGTCGAGCCCCTCGTCGCTGGTGAGGTCCAGCGCGAGGCTCTTCTTGTGCCGGTTGGAGTGCTCGAGCAGCACGTGGACCGAGCCGGAGACGGGGCTGGTGCCGGTCGAGGCCAGGCCGCGCATCGCGTCGCCGCGCTCGACGTGCTCGATCTTGATGACCTCGGCGCCCCAGTCGGCCAGCAGCGCCGACGCCGCGGGGACGAAGGTGTGCTCCGCCACCTCGAGGACACGAACACCTTTCATCACTGCGGTCATAGCGGTGCTTCCTCCGACGGTGGACGCCCTGCGCCGGCGAAGTGTCCTGTGCCGACGATGTGGTCTATGCTCACGATGTCCAAGTTGACGTCGACATCGATTTTTAGACCCTAGCCGGACGGTGGCGCGGCTGGCAAGATCCGACGATTCTGGACGATGTTCGCCGCTGCCGCCAGGGGGCGACCCCGCGGCCGCGGTCCCGGCAGGCTCGCCGTCGCAGAGATGACCCACCGGAGGGCATGGATGGAAGTGGGACTCAGTGCTGACCAGGAGCTCCTGGTCAGCACGACCCGGAAGTACCTGCGGGCCAGCGTGCCCCCCGAGGTGCTGCGCGAGCTGCGCGACAGCCCCGTCGGCTACGAGCCGGACTTCTGGCGGACCGGAGCCGAGCTGGGCTGGACGTCGCTGCTCGTCGCCGAGGAGCACGGTGGCGGCAGCGTCAGTGACGCGGGGCTGCGTGATCTCGCCCTGGTCGCCTACGAGTTCGGCCGCCACGCCGCCCCCGGCCCGCTGCTGACATCCAACGTCGTCGCCTCGGCCCTGTCGGGCGCGTTGTCGGCGACCGGCGGCGAGGCGGGCGACGATGTGCTCGAGCGGATCTGCGCGGGGGAGGCGGTCGCGGCGTGGTGCTTCGGCGAGCCGGTGCCGCACGACGGGCTGGGCGAGATCACCGCGACGGCGCTGGCCGCCGGCTCCGACCTGGTGCTCTCCGGGGTGAAGGCGCCGGTGGAGCACGGCGCCCAGGCGGACTACTTCCTGGTCACGGCACGCGGGGCCGACGGCGGCCTGGCGCAGCTGCTCGTGCCCGCCGACGCGCCCGGCGTGACGGTGACACCGCTGCGCACGCTCGACCTGACCCGCCGGTTCGCGCGGGTGGAGTTCTCCGACGTCCGGCTGCCCGCGGCGGCACTCGTCGGTGACCTGGGCGGGGCGGCCGCGGCCGTCGAACGCCAGCTGTCGATCGCACTGGTCATCCAGACCGCCGAGATGGTCGGCGCGATGGACCGGGCGTTCGAGCTGACGGTCGCCTGGGCGGCGGACCGCTACTCGTTCGGCCGGCCACTGGCCTCCTACCAGGCGCTGAAGCACCGCTTCGCCGACCTGAAGATGTGGCTGGAGGCCAGCCACGCCCTCGCCGACGCCGCGGCCGTCGCCGTGCAGGACGAGGACGAGCGGGCGGCGGAGCTGGCCAGCGTGGCGAAGGCGTACATCGGGCACTACGGCCCCGAGCTCTGCCAGGACTGCGTCCAGCTGCACGGTGGTATCGGTGTGACGTTCGAGCACGACCTGCACCTCTACCTGCGGCGGACGGTCGTCGGCAGCGCGCTGCTGGGCACGCCGCGCGAACATCGGCTACGGATCGCCAGCATCCTCGAAGCACGTGGCGGCGATGCCGGCGCGGGCGAGTCAGGCACGGGTGAGGCCGGCGACGGCGCGCGGGAGGCGGCGGCGTGAGCAGCGACGAGATCGAGTCGGTCGAGGAATTCCGCCTGCGGGCACGCACCTGGCTGCGGGAGAACATGCCGCGCCTCGAGCCGGGCGGCGGCCGGCGGCTCGCCGTGCGGCCCGACGAGGAGGAGCTCGCCGAGGTCGCCGAGGACCGTCGCCTGCAGCGGCTGCTCTTCGACGGCGGTTTCGCCGGGCTGTGCTTCCCGAAGGAGTACGGCGGCCAGGGGCTCACCCCCGCGCATGCCGAGGCGTTCAACACCGAGCTCGTCGGCTACCGCTATCCGTCGCGGCTGCAGGTCCCGACCATGACGCCGTGCGCGGCGGTGATCGCGGAGTTCGGGACCGAAGAGCAGAAGCGCCGGCACCTCCCCGCGATCCTGCGCGGCGAGGAGCTGTGGATGCAGTTCCTGTCCGAGCCCGGGGCGGGGTCGGACGTCGCCGGGGCGAAGACGAGTGCCGTGCGCGAGGGCGACGAGTGGGTGCTCAACGGCTCCAAGATCTGGACGACGGGCGCCTGGTGGTCCGACTGGGGGCTGTGCCTGGCGCGCACGAACTGGGATGTGCCCAAACACCGTGGGCTCACCGTGTTCATGCTGCCGATCCACCAGGAGGGCGTCGAGGTCTCCCGGATCGAGATGCTCGACGGCAACAAGGAGTTCTGCCAGGAGTTCCTGACCGACGTCCGGGTGCCTGACAGCGCCCGGATCGGTGCCGTCGACGACGGGTGGACGGTGGCGACCCGCTGGCTGTTCTACGAGCGGTCGTTCAGCTCGTCCCCGTTCGCGCTTCGGCCCGCCGGTGACGTGGAGACCTTCGGAGACCCGGGCACCGGCCTGCTGCAGATCGCCGAGCGGGCCGGGCGCCTGCACGACCCGGCGGCGCGCGAGCTGGTGGGGGAGGCGCACATGCTGCGGACGGCGATGCGCGAGCTCGACGGACGCCTGCACGCCCTCATCGCGACGGGCAGGTCCTCGGACCAGATCGCCGCGGTCGGCCGGCTCATGCACGGCGTCACGATGAGCCGGCTGGCGACGATCGGGTTCGAGCTGGCCGGCGCGAGCGCGGCGGCGGCCGGCGACGACGACGAGCAGGCCGGCGCGCTGGGGACGAGCTATCTGCTGCGCCAGATCGGCTCGATCGGCGGCGGGACCACGGAGATCGCCCGCAACGTGATCAGCGAGCGGGTGCTGGGGATGCCGCGGGAGCTGGCCCTGGACCGCAACGTGCCGTACCGGGAGGTGCGCACGGCGCCCTCCTCCGGAGGCGGGGCGGCGTCCCGCTCCTGACTGCCGCTGGCCGCACCCGCCCGCACCCCTGTTGTTGAACTCGACATCGATGTTAATGTCCGAGATGAGGCGCAGCCGGGAGCGGGCGGGCCGGGAGTCGAGGGGTGCTGCCGTGGTCGGCTGGCCCGGTAGAGGATTGCGAAGGGACCAGCATGGACATCGCGGCCGCGGCCAGTGTCTTCACCGATCCACGGGCGTACGCGGATGACGCGCGGTTCCACGCGGCGGCCGCGCTGCTGCGGCGGGAGTCGCCGGTGCATCTCGTCGAGCACGAGAAGTTCCACCCGTTCTACGCGATCACCAAGCACGAGGACGTCATGTCCATCTCGCGGGCGTCCGACATCTGGCTGAACGCCCCCGCCCGGCGCTCGGCCCCAAGTCGAAGGACGCGGATCGGGAGAACATCCCGATCCGCTCCCTGGTCCAGATGGACGACCCGGACCACACGGTCTACCGCCACGTGAGCGCGGACTGGTTCAAGCCGGCCGGTGTCCGCCGGCTGCGCGACCGCATCGCGGCGCTGGCGAAGCGCTATGTCGACCACATGGCCGACCTGGGCGGTGAATGCGACTTCTTCGTCGACGTCACCTCGCACTATCCGCTTTATGTGATCCTGTCGCTGCTCGGCCTGCCCGAGGAGGACTTCCCGCGGATGCTGAAGCTCACCCAGGAGCTCTTCGGCGCCGACGACGAGGAACTCGCCCGCGACGGCGACAAGCACGCCCAGATGGGCGCGCTGATCGACTTCTTCAACTACTTCCAGGCACTGATCGCCGAACGCCGCAAGAACCCGACCGACGACCTCGGCTCGGTCATCGCGAACGCGATGATCCGTGACGTGCAGATCGGCGAGCTGGAAGCCGCCGGCTACTACACCCTGATCGCGACGGCGGGGCACGACACCACCAGCGCGGCGCTCGCCGGCGGGCTGCACGCCATGCTGGAGAGCCCCGAGCAGTGGCGGCGCCTGGCCGCGGACCCGTCCCTGGTGCCGACCGCGGTCGACGAGGCCATCCGCTGGGTCTCGCCGGTCAAGCAGTTCATGCGCACCACCACCGAGGACACGGTGGTTCGTGGTGTGCCCATCGCCGCCGGCGAATCGGTGCTGCTTTCCTACCCCTCGGCCAACCGTGACGAGGACGTCTTCGACAACCCGAACACCTTCGATGTCGGCCGGTCCCCGAACCGGCACGTCGCCTTCGGTTTCGGCGCGCACTACTGCCTGGGCACCCACCTGGCCCGGCTGGAGGGCCAGGCGCTCTACGCCGAGCTGAGATCGCGGGTGCGCTCGATCGAGCTCGCCGGGACGCCGGAATACATGGAGGCGTTGTTCGTCGGTGGCCCGAAGCGTGTTCCCATCCGCTACGAGATGGCCTGACTGGACTGACATGAGCGAATTCGCGGAGAACATGGCCGCCGGTATCGACGTGCTCGCGGTCCAGTCGGTGCTGGCCCGCTACTGCCACCGCTGCGACGACGGCGACTTCGCCGGGCTCGTCGACCTGTTCACCCCGGACGGCGTCTTCACCTACGGCGACCGCACGGCGCACGGCCGCTCCGAGCTGCTCGCGTTCTTCCAGGGCACCCAGGGGCGACCCGGCCAGCGCGGCAAACACCTGACGTTCAACCTCGACGTCCGCCCGGACGGAGACACCGCCCGCAGCGTCTCGGACTACGTCTTCCTGCGCACCGGCGCGGACGGCCCGGTCCTCAGGCTCGCCGGGCGCTACCACGACGAGCTGCGCCGGCTCGACGGCCAGTGGCGCATCGCCCGGCGAGACGTGATCAACCTGGAGGTGCCCTGATGCTTCCCTCCCCGGCGGACCAGGTGGCCATCGGCGACCTGCTGGCCCGGTACTGCCTGACCCTCGACCTCGACGACGTCGAGGGCTGGGTCGCGCTGTTCACCGAGGACGCCAGCTACCAGGTGTACGGGCGTTCCTTCGACGGCCACGCGGGGCTGCGCAAGATGATGGGCGCGGCACCGGGCGGGCTGCACCTCGGCGGCCCGCCCGTCATCGAGATGGACGGCGCCGACACCGCGCGCACCCGGCGCAACCTGCTGTTCGTCGACCGCACCGACGGCGTCTCCCGCAGCGCGGTGTACACCGACGAACTCGTCCGCACGGCCGACGGCTGGCGGATCAGGAACACCAGATGCCGATTCATCACCGCGGAAGGCCTCGCCGACCGGCCGGCGCGCTGAATCCGGGCCCGGGCGACCGGCCATGGAGCACAGTGTGCAGCGGTGAGATGTCCGCGCCGAGTCCGTGGCCGCAGCCCGGCACCGGATGGCGGCGGGCAACGGAGAGGGGTTTCCTGTGCAGTTCCACCTGTACCTGCCGCAGATGCGGTTAAGTCCCGCGCAGCTGGTCGAACGCGCCCAGGCGGCCGAAGCCGCCGGCTTCGACGGCATCGCCGGGATGGACCACATGGCGCCACCGCTCGCGGAGAACCAGCCGATGTTCTCCGCTTCCGTCACGAACACCTGGCTGGCGGCACACACGACCCGGATGACCGTCGGATCGCTGGTGCTGTGCGACGTCTTCCGCAACCCGGCGCTGCTCGCCCAGGAGTCCGTGTCGCTCGACCACCTCTCGGGCGGGCGCTACGAGCTCGGCCTCGGGACGGGCTCGGTTCCCCGCGAGATCGTCTCCTACGGCCTGGCGCTGCCCGAGGGCCGGCTGCGGGTGCGGCGGCTGCGCGAGACGCTGGAGATCCTGCGGGCGCTGTGGACCGGTGAACCTGTCGACTACACCGGGGAGTTCTTCCAGCTGCGCGGCGCCCGGCAGGCGCCGACGCCGCTGGGGAGCATCCCGATCCAGATCGGGGGCGCCGGCCCGAAGACGATGGAGCTCGTCGCCGCGTACGCCGACTGGTGGAACATCCACATCGGCATCCTCGACAGGCTCGACGAGATGCGCCCGCGCGCCGGGCGGGCCCGGGTGTCGATCCAGGAGCGGATCGCCTTCGTCCCGTCGGAGGACCAGCGCGCGGCGGTGGCGGAACTGGCGCGGCGGCGGTTCGGCACGACCGGTGTGGTCGTGGGCGACGCCGAACAGCTCGTCGAGCACTTCGGGACGCTTGCGGAACGCGGCATCGACCGCTCCTACACCTGGTTCTGCGACTTCGCGCAGCCGGCGACGCTCGCCGCGTTCGGCGAGTCCGTCATCGCGAAGCTGCGCTGAACGCCGGTGAACCTGGACGCGATCGGAACAGTCGCCGGCCCGGTGGAACGGAGCTGGTCCGCCAGGGACACCATGCTCTACGCGGTCGGGGTGGGCGCCGGGTACCCCGACCCCGGCGAGGAGCTCGCCTTCACCACCGAGAACTCCGCCGGCGTCGAGCCGCGGGTGCTGCCGACCTTCGCGCTGCTGTTCACCGCGGAGGGCCCGCTCGACCTGGGCGTGGTCGGGCCACACGACCCGGCGATGGTCGTGCACGGCGAACAGCGCATCGAGTGGTTCCAGCCGTTGCGACCGGACGGGCGGGTGCTGCTCACCGGCCGGATCGTCGACATCCTCGACAAGCGCTCCGGCGCCCTCGTGGTGACTGAGACGACGGCCAGTGATCCCGAGTCGGGCGCCGCCGTCCTGCGCACCCGCACCGGGGTCTTCATCCGCGGCGCCGGCGGCTTCGACACCCGGCCGCCCGCCGCCGCGCCGGCTGTACCGCCCGCACCGGCTGTGCTGCCCGCGCCGCCTGTACCGGCTGGACGGGCGCCGGATCACTCGGTGACCTACCAGACCCTGCCGAACCAGGCCCTGCTCTACCGACTCTCGGGTGACCGCAACCCGCTGCACTCCGATCCGGTGTTCGCGGCCAACGGCGGCTACGATCGGCCCATCCTGCACGGCCTGTGCACCTACGGATATACCTGCCGGGCTCTGCTGCACACGCTCTGCGGCTCCGACCCGAGCCGGTTGCGTTCCATGTACGGCCGGTTCAGCCGGCCGGTCCTGCCCGGCCAGGCGCTTACGATCGACATCTGGGTCGACGACCCCGACCCCGATGCCGACGGCGGAGCGGCCACCTTCCGGACCACCGCCGACGGAACGGCGGTCCTCGAGCGCGGCCGGTGCACGTTCACCGCGGCCAGCGCATGACGGCGCCCGGGGTGACCGGAGCCGAGGCGACGGCGCCGCGCTCGTCGGCACTGGCGGACCTCGGGATTCTGATCGAGGAGCAGGGCGCGGTTCTGAAGGCGACCATGCCCGCGGTGGCGAACCTGGCGGTGCCCGGCACCACCGCGATGCGGATCTGTGCGCTCTGCGCGCTGGCCGACACCCAGCTGGGCCTGCTGGCGGTGCGGGAGCTCGGGCCCCGCGTCCCGGTGACGCTCGCGCTTGACGTCCACCTGTTCCAGCCGGTGCCGGTCTCACCGCCGCCGGCGCGTGCCGAGGGGTCGGCGGGCGCGGCGGGCACAGCGGGGCCGGCGGGCACAGCGGGGCCGGCGGGCACAGCCGGGCCGGTGAGCAAGGTGCACGCGATCGGCCGGGTGGTGAAGGCGGGGCGGGCCGTGCTCGTGACCGCCATCGAGTTCGCCGACGACACCGGCCGCCCACTGGGCGTCGGGACGGCGCTGTTCATGGCCGCGCCGGACCCGATGCTGCTGATGCCGCCGGGCATGCGCCCCCTCGACCTGTTCGCCACGACGAGTGGGGAGCTGGCACAGCCGTACGCACAGCGGCTTGGCTGCCGGCGGGTCGGGGTGGGGGTGGCGTCCCTGCCGTTCACCGACGACGTCGTGAACGCCTCGGGGACGCTCAACGGCGGCATCCTGCCGCTCGCCGTCGAGGAGGCGGTGCTGTCAGCGGCACCCGGGTCGTACCTGACCTCGCTGAGCCTGCAGTACCTTCGCCCGGTGCGCCGCGGCCCGGCGGTGGCGCGGGCCGAGGTCCGCGGCGACGTCGGCACCGTCGAGGTGCGTGACGCCGGCACCGACGCGCTCGCGGTCGTCGCGACGGCCCGGACGTCGCCCGCCCACACCCTCCCGCTGACCTCCGCGGACGCGGCCGGCGGCGCCTCTTCCTGGGCGCCCGAAGAACGACCTCGCGGGTAGCCGGTGTCCCGGTCAGCAGGACCGGGACACCGGCGGACACCGCGACTATGCGTCAGGACGCGGAGGCTCCCGCGACCTCCTCCTGGAGAATGCCGAGGTAGGCGCCTTCCAGGAGCTCGGGGGAGGCAGCCAGTTCGTCGGCCGCCCCCCGCAGCACGATGCGGCCGCGGTTGAGCACGGCCGCGTTGTCGGCGACCTCGAGGGCCAGGTTGACGTGCTGCTCGACCAGGATCACCGCGCACTTGTGGTCGGCGGCGATAGCGCTGACGGTCTTGAACAGATCCTCGACGATCAGGGGTGCGAGACCCATGCTGAGCTCGTCGATCAGCAGCACCCGGGGCTGCTGGACCAGGGCTCGCGCCATCACCAGCATCTGCTGCTCACCGCCGGAGAGCGCACCCGCGGGCAGGGTCCACCGCTTCTCGAGTGCCGGGAAGGTCTCGAGAAGGCTCTTCGGCTTCGGGCCGTTGCGCCGGGCCGCGACCCGGATGTTCTCCTCGACGGTCAGGGTGGTGAACAGGGCGCGGTTGTCGGGGACGAGAACCACCCCGGCCGCGTTCGCGGCGGCAGGCCGGCCGCTGCGCAGCCGGGTGCCGTCCACGCTGATGGTGCCGCCCTGGGCCGGCAGCAGACCGGCCAGAGTCAGCAACAGCGTGGTCTTGCCGGCGCCGTTCGGTCCGAGCAGAGCCAGCACGTTGCCGGCCTCGACGGTGAGATCGACGTTGCGGAACGCGGTGGCGCTGCCGCGGCCGCCGCTGAGGTCGGTGCATTCCAGCCGGGTGCTCACTTCGTCACCGCCGAGGAGGTCGTCACGGTCGCAGAGGTGGTCGTGGCCGCGGTCGCGGACGCCGTCAGCGGCTCGGCGATCTCCGGTGCCGCCGGGTCCTGGGGCGTTGCGAGGTCGGCGGGTGCCGTCACGTCCACTGGTGTTGCCGCGTCCACCGGTGTCGCTGGGTCGGCTGGTGTTGCCGGGTCCGCCGGTGGCGGCGGGTCGGTCGGTGCCGCCAGGTCGGCTGCGGGTTCCGGGTCGGCTGCGGGTGCCGGGTCGGTCGGTGCCGCGTCCGTCGCCGGTGGCTCGTCCGCCAGAGCGTCGTGCACGGAGCCGAGGTAGGCGTCGGCGACGGCGCGGTTCGCGCGGATCGCCGCCGGGTCCCCCTCGGCGATGACCTTGCCGAAGTCGAGGACGTAGATGTAGTCGCACACGGACAGCACGAGCGAGACGTCGTGGTCCACGAGAATCACGCCGACGCCGGTGGCGCTGATGGAGCGGATGCGTTCACCGAGCCAGACCGACTCGGTGGTGTCCAGCCCGGCGGCGGGTTCGTCCAGGAGCAGGGCCTTCGGCCCGGTGGCACACGCCCGCGCGATCGACACCAGCTGTCGTTCGCCCTGGCTCAGCTCGCCGGCGTGCCGGCCGGCCCGGTCGGCCAGCCCGACCAGGCCGAGCGCGGACGCCAGGGCACGGTGGCGTTCGTCGCCGCTGGCGCCGAACAGGGCCGCGCTGACGTTCTCCTCGACGGTGAGGTCGTCGTAGAGCTCCAGGGACTGGAACGTGCGGGCCAGGCCGCGGCGCACGCGGCTGTGCGTGGGCAGTCCCTCGACGTGGGCGCCGGCGAGCCTGACGGTGCCGTCGGCCCGGGTGAAACCGGTCGTCGCGTCGATCACGCTGGTCTTGCCCGCGCCGTTCGGCCCGATGAGGCCGACGATCTGGCCGGCGTCCACCCGCATCGAGACCTCGGACACCGCGGTCACACCGCCGTAGCGGACGGTCAGCCCGTCGATCTCGAGCACCGTGCCTGCCGGCAGCGGCTGCGCCGCCGGCTCCGCCCCGTCGGCCTCCGCGGCCGCGTCGGGCTTGGCCAGCCCCGCCGGTTCGGCCGGCTCTGCTGGTTCGGTCACTCCGCCCGCTGCCGGCGCCTCGACCTGCTCCGCGGGGCTCTGGCCGGCGCGGCGGCGGCGTAGTCGATCCAGCCGGTCGGCGAGGTCGTGCCCGCCGCTGGCGAATCCTTCGGGGTGGCCGATGAGGGCGACGAGCAGGAGGACACCGGTGATGACGGGGAACCAGTCACCGAGGTGGACCCAGCGGTCCATCGCGATGAAGGTGATGCCGGTCGAGGCCATCACACCGGCGAGGATGCCGCCGTAGACGGAGGTGACGCCGGCGAGGTAGGCGGTGGAGAGCAGGGCGAGCCCACCGAGCGCGGTGAACGAGGCGAAGGTGACGGTGTTGAGCCGGTAGGCCAGCAGGCTGCCGCCGAGGCCGGCGATGAACGACGCGATCGCGAAGCTGGCGACCTTGACCGCGACGACGTTGATCCCGATGCCGGCGGCGGACTGCTCGTTGGCGCGGACGGCGAGCATGGCCGAGCCGAGCGCGCTGGTCCGGAGCTTGGCGACGCCGAAGGCCACCGCGACCAGCACGGCCAGGCACAGCAGGCCGAAGGGGAGGCGTGGGAAGGCGTGGCCGGTGCCGATGCTGAGGTCGAGGCCGAACAGCTTCGGCTGGGTGACCTGGGCGCCATCGCTGTCGACGATGTCGGTGTTGCGGAACCACACGGCCTCGATCGTGTAGGCCAGTGCGAGGGTGACGATGCCGAGCGTCAGGCCTTTGAGCCGCAGTGCGGGCAGCCCGATCACCACGCCGAGGACGGTGGCCACGAGGGCGGCGAGCAGCGGCGCGAACGGGAACGGGACGTGCCAGCTCTGGGTCAGGCCGCTCAGCGTGAACGCGGCGCTGCCGGCGAGCGCCAGCTGGGCGAGAGAGACCTGGCCGGCGTAGCCCGTCACGACGACGAGCGACAGGCCGATGATCGCGGCGATGAAGGTGCCGATGACGGCGCTGCGCCAGGTTCCGGTGGTGACCAGCAGGCCGAGCACACCGAGGGCGGTGCCGGACACTGTCGGCAGCGTCAGGGAACGCGGCCGGGGTGCCCGGCCCAGCGGCTGGCGGAGCAGGCCGCCGCGGACCGTCAGGCCCCGTCCGGTGATCAGCAGGGCGACCAGGATGACGATCAGGGGAATGAGCTCGGACGAGCCGGTCTTCGGCAGCCAGGAGACGTCCCTGGAGACCAGGGACTGGGCTTCGGCCTGGAGCATGCCGATCACGATGCCGGCCGCGACCGTCGGGATGAGGTTCTTGAACCCGCCGACCACGGCGGCGGCCAGCGCCGGCACGACGAACAGCGTGTACGTGGTCGGGGACAGTGGGCTCAGCGGCGCGATGAGGATGCCGGCGGCACCGGCGGTCACCCCGCTGATCATCCAGTTGAACAGGGCGATCCGGTCCGGTGAGACGCCGCTGACGTAGGCGCCGGTCTGGGACTCCGCCACCGCCCTGGTGAGCAGGCCGAACCGGGTGAAGCGGTAGACCGCGGTCAGCACCAGGGTCAGCGCCACCACGGCGACGACCAGGTAGAAGCGGTCGGACAGGAGCTTCGCGTCGCCGAACTCCCATCGCTCCGAGGGGAAGATCGCGCTGACGCTGACGGGAGAGGTGCCGAGCCGGATCGCCATCGTCGACTGGATGACGACCAGGACGCCGAGGGAGGCCACCGCCCGTGCGAGTGGGGGTGCCTCACGCAACGGCCGGAAGACCGCCAGATACAGGATCGCTCCCAGCAGGGCGCCGAGAAGCAGGGAGAGCGCGGCCGCCGGGGCAAGTGGCCAGGATCCGCCGATGTCGACCGACTCGGGCAGGCCCGGTAACAGGACGAGGAACTGCCCGTCACGTAAGTAGGCGTAGGAGTAGGCGACGTAGAGCGCCACGGCTCCGGTCGCGAAGTTGATGACTCCCGAGCTCCGATAGGTGAGCACGAGGGCCAGGCCCAACGCCGCGTACACCCCGCCGTTTCCCAGGCCGAGAAGCAGCGAACCTATATGTTCCATCACGATCTCCCGGCATCTTCCGGATCAGTTCTGCGAGCCATCAGGCTGGTAAGGCCCTCGGCGGAGGAGTTTCTTGCTCGTTATCGGTCCCCGCCGACGTGTCGACGCCGGACGGAGCGGCCGAACCGGCCGTCGAGGAGGCTCCTCGACGGCCGGTTCGTTTGCTGGATCATCTCATCGGTTCGAGATCTAGGAGTTCCCTCGCACCGTGTACGCCGTCGGCTCACCCTTGCTGTCGAGCTCGGTCGTCAGCCCACCCTGCACACAGGCGGCCGGGGACTCCGGGTAGGCCTTGCCGTCGCAGCGGAACTTCAGTCCGCCGGCGCCCGGCAGCTCCTTCTCCGGCATCGCCTTGATGGCCGCGGTGACCGTCGCCGGGGTGATCTCACCGGTGATGTCCTCGAGGGACGCCGCAAGGCCGGCGAACGTCACGAACATGCCCCGGCCCGCGGACGAGTCGGGCTCGATGTCCTTCCCGTAGGTCTCGACCACCGAGTTGTAGAGAAGGCTGGACGCATCGTCTCCGCCGACCGGGACGGAGGCACCGATGGTCATCCCCTCAAGCGCGTCTCCCGGCACCGCCTTGCGGGTGGCGTCGGTGATGCACTGCGAGATGGCGCTGACCTTGCCGTCGTACCCGACGGACCGCAGACCGTTGATCGCGCTGATGCAGAACGAGTCGTTGCCGATGATGAACACCAGCCCGGACTTGTTGCTCACGACGCTCTGCATCTGCGGCGTCATGTCGGCGGTGCCCGGAGCGATGCGGATCAGCTGGTACTCGAGACCCGCCTTCTTCATCAGGCCGGGTGCGACCTCCTCCGCGCTGTGCAGCGCGGCCGGCACGTCGATGACCACCGTCGTGACCTTCTTGACGCCCTCGTCCTTCGCCAGGCTGATGGGCAGGTTCAGCACTGCGAAGTTCGGGTCGCCCACGGTGAAGCTCGTGGGATCGGACAGGATCGACGGGCTGCCGGCACCGAAGAACATCGTCGGGATGTGCGCGTCGGACAACGGCTTCCAGACAGCCTCGGCGACGGCGGACTCGCCGACCGCGACCGCGACGACGTTCTTCTCGACCAGCTGGTTGCCGCAGTCGGTGCCCTTCGCCGGGTCCGCCTGTGTCTCACAGGTGACCACTTCGACGGGCCGGCCGCCGATGCCCCCGCGGTGCTCGTTCAGGTACTTGACGGTGGCGTCCGCGACGGCGAACTGCACCGAGTTGTCGATGCCGGCGGACTTGCCGTCCGAGACGATGCCGATCTTGACGGGCTCGCCCGCGGCCTTGTCGACCGGGCCGAGCGCGCCCGCGGCCGCGCTCGCGTCCGCCGGGCTGGGCGTGGTCTCCTCGTCCGAGCCGCAGGCGGCGACGAACAGGAGCGCGGCCAGGGGGGCGGCTAAGCCCGCCCGCACCAACCGCCGCCGCGCCCGTCTCTGTGTCGGCCGGCCGCCGGGGGCCACCGTGTGCTGCATATACCTCTCCTCAAAGTCGTCGGAACCGCCGCACCATGGAGCATGAAAAATACATACCTGTGGGGACCGGCCGGTCTCACAAGCCCGCATTCAGATTGACTGAACATTGTCCGGGGCGAAGGTGGGCACATGCTCCCAACTTTTGACGTGGGCGTCAACGTGTCGGTCGCTCTCGACGAATACCCAGGTGTTGGAACTCGCCGAGGGTGCCTCCGGCAGGAGGTCCCGGTCGCCTCCACCGGCCCGCAACATCCCGCCCAGGGGGGTCGAGATGGTATCTGCACCGGCGGTGTCGACATGGCCGGCCGGGCGGACATCGAGACTTTGCGCCATGAACCCGCCCCTGGTGTGGAACAGGTTTCAGGCCTTCCGGCGGCCCGGACCTCCCGGCCCGAGAGTGCTTTCCTGTTTTTGGCGGATGCACAGATCTTTGGCGTACGCACGGTCGCGTTCGGGTGCGTAAGGGAGGCACCTTTGTGCTCCGGCACAAGGTCTGCCCGCCGTATCCGCCGCCGCCGCGGTTCGCGCGGATCCGCGGATGCGCGTGCCACGAGGAGGTCCGGCGAACACGCGGCCCCGGTGCGGGCACGGGGCGCGGGTACGGCGTGCGGGCGGGGAACGCGGGTGCGGCATGCGGGGTGCGGGTGTGTCACGCGGGCCGCGAGTGACGGCCCGCGTCCTGCCGGGGGGACGCGGGTACCACCGCTGTCCGCCCCGGCAGGAGCACTGCATGCCGGCAGGCGTCGCTCATCAGCCGCGACGCCGCTCGGTGTCGGTCACATCGGTGTCGGTCGGCGACTCCGGTCGACGGCGACGGTCAGCGACTACGGCCGACGGTGACGGTCAGCGGCGGCGCAGCGCGGAGTCGGCGAGGGCCGGCGGGACGTAGCCGGCGTCCTCCGGGTTGACGTTGACGCCGGGCGGGACGATCTCGTCGATCCGGTCCAGGGTCGCGGTGTCCAGGGTGATGTCGGCAGCCGTGAGCTGGCTTTCCAGGTGATCCATCGTGCGCGGGCCGATGATCGCCGAGGTCACCGCCGGATGGCGCAGCACGAACGCCAGCGCCAGCTCGATCAGGCTGATGCCGACCTCGGCGGCGAGGTCCCCGAAGGCGATCGCGGCCTCGACCTTGCGCTGGTTCGCCGGGACGGACAGATCGAACCGGCCCGGCACCCGCGCTATCCGCGTGCTCGTGACCTCACCGCCGTCGCGGGTGTAGCGCCCGGAGAGGAAGCCGCCGGCGAGCGGGCTCCACGGCAGCACCCCGAGTCCGTACCGCTGCGCCACCGGCAGCAGGTCGGCCTCGATGCCGCGCACCAGCAGCGAGTACGGCGGCTGCTCGGTGACGAACCGCTCGCGGTTGCGGCGCTCGGCGACCCACTGCGCCTCGACGACCTCGTGCGCGGGGAATGTCGAGCTGCCGAAGTAGCGGATCTTGCCGGCACGGACCAGGTCGGTCAGCGCGCTGAGCGTCTCGTCGATGTCGGTGGACGGGTCGGGGCGGTGCACCTGGTAGAGGTCGATCCAGTCGGTGCCGAGGCGCCGCAGGCTGTTCTCCACCTCGGTGACGATCCAGCGCCGCGACAGCCCGCGCTGGTTGGTGTCCGGCCCCATCGGCATGAACAGCTTGGTCGCGAGCACCACGTCGTCGCGGCGGCCGGCGAGTGCCTTGCCGACGATCTGCTCCGACTCGCCGTTCGAGTAGATGTCGGCGGTGTCGACGAAGTTGACCCCGGCGTCCAGCGCCCGGTGGATGATCTTTATGGAGTCGTCATGGTCCTGGTTGCCCCAGGCGCCGAACATCATCGCGCCCAGGCAGAGCGGGGAGACCCGCACGCCGGTGCGGCCAAGTACTCGGTAGTCCATGTCGACGAGCTTTCGCCGTTGATCAACAGGGCGCAATCCCTCTGGTGAAAATTTCACCATGTCGATCGGGAAATGTCGGTTATCGGTGTTGGTCGCCCTCCGACACCGCTCGGCGATCTCGTCGAGCTAGGGGGCGGCGTTCGGAGTAACCGTGCCGAGCAGGTGGTCGAGGTGATCGAGGATGCCGTCGCGCACGTCCCGGTAGGGCTCGATGCCGCCGGCGGCCCGGCAGAGCACGACCGCGCCCTCGACCGCCGCCACGGTCATCGCGGCGAAGCGGGCGGCGCGTGCGGCGGCCACACCATCGCTGGTGAGGCAGCCGGCGATCGCCGTCCGCCACCGGTCGAAGGCGTTGTTGGCGACAGCACGCAGCGTGCCGTCGGTGTCCTCGGCGCTCAGGGCGACCGCGGCCACCGGGCACCCGGCCGGCCCACCACCGCCGATCAGGATCTGCTCGGCGAGGTCGAGCACGGCGCGGACGGCGTCGACGGGCGCGGCGTCGGCGCAGGCGGCCTCGATGCGCTGCGCGACCCGGTCGCCAGCCCAGCGTGCGGCGTCCACCCCGATCTGGGTCTTGCCGCCGGGGAAGTGGTGGTAGATCGCACCACGGGCGGCATGGGCGCGGGCCACGACATCCCGGCACCCGGTGCCGTCGTAGCCGCGTTCGCGGAACAGCTCCGCCGCCGCCACGACCATCCGCGCCCTGGTGTCCCGGCGGCCGGCGGGAGGTGCGCCGCCGCTGCCGACCGGCTGCCCCGTGCGGTCTGCCATCCGTTCCGTCCTCTCCGGTACGCGAGCGTGCGGCTGGGCCCTGGTCGACGCCGACGATCCGCCGGCTCTCACATGTGCCCCGCGGCGCATCGGCGCCGCTCCAGCTTGACTAGGACAAGCGTCCTCGACAAGCTCTAGGACAACTGTCCTAGAACCTGCTTCGTCGTCACCGGACGGACGGGGCTATCGAGGTGATCCGTGAACACGTCGGACCAGGCCTTCTTCCTCCCCGTCGGCACGGTGCCCGCCGGCGCCGCGGCGGTCCTGCACGCGACCCCCACGAGTCACGGCCCCTGGTCGGAGCGGCAACAGCACGGCGGGGCGACCAGCGCCGTGCTCACCCGGGCTCTCGAACAGGCAGCGGACGAGGCCGGCCTGGTGGGCGGCCACCTGGCCAGGATCGCGGTCGATTTCCTGGCACCCGTCCCCGTCGGGGACGTCCAGGTCAAGGCGGCCGTGGTTCGGCCCGGCCGGAAGGTGGCGCTGCTGCGGGCCGAGGTGGGCGACGGTGAGCGGACCTGGGCGAGCGCCCAGGCCTGGTGGCGACGGGTCGCCCCGGGAACCGTGCCGGATCTCGGCCTCACCCAGCTCGAGCCCCTGCCGGCACCCGAGACTGTGCCTTCGGCCACCCCGGACAGTGACATCGCCCGGTTCCTCGCCCGCGGCTACATCGCCGCCGTGGACTGGCGCCCCGTGGACGGGCACGTCGTCGAACCCGGCCCGTGCACGGTCTGGGCTCGTCCGCAGGTCCCGCTGGTGGCCGGGGAGACCATCAGCCCGACCCAGCTGACGATGCTCCTCGCCGACGCGGGCAGCGGGGTGAGCGCCGTGCTCGACCCCCGCACCCACCTGTTCACGAACGTCGACCTCGTCGCCAGCCTGCTGCGCCAGCCCGAGGGCGAGTGGATCAGCATGCGCGCGACAACCATGGTCGACAACGCCGGCGGCGGCACCACCACGACCGTGCTCGGAGACGTGAAAGGAACGTTCGGCCAGACGCTGCACACCCTGTTCGTCGCACCGCATGGCTGAGTACGCCGCACCGTGCGGCCGACGCCGGATCGCACGGCTGGCGCCGCACCGCACCGCACGGCTGGCGCCTTCCCGCTATGGGAGGAGGGCGTCGAGCAGGGGGCTGGTGAAGATGCGGTGTGGGTCGAAGGAGTTGAGCGTGGTGCGGGCGGTGTCCCAGTTGTCGGCGGCGGGCTGGCCGGCGCGGTAGGCGTTTGGGATGGCCGTGCCGATCGTCGGGCCGTCGGCCCAGGCGGCCGTGGTGGTGTAGGCCCAGCCCTTCGACCATTCGGGGCGCACGGCGGCGTAGTTCCCGCTGAAGGTGCCGAAGATCCAGGCCTCGACCTCGCGGAAGAACTGGTGTGAGTACGGAGTGCCGGGCACCGTGAGAATGTCGAGCCAGACGGCGACATCCCAGTCGGAGTGGTCCGGCCGTGGCCGGACCGCGGACAGCTGTGGTGAACCGGCCGAGGTGACCCCGACGTCACCGGTGGCGTCCAGCCCGGTGACCCGGATCTCGACCGGGCCGTTCATGGGATAACGCCCCTGATCCTGGTAGGCCGTGAGCCGGGACCGGTAGTACGTGCAGAACTCGTTGACCACCCGCTGGATGTTCGCGCGGTTGGTGAGAATGGCGTAGCCGTTCGCGGTGACCTGCAGCGTCGTCGGGCGCACGTACAACAGCAGGTTCTTCGACCAGCCCCAGATGTCATAGGTCGCGGTCGTGATGAGGCCGGTGCCGACGAGCGCGATCTGGGTCTGCCCGAACGTCGGCGTGAGTGACCCGTTTCCGGCGATGATCTGTGCGATCAGGTCGGTGGCCTGCTTCGGCAGACTGTCGGAGAACCCGTAGTTGTAAGGGCTGTTCACCGTGCGGGAAAGCAGCGGCCGGGACGGGCTGCGGCTCCAGACCTTGAGCCACGGATTGTCGGTGAACGGGAACCAGATGGCCTCGACCCGGCCGGCGCTCTCCACGTAGCCGGCGAACGTCCGCGTCGCCCCGGAGCCGGGAGCGGCGAACAGCTGCGTCCACGGAATATCGAACCAGCTCTGGCAGCGTAACCGCTGGTTGGCGCCGACCTGCAGCACGACCTCGGTGAGGAACGCCCGGCCAAGGTGGGTGAGGAACGCCTTCGACGCCGCCTCGGAGCGGCCGAAGGTGCGCAGCGCGTACGCGTTCGCCGACGAATCCCAGACGACCGCGGTGAACGAGACGATCAGATTGCTCAGTGAGCCGTAGGTCGTGCCCGGCACCGGGGTCTCGCCGGTGGCCGGAATGGCTGTGCCATGGCCACCGATGGCCAGCACGCCGCCGACGGTCAGATCTCCGGGCGCGGGGGCGGCGGTCAGGCCGTAGCCGGCGGTCTCCAGCCGGGTGAGCAGGGTTTCCATGGTCACACCGGTCTGGGTGCGCACGGTGGCGGGGGAACCGGCGGTGACGGTGACGGCGGTGAGATGCTCGGTGGTGTCCACGAGGACGACACCGGCTCCCTGCGAGCCGGCGGGCAGGATCAGCGGCGACCAGTTGTGGCCGCTGGCCCGGGCGCGGATGCGGTAGCCGTTGGCATGGGCCCAGTTGGCGATCGTGACGACGTCCGCCGGGGACGCCGGTGCCGCGGTCCACACGTCATCGACGGCGATCTCGCCGGACCAGTTCTCGTAGGCCTGCCGGTAAAGCGGTATCGCGGCGGGGAAGTTCGGCGGGGTCGGGGTCGCCGCGGCGGCGGCGGAGATCCGGGACAGCGGTGTCCAACCCGCGAAACCGGCCGCCGCGGCGGCGAGCACCGACCGGCGAGACGTCTTCCTGGCCCGCGGGGCTGCCGCGGGCTCCGCCGCCGGCCCGAATTCGGCCACGTGGTCCTCATGGTCCTCGTGCGCAACATGACGCGATTCCATCGCAGGCTCCCTTTGCATGCGGACGAAATGAGGCGTGTCGATGCGCCGACACGCCGTCCGAATATCTGCTGGCCCTGGGAAATGGTCGCGTTGCCAGTGTTCCGAGTGTAAGGAATGTGGTCAAAGAAAACCAGAGTGAAGTAGTGGGTGAGGGTAAGTCGGCGGCTGCCCGCAGCGGTGTTCCGGCGGTGATCGATCCGGCCGAATTCTTGACTTGATGTGGAGTGGTGTCAATTGTCGGATATGCCCGGCCCCGGGCTGGGGAACGGGTCCGCTGCGGCTGTGCTCAGCCGATGAGGGAACGGACCAGCGGGGTGTAGCCGCTGGCGTAGCCCGCACGGGTGGGGTGGTAGGACTCGCCGAGGGCCGAAATCATCAGGCCGTTGGTGAAAGGCGTGCTGGCGCATACATCGTGCCCGGCCCAGGCGGGATTCGGGTTCCCGTAGGCGAACCCGGCGGCCTGGGCCCGGTCCGCCAGGACTGCGTCGAGGTTGTCCACCAGGTTGTTGAGAGCGGTCTGCTTCGCAACGGTCACCCCGGGCGCCGCGGAGCACGTACGGTCCGCGAACGGCCGTGGATATCCGAGCACGGCGACGGTGGCGGACGGCGCCTTCGACCTGATGGCCGCGAACGTGGTGTCGAGCTTCGCCGGAAGCTCGTCGGTGATCCGTGCGTTCGAGGTGTCGACCGTGGACGTGCAGTCGGAAAGCGTGCAGCTGCGCACCAGGTCGCCGAACCCGATGTCGTTTCCGCCGATGGTGATGGTGACGTACTTCGTCTCCGGGGTGAGGGCGTTCACCTGTGAGTCAGTCACGTCCGAGGTGACCGCCCCGCCGCACGCGGCGAGGGTGAGCTCGGTGTCGGGCCGCTGACTGGCGACGAGATAGGGGTAGGAATAGGTGCTGCGGGCGCAGTCGGCGTCGAGATCGCTGCTTCCCGCTCCACTTCCCGAGGAGTAGGAGTCCCCGAGGGCCACGTACCGGTCAGGCGTCGCGGCCTGCGCGGGAGCGGTGCTCACGGACCCCGAGAACGCCGCGACGAGGGTGGTGACGGCGGGCGCGAGCACACGACGACGAAAGAAGTTCTCCACGTCTTTCCCTTCGTCCTGGTGATGCCTGATGCCTGGCGAAAGGAAAATCCAGCGTGCGGGTGCGGGTGCGGGGAGGGGTCCTCAGCGCGAGACCGATGGCCCCGGACCGGCTGTCGTCAGCCCCCGCGGTGGCGGCGTCGAGGAGCCGTCGGCCGTCTGTTCCGGAGCACGCGACCAGCCCGCTCCGACCGACGGCTCGCCCGGTAGATCGTATGCGAGCGCGACGCCTGCCGGGCCGGTGCCGTCGCCGTCGGTCAGGTTCAGTATGGCGGCTCGATCTCGAGGCGTCGGGCCCAGAACGTGCCTCGTCTCGATCGACCCCGCGGTCAGGGCACGGGGCGCGGCCTGCCCGTGGCCGGGGAATCAGGCCTCGATGGCGCCGGAGGACCCGGCCACCACCCGGCCGGCCACCGTTCGCGGGCCAGCGCGCGCCCGCGCCGCGGGCGGTGACCCGGCCGGCGGCGCGCCGGTGCCGTGGTGTACCGGCCGCCCACCGGCGCGACGGTGTGGGGGAGAGGCCCGCCGCGCCTCGTGGTGGGGCCGCCGCTACGTGTGGTTCATCGGCTGCCGGTAGGCCTTGCCGTCGATGGTGCTGGTCAGGGTGCCGGTCGCCTCGAAGATGTTGGTCAGGACGTCGATCGTCAGGTGGAACCCGTCCGGGCTGCTCTTCTTCGTGTTCGTCGTCGCGGTCCCGTCCTTCGCCCGGACGGTCTGGGTCAGGTCGGAGAACCAGTCGACCTTCGACGTCGTCAGCGCCGGCACGGTCACCGTCACCTTCTCGGTGCCGTTGAGGGTGCTGACACCGTCGTCGGTGAAGTCGGTGTAGGTCACGGCGACGGTCTCGACCGCGACCTTGTCGGAGCTCTCGGTGACCTCGACCTTCGCCGAGCCGCCCCTGGCCCCGGTGACGGTGTAGGTGCCCGCCGGAACGTGCGGCCGGCTCGGGATCGCGCTGCCCGGGACGTACTTCACGCCCCACGGGACGTCGTCCGAGATCAGCGCCACCTTCGGTGCCGGCGCGGGCTTGCGGCTGGTCAGCTCGGCGATCATCATCCGGTACGTGCGGCCGCCCTGAGCGGTGGACGTCTCGCACGGCAGCGGGTTCGCACCCCCACAGGCGGGGGAGGTGGCCAACGCCTGCCAGTAGACGATGGCCGTGCCGTCAGGTGACCACCTCGGGTCGGCCATGCCGTTCCAGTTCGGGTCGTTGACGCTGCCCGGGCTGCCGTCACCCGCGGCGTTGACCCGCTGGCCCTGGTAGTCGCCGCGGTCGCCGTAGCGGTCGATGAGGATCGGCTGGAAGAACCGTCGCATCCCGTTGTTGCGGGTCGACGAGGTCGCGCTGGTGGTGACCATGTCGGTGATCGGTGGGACGTCCCGCATGGCCGCCAGGAACATCTGGCGGTCGGAGCCGCGGGTGTCCATCGCGACAGTCCAGTTGCCGTCGGGGGAGAGGTCGATCGGGTCGACGTACTCCGGGTTCGAGGTCAGCCGGCGGACCTTGCCCGTGGTCAGGTCGGCGGCGAACACGTCGATGTTGGACGACTCCTCGGGATACCCGATGTAGGTGACCTCCTTCCCGTCGGCGCTGAAACCGCGCAGCTCGCCGACGGACAGCGCGTCGCGGTCGTAGACCAGCGTGGCGGGGTCCGACGCGTCGACGGACATCGGCTGCGTGTCGGTCGGGTCGAAAAGCCGGGTCACGTTGACGACGTCGTAGCGCGGTGCCAGCGGTGTGCCGGTCGTCGGGGCCGGGTCGAACTCCAGCCGCCCCAGGTAGGCGAACTGGCCGAACCGGCCGTTGCCGATCGTGAAGCTGCTGAACCCGAGGTGGACGTCGTCCGGGTGGATGCGCAGCTCGCGCAGGCTGCCGCCCTTGCCGGAGCCGTCCGCGGTGTTCTCCCACCGGATCGGGTAGACGTGGGTCTCGGCCGGGGTGCACCCCTCGTCGGCGAGCGGATGGTCCCCGCAGTCGAGGATGTTGGTGCCGAACAGCACGCGCTTTCCGTCGCGGAACGGCTGCGGGTAGTCCATCGCCTGGTTGGTGCTCACCGTGTTCGCCGCCGGCACCCCGCAGGTGAGGCATTTCCAGGCGTCACCGCCCGCGAAGGTCTTCCCGTCCGTCCGCACGATGATCAGCTGGCTGCCGCTGTAGACGCTCGCTGGATCGGGCGCGGCGGGCGCGCCGGCGAAGGTGACCCGGGCGGTGACGTTCTTCCCGTCCGGTAGATAGCCACCGGACTGGAAGCCGCCGCGTTCGGCGAGGCAGCCCGTGTGATGCGGGTTCACGGCTGCGGTGCAGGCGCCCGGATCATCGCTGGGCGCGACCGGTGGCAGCGGCAGCTCGCGCACGGAAATCGGTTCGGCCCTGGGCGGCGCGGGAATCCCGCCGGTCGCGTTCTCGGTGCCGGCCGGCTTTTCCGGCTCGTGCGGCTTCGAGTCCGAACAGGCCGGAACGGCGAGCAGGACCGCGGCCAGCCCCAGCGGTAACCACCGCGACCATCGCCTTCGTGGTCCCGGTGATAAGGACATCGTTTTCTGCATCGGCGCGCTCCTTGGAGAAAACGCCCTGCGCACCCGGGGAATCACGGCGGGGACGGCCCACGGACTCCGATGTCGCCAACGCGAGTGGTACGGCCCCCGCCGTCCTCCAGCCGATCGGGCAGGACTACTGGACGGAATCGGCGGAAACCTACCGAGCGCCGCGTTAGCTGGGCATTAGCTCGCCAGCTCGCCGCTCGCCCCGTGGCCGGCCATCGCGAGGGCGGCCGGCCGGGCGCTGGTGGCGGACGGGAGCCGGACGAGGGCCGTCACCTCGCCGGGGCCGCGGCTCCAGGTGATGGTTCCGCCGTGTGCCTGCAGGACCGCGTTGACGATGGACAGCCCCGTACCCGCCGGCCCGGGCAGGGCAGCCGGCTCCACGGCGGGTAGGGCAGCCGGGGTGCTTCCGCCGTCCAGGGTGGGTTCGGCGGCCTGGGTGAGCTCGGCGTCTTGGGCGGGTTCGGCGTCTTGGGCGGGTTCGGCGACCGAGTTGGCGATGCGAAGGCACGCGACGGCGGAGTCGGTGCCGCCGGTGCCGGTGCCGGTGCCGGTGGCAGTGGCGGTGCCGGTGGCAGTGGCAGTGTCGGGGGCGGCGGCGCCGATGCCAGGGTCCGTGGACTGTTCGCCACGCGCTGTGCCGACGCTGACCCGGACCCAGCCGTCGGGCCGGTTGTGTCGCGCGCTGTTGTCGAGCAGGTTGCGCACGAGGCTTTCCAGCAGCGCACGGTCGCATTCGACGTCCGCGCTGTGCAGGTCGACGTCCAGGCGCAGCCGGGAGAAGGCCGGCCCCTCCACGACCCGCCCCAGGACGTTGCCGACCAGCTCGTCGAGCGCGAACCGTGACGTCTCCAGCGCCTGCGGGTCGGTGCGGGAGAGCACGAGCAGCCGTGACACGAGCCGTTCGCCGCGGTCGACGGCGTCGGAGACGGCCCGCAGCCGGGCGGTGACGTCGCGATCGGCCGTGCCGTCGAGCAGCATCGCGATCTCGGTCCGGGTGGTGGACAGCGGTGTGCGCAGCTCATGGGCGACCTGGGCGGCGAACCGGCGTTGCGCGTCGAACGCGACCGCGAGTCGGTCGAGCATGGCGTCGAAGGTGTCGGCCAGCTCCTTGATCTCGTCGTTCGGACCGATGGCGGCCACCCTGTCCCCGAGGTCGGATGCGGATGCCGACCGGGCGCGGGCGGTCATCTTCCGTATCGGCCGAAGGATGCCGCCGGCCAGCGCCCAGGCCGCCCCCACCGCGCCCACGAGCACCACCAGCAGGCCCACGAACGACCAGCGCCGCGCGCTCGCGAGTGCCTCGTCGAGCGGGCGCTGCTGGATCGCGCGGCCCACCTCACCGACGGTCCGGCCATCCGGGAGGGGCTGTTCGTCGAACCGCGAGGCGAAAAGGTCCTCCGGATGCTGGCGAATGTACTCGACCACTGTGGGCCGCGATATGTTCAGCTCTTCCAGCAGGGAACCGTTGAACGAGTACACCGACGGATACCTGACGTTTCTCAGCACGATCGTGTTGACCACCAGCGTGAAGGAGCCGGCGACGACCAGCGCGATCGAGATCATGACGGTGATACGGATTCTGAACGTCATGAGAGGCGGTACCCCGCCGCCGGAATGGTCATGATGACGGGCGGATCCCCGAGTTTGCGGCGCAGGGTCAGGACGGTGACGCGAACCGCGTTGCTGAACGCGTCGAGCCGGTCGTCCCACACGCTCTCCATCAGCTGTTCCGCGCTGAGCACGGCGCCGTCGGCGAGCATCAGCGTCTCGAGAAGTGCGAACTCGCGGTTTGTCAGCCGCAGGTCGCGGTCCGCGCGCAGAGCTGTTCGCCGGGCGGAGTCCAGGGTGATGTCCCGCCATCGCAGCACCGGTGGTGCGGCACGGTGGGCGCGTCGGCCGAGTGCCCGGATCCGTGCCACCAGCTCCCGCATGTCGAACGGCTTCGGGAGATAGTCATCCGCCCCGAGCATGAGGCCTTCGACCCGCTCGGAGACGTCGTCCGACGCTGTCAGCATGAGGATGCGCGCCGGCCGCCGCTCACCGACGATCCGTTCGCACACGGCGTCGCCCGGCAGACCGGGGAGGTTGCGGTCGAGGACCACGATCTCGTAGTCGACGACCCCGAGCCGATCGAGCGCGCCCTCGCCGTCATGGACCACGTCGACCGCGAACCGCTCCCGCCGCAGACCACGGGCGACAGCGTCGGCGAGCGGCGCGTCGTCCTCCACCAGCAGTACCCGCACAACCCCTCCCGGACCCGCTCACCACAGCCAACGAGCATCCATGGCACGACCTGCGGATGCTCGTTGGGATTACGGATGCTCGTTGGGATTACAGTCCTCGACCGTGGCTGTCGTCCATCGGGTTCCCTGCGCAAGCCAGTCCCCCTCGCCGGAGCTGGCCGGGGAGCGAGCGGATCCACCGGTCAAGGACATGATCCAGCCTGGCACCGCTGGACCTGTTCATGGTTGGCGCTCTGGTGCCGGCAATGGTGGAGCGTGGGAGCGGTGTGGTTGTGAACATCTCGACGATGGTCGCCGGATTCGGCACCGCTGGCTCGTCCGTTTATGCCTCCAGTAAGGCTGCACTCAACGCGCTGACCAGGTGCTGGGCGGCCGAGTACGGACCCCGCGGTGTACGCGTCAACTCTGTCGCTCCGGGTCCGACGTACACCGAAGGAACGCAGGAACAGTACGGCGTGCGAGCGCTGGAAAGCCTTGCATCTCAGGCTCCGGCGCGTCGCGTTGCCGACGCCACGGAAATCGCGCGCGCCGTCGCCTACATCGCCAGCGACGAGGCCAGTTTTCTGCACGGCGTCATCCTCAACGCGGACGGTGGTCGCAGCGCGGTCTGACCGCAGGCAGGCGACGAGACCAAACCGCATGCCGAGGAGATCGCGGCCGCGGTGGTCTCTCCCACCGCGGCCGCGGGTGAGTGATTCCGTGCGCCTGTTCCGGCGATGCGGGATTCTGCTCGGGCGCTGGGCCGCGGCCGGTCTCGGGTGCTCCGGCCGGGTCGCGGCGGTCAGACAGTCCGGTCAGACGATCAAGGAGGCTCCGCATGAGTGACATCGAGGAGATCAGGCAGCTCAAGGCCCGGTACTGCCGCTTACTCGACACGAAGAGCTGGGACGAGTTCCGCGCGCTGTTCACCGACGACGCGGTGCTGGACTCGACCGACTCCGGCGGTGAAGTCATCACCGGTGCCGACGCGTTCCTGGAGTTCCTGCGGCCGGCGCTGTCGGAGAGCGTGACCGTGCACCACTGCCACACCCCGGAGATCGCGGTGACCGCGCCGTCCACGGCGACCGGCATCTGGGCGATGGAGGACCGCATCCGCTTCCCGGACGGCTCCGAGCTGATCGGCTTCGGGCACTACCACGAGACGTACGAGAAGGCCGACGGAGCCTGGCGGATCAGGTCGCAGAAGCTGACCCGCCTGCGGATGGACTTCACCAAGCCCTGACTCGCCGCGGACCGGGCAGTACCGCCGGAGGCCCGGAGGTCCGGTGACCCGGTGACGGGGCCGGGGCCGGGCCCGGGCCCGGGTGACCCGATGACCGCTGGCGGCGGGGCGCTCGGGCGGCGCTTCTGCCCGGGTAGCCGGGCGCCCCGCCGAGGTAGGACTTTCGTCCGGTGCCAAGGTGTGAAAATCTGATGCTCTCAAGCTGAGAACCTGGTTTCTGCTGGCGGTGGCGCTGTGGTGCGGCCGCGGGGTCGGCCGGCGACGAGGCGCGACGGCGCTGCGACGAGGCAGCACCGCGACGACGAGGCACTGCGACGAGGAGGACGCGATGTTGACGCTCAAGGCCGCTGGCCTGCTCGATGTCGACACCGGGGAGATCATCCGGCCCGGGATCGTGAAGATCGAGGGCGAGCGGATCGTCGGCCTCGGCGGCAAGCCGGAGGGCGAGGTCCTG
Source organism: Parafrankia sp. EUN1f (assembly GCF_000177675.1). GTDB lineage: Bacteria > Actinomycetota > Actinomycetes > Frankiales > Frankiaceae > Parafrankia. Next base: position 53,153 of record NZ_ADGX01000005.1, read on the forward strand.
GACCTCGGTGACCTGACCCTGCTGCCCGGTCTGATGGACATGGAGCTCAACCTGCTGATGGGCGGGCCCGGTGAGCACCACCTCACCAGCCAGACCCGGGACGACCCGCCGACCCGGATGATGCGGGCCACCCAGAATGCCCGGCGCACCCTGCGGGCCGGTTTCACCACCGTTCGCAACCTGGGCCTGTTCTGCAAGACCGGCGGCTATCTGCTCGACGTCGCGCTGAAGAACGCGATCGACGTCGGCTGGATCGACGGCCCGCGCATCGTCCCCGCCGGCCACGCCATTACGCCGACCGGCGGCCACCTCGACCCGACGATGTTCGGCAAGTTCGCCCCGCACGTGCTGCAGCTGAGTGTCGAGGAGGGCCTGGCGAACGGGGTGGAGGAGGTCCGCAAGGCCGTCCGCCACCAGATCAAGCACGGCGCCGAGGTCATCAAGATGTGCGGTTCCGGCGGGGCGATGTCCCACACGGGCCCGTCCGGCGCCCGGCACTACTCCGACGAGGAGGTGCGGGCGATCACCGACGAGGCGCACCGGCGCGGGCTGCGGGTCGCGGCGCACACCCACGGCTCGGTGGCCGTCCGCCAGATGGTCGAATGCGGCGTCGACTGCATCGAGCACGCCTTCATGATCGACGACGACACGATCAACCTCCTGGTCAAGGAGGGCACCTGGGTCGTCGCGACGCAGGCCCTGATCGACGACATGCCGGTGCTGCGCAGCTCGGAGCCGGAGATCCAGGCCAAGGCGGCGCTGATCTTCCCGAAGGCCAAGATCTCGATCCGCAACGCGATCGAGGCCGGGGTGAAGATCGCGGTCGGCAGTGACGCGCCGGCGATCCCGCACGGGAAGAACGCCCTGGAGCTGGTCGCCCTGGTCGACCGCGGGATGACCCCGCTGCAGGCGATCCAGGCGGCGACGATCGTGGGCGCGGACCTGATCGACGTCACCGACCGCGGGCGCCTGGCCGAGGGCCTGCTCGCGGACATCATCGGCGTGGCGGGCAACCCGCTGGAGGACATCAACGTGCTGCGCCGGGTGCCGTTCGTGATGAAGGGCGGCAAGCAGTTCATCTACTGACCCGCCACGGATCGCCCGCCGACCCGGCACCAACCGCCCACTGACCTGCTCACGGACCGTTCGCCGACCCGTCACCGGGTCGCCACCCGCCGCGCAGCCACCGCCGTCGAGTCGTCCCGAACCCGCCTGGACTAGGGTTCGCTGCGGACGGAGGAAGCCGTGGCGGCGGGTGGACGAAGGCGGGATGCCAGGTGCGGGTGGCGGTTTTCTCGGCCAAGGACTACGACCGTCGTTTCCTCGGCGCGGCCCGGCCGGTGGGCGTCGATCTGGACTTCCTCGAACACCGCCTCACCGCGCGGACGGCCGGCCTCGCCCGGGGGTTCGACGCGGTCTGCGTGTTCGTCGAGGACGACGTCTCGGCACCGGTGCTCGACGCGCTGGCCGCGGGCGGGGTCCGGCTGGTCGTGCTGCGGTCGGCCGGCTACGACAACGTGGACCTCGCCCACGCCGGGGAGGTCGGTGTCGCCGTCGCGCGGGTTCCCGCCTACAGCCCGCACGCGGTGGCGGAACACGCGGTCGCGCTCATCCTGGCCCTGAACCGGCACCTGTGCCGGGCCTACAACCGGGTCCGGGAATACAACTTCGCGCTGACCGGCCTGCTCGGCTTCGACCTGCACGGACGCACCGTCGGCGTGGTCGGCACCGGCGAGATCGGCACGGTCTTCACCCGCATCATGACCGGCTTCGGGTGCCGCGTGCTCGCGCACGACATCCGCGTGAACCCGGTCTGCGCCGAGCTGGGAGCCGAGTACGTCGACCTCGACCGGCTGCTGGCCGACGCGGACATCATCTCGCTGCACTGCCCGCTCACCCAGGACACCCACCACCTCCTGGACTCCGCGGCGCTCGCGCGGACGAAACAGGGCGTCATGGTGATCAACACCAGTCGCGGCGCGCTGCTCGACACCGCCGCGGTCATCGCCGCCCTCAAGAAGGGCCGGATCGGTGCACTCGGCATCGATGTCTACGAAGAAGAGAGCGCGCTTTTCTTCGAGGATCGCTCCGAGCACGGAGCGTTCGACGACGACGTGTTCGCACGGCTGCTCACCTTTCCGAACGTTCTGGTGACCGGCCATCAGGGCTTCTTCACCGTGGACGCGCTCACCCGCATCGCCGAGGTGACGATGGCCAACCTCAGCGGTTTCGCCGGCGGCACCGGCCCTGTACACCCGGTGACCGCCGCCGGCTGACCCGAGCCGTCCCGTTCGGGAACGGTCCTCGGATCGGAGGCCTCCCGGATCAGGGTGGCGTCCCAGATCGGGGTGGCGGCCCCAGATGGGGAGCCGGCCCGGATCAGGGGCGGGCGAGGCTGGGAGCCAGCGCGAGCAGGCCGGCGGCGAGTCGCTCGTCGCCCCCGACCCGGGCGGTGATCGCGCTCGCGGGCCTGCGGTCGCCGACGAGCAGGCAGAACTCGACGATCTCGACGGTCAGGGTGCCCGAGGCCGGGCGCGGATCGGCTGGTACCGCGCGCGGATCGGACCGGGCCTGGTGTACCTGCGCGCCGTCCGGCCCGAGTGACCAGGTGCCGCCGCCCGGCCCCGTCAACGTCACCGTGAGCGTCCCTTCCGGCGGGGCCGCGGTCGCTGCGGCTGCCGAGGCTGCCCAGGGCACGGACAGCAGACGCAGGGCGAGATCGGCCATCGCGTGCAGGTCGTCCGCGCCGGGGTTCGGCACCGTGATTCCCGCAGCCGTGGCGATGTCCCGCGTGTGGATCCACGTCTCGAACGCGCGGGACGTCAGATGATCGCCGGGCGCGGCCGTCCAGCCATCCACCGTCACGGTGAGGGGTGCCTGGCTCCGTTCGGCCCGTTCGGTGGCTGCGCAGAGCTGTTCCGCCTGCTCGTACCAGCGTTGCCGCACTGCCTCGACCGGCCAGTCCCGGGCGGCGTCCAGGACGACGCCGGTCCGGGTCAGGGCGTCTCCCTCCACGTCCTCCGTGTTTCCGTCCTCCGCGTGTTCGTCCCTGCCACCGGCGCCGTCGGGTGCCCCGGTGGGGGCGGGTCGGGCGCCAGGGGGGATGAGGGCGGCGAGCAGCAGGCCGTCGACGGCGTGGAGGTGCAGGACGAGCTCACGGACCGACCAGCCGGACGCGGCGGGCAGGTGCCAGTGCTTCGCCTCGAGCTCGATCAGCAGCCGGTCCAGCGCGCCGACCCGGTTGCCATAGCAGGGGACGCCCGCGGCGCCTGCCAGGGCCGGCCGGTGCCCTGGCTCTGTCGAGGCCGCTCCCGGCATACGCGCACCCGGCGCCGCCTGGCGGGCCCCGGGCGCGGCCGGGCGGACCGCGAGCGCCGCGGTGAGGATGGCGGCGAGCGAGCCGGGGCCGTCGGCCGGCGGGGTGAGGTTGCCCTCCGACGTGCCGGGTAGCACCGGGGCCCGCGGTGCCGGGGTCTGTCGCACCGGGGCCTGCCGTACCGGGGCCTGCCGTACCGGGGCCTGCCGTACCGGGGCCTGTGGGGCTCCCGGGAGGAGGGCCGCGGCGTCGGTGGAGCAGGCCGCGCAGCTGCCGAGGTGCTTCTCGACGGCGTCGGCCTCGGCCGGGGTGCAGCTGCCCAGCAGGTAGGCGCCCAACAGGTCGCCCACACAGGTGCCGGACGTCCGCGCGACCGGCGGTTCGATCGTCACGGCGCGACTCCCTGGTGGGCGAGGGTACGGGCGAGGGTGGCGAGAGCGGCGCGCATCCGCGACTTCGCGGTCCCCTCGGGGATCGCGAGTTTGGTCGCGATGTCACGGTAGGTCAGCTCTGTGTAGTACGCCAGCTCCACGACCTCGCGCTGTTTCGGTGGCAGCGCGGCCACGGCGGCCCGCACCGCGTCCGAGTCCTCGCGAGCGAGCAGGTCGTCGCCGGGCGCGGCCTCGTCGACGTGCTGGACGAGGCCACGGGCGACCCGTTCGGTGGTGCGCCGAGAGGACTCCCGGCGCACCCAGTCGACGGCCCGCCGGTGTGCCAGCACAGCGAGCCAGGTGCGCAGCTCACCCCGGTTTGGATCGAACCGGAGCGGATGCTGCCAGAAGGTGACCAGCACCTCCTGCAGGACGTCTCGGGCGGCGTCGGCGTCACCGGTCACCCGCACGGCGACCGCCAGCAGGTAGTGGGCATACCGCTGATGCACTTCGGCGAGCGCGGCCGGATCACCGGAGACGACCCGACCGTGCAGGTCGACGATGTCGCGGTCGGGATGGGGAGTGGGCGTGGGCGCCGAACCCCTGTGCGGCCGGTCGGCCGCCCTGTCCGGGCTGTGCACGATGGGCATGGTAGCGCACACACTCCGCATCATCCGGTCCCGCTCGCCCGGTCTCGTCGCTCGCCGTACCCTCTGCTCACGAGATGACCCGGACGCCTGCTCACGAGATGACCTGGACGCCGGCGCGCAGGGCCACCGTCGCGCCGACGACGACGATCAGCGCCGCGCTCGCCACCGGCGCCCAGTACAGGCCCGCGGTAAGCCCCGGAGCCGCGGCGCGCACCCGGTGCAGCAGGGGGACGAGCGTGCGGTCGAGCAGGAAACCCGCCCCGATCAGGGTCAGCGCCATGCCCGCGCCGTAGGCGAGGACGAGCAGAAGCCCGAACCACGCCCGTCCCAGCGCGACCGCGCCGAGCAGTACGACGATCGCCGACGGTGTCGGCACCATCCCGCCGGCGAATCCGGCGGCGAGCAGGCTCCGCAGCTGTGACCCGTCGGCCGCCGGATGTGGATGCGCATGCCAGCGCCCCCCGTGCCCGTGCCCGTGCCCGTGCGGGTGCGCGTGCGCGTGCGCGTTTGCATCGCTGTGGCTGTGGCGATGGTGGGTGTGATCGGGGACCAGGGCCTGGTGGTCCAGGCCGGCCACCGACGGGCTGAGCAGCCCGGATGCGCCGGCGAGTCTCGATCGCAGCAGGCTCGCGCCGATCCCGGCTATCAGCAGGCCGCTCGCGACGCCGAGCCAGGGGTATATCCGCTCCGGAGCGAAGCCGCTTGACGCTGACAGCACGATCGCGAGGATCAGCACACCGCAGGTGTGGGTGAGCGTCACCGCCGTCGCGGTGGCGGCCAGCTGCCGCCCGGTCACCGAGCCTCCGACGATCCGGGCCGCCATGACCGTCTTGCCATGCCCTGGGGCGAACGCATGGGCGGTGCCCAGCACGAATGCGGCGAGCAGGGCGAGCAGGCCCACCCCGACGGTGAGCGAATCCCGCCTGACCAGGCCGTCGACCCAGCCGGTGAGGCCGTCCCCGCCCCGTGCCCGCCGCGCCTGTTCGGCCGCACCGGTTCCGGATGTGCCGGTTCCGGGTGTTCCGGCGCCGGCCGCGGGGCCTGTCAGCGGGTCCGTTGCCGCGGGCCCGCCGGGACGCACGGTCAGGGTGGCGCTGGTGACGTCCGACGGCCCGCGCAGAGGATCGTCCGGGTATCGGGTGAGCAGATCGGTGGGCGAGCGGTCGGGTACGTCCGAGGCGAGCAGTGTCGTGCCGTCCCCGACGGCGACCGTCTCCCGCCACCCGATCCGGTCGGTGTAGGTGGCCAGCCGGTACTGGACCGCGCTCACCGGCCCACCGGTCTGGGCGGAGTACCGGCAGACCAGTCGCATCGTCGCCAGCCCGCCGGACCCGGGCGGGAACGTCACCGAGCCGCCGGTGCCGACGAGCGGGCTGACCCGGCTGTCGAGCACGAGCCTGGTCTGCCTGGACGTCCGGGCGCATTCGGCCTCCTGCCAGCGTGCGGGGCCCAGCGCGTCCACATCGGGCCGCAGCTGCGCGGTCGGGATCTCGGCGAAGTCGACGATCACGTCGATGTGGACCGTCTCGACGCCGACCCGCAGCACACTGGCGCTGTTGACCGTGAAGTTGCCCAGCGGATGCGCTGATGCGGCGCCGCCGCCCGCCAGTACCAGCGCGACCACGGCCGTGGCGAGGGCGGCCGCCCGGCGCGGCCAAGTCCAGGTCCAGGTCCGGGCCCAGGAGCGGGGATGGGGGCGGGGAGGGATCCAGGTCCGGGTCGGGGCCTCGGTGCGGGTCATCGGGTGCCGCCTTCGAGGGAGGTGAGCAGGGTGCGTGCCCGGGGCGCGTGCAGCGGCGAGAAATGCGGGTCGGTCTCCAGCGCCGTGCGCAGGTCGCTGATCGCGGCGTCGGTCTGCCCGAGCGCCGCCCGCACGACGCCACGGTGATAGAGGAACAGCGCGCGACGCAGGCCGAGTCCGAGTGCCGAGTCCGCGCTGGCCAGGGCCTCGTCATCGCGTCCGAGCCGGTGCAGCACCCAGCCGCGGGCGTCGTCGACGAACACGCCGGCCCGTCGCGGCTCCGCGCCGAGGCCCGTGTCGGGCGCGGTGCTGGAGGCCGGTGGCGCCCACGCGGTGGCCGGGTCACCGTGGTCGGCCTCGAACAGGGCCAGCTCGACGTCCACCTCGACGCCCTGGGCGCGCAGCAGCGCCGCGGTCGAGCGCACCAGGTCGTACTGGCGCCGCGCCTCGTTCATCCGGCCGACCGCTTCGAGTAGCTCGCCGTGCTCGGCGACGATCCACGGCTGCGGGCTGCGGGTGGTGGCGACGCGGTAGTCGGCCAGCGCGGCCTCGATCTCACCGCGAGCGGCGGCGACCCGGGCACGGCCGACGAGCAGCTGCACCGACGACGGGTCCTGGACGAGCCCGCGCCGGTAGGCGTCGGCCGCGCCGTCGAGATCGCCGCGGTTGCGGGACAGCTCTCCGAGGTGGAAGTAGGCGAACGCGGCGTCGGCGGGGGATGTCGCGTCGGCGATGACCCGCCGCAGTGTCTCGGCCGCGGGCTCCGGCTGCCCACGCAGCTCGTACGCGTAGGCGACCCGGGCCAGCGACGCCACATCGGGACGCAGATCGACCGCGGTCTGTGCCGCCGGCCAGGCCTCGGGGTAGCGCCCGAGCTCGACGAGGGCGTCGAACCGCACCCCGTGAGCTGTCGCGTTGAACGGATTGACGGCAATGGCGGCGTCCGCGGCACGCAGCGCGCCGGGGAAGTCGTGACGCGCGGCGGCGAGCGCGGCCCGCCCGGCGAGCGCGGTGTCGTTGCCCTCGGGCCGCAGTGCCAGCGAGTGGGCGAAGGCGCTCTCGGCCCGGGGGTAGGACGTCGGGTCGGCGGTGCGTCGGGCCAGCTCGACATAGGCGAGGCCGAGCTCGGCCCAGGCCGGCCAGTCTCCGGGCACCCGGCCCAGCCGGTCCTGCAGGCGTGCGACGGAAGCGTCCTGCGCACCTGTCACCGCTCGGGCCGTTCTGGGTGCCCCGGCTGCTCGGGGTTTCGGCGGTGCGGAGCCGGTGCCTTCGCCTGCCTGTATGCCCGCCGTCCCGCCGATCGCTGTCAGGGCCCCCGCCGTCAGGACGACCGCACAGACCAGGCCGGTGAGCGTCAACGCCCTGCTCGGCCCCGCCCTTTTCGCAGCCCTTGTTGCGTGCCGCCACCACATGGCCGTCCTCCCCGCGTCCGCGTCCGCCGTCCAGGCGCCCGGCGGTGCAGCCAGGCGTCCGGCAGCGGTTCGGCGCGGTCAGGCCCGCGGACCGGTGCGGGCGGCGACCAAAAACGTCGGGTAGCCGACACGATCCGCGCGGTCTCCACCGCCGAACCACCGGCGTTGATCGGACCGGCGCTCAGGACCGGTCCCGCGATCCCCCAGGGGGAAGCATGAGCAGGCAGAAGGCTGCCCGCGCCGGCGCAGGCGTCCGCCATCCGCGGCGGGCGCGGCTGTTCCGGCGGCGCCGTGGCGTCGTCGGCGTGGCCGCGCTCGTCGTCGGCGCGACGGCCGCCGCGCTGGTGGTCCCACCGATCGCCGCCGAGGCGTCGAGCCACCGGGAGGCACCGCTGATCAGCGGCGACCCGGCGGTCGACAACACCGACACCTACGCCTTCGTCAGCCCCGACGACCCGAACACGGTGACGCTCGTCGCCAACTGGCTGCCCTTCCAGGAACCGGCTGGCGGGCCGAACTTCTACCCGTTCTCCACCGATGCCCGGTACGACATCAACGTCGACAACAACGGTGACGCGAAGCCCGACATCACCTACCGCTGGACCTTCGCCAGCAGCTACCGCAACCAGAACACGTTCCTCTACAACACCGGGCCGGTGACCTCCCTCGACGACCCGGACCTGAACTTCCGCCAGACCTACCGGCTGGAACGGATCAGCGGCGGGAAGTCCACGGTGGTCGCCGACAAGGTGCCGGTCGCGCCGTCGTATGTCGGCAACGCGTCGATGCCGGACTACCTCGCGCTGCGCACGGCGTCGCTCACCCAGCTGCCGGGCGGCGGCAAGACGTTCGCCGGACAGGCCGACGACCCGTTCTTCCTGGACCTGAGGGTGTTCGACCTGCTGTACGGGGGCGACCTCTCCGAGGTCGGCCAGGACAGCCTCGCCGGGTTCAACGTGAACTCGATCGTGCTGCAGGTGCCGAAGGCCGAGCTCGCGCTCAGGGGCGACCCGGCGCGGAACCCGGTGATCGGGGTGTGGAGCAGCACCGAGCGGCGCAGCGCCTCGTTGTACGGGCCGACCGACGGCTCCGGCCAGCAGCTGTCCTTCGGTGGCTGGTCGCAGGTCTCGCGGCTCGGCGCGCCGCTGGTCAACGAGGTGGTCGTGCCGCTGGGGCAGAAGGACCGGTTCAACGCCTCCACCCCGGCCCGCGACGCCCAGTTCCTGAAGTTCGTCACCGACCCCGAGCTGCCGAAGCTCATCCAGGCGATCTACAAGATCCCCGCACCACCGACGCCGCGCAAGGATCTGGTCGCGGTCTTCCTGACCGGTGTCAGCAAGGACAACCTCGGGGTCGACCTGAACGCTCACGCGCTGAACGCCGATGTCGACCGGGCGAAGATCGCACCGTCGGAACAGCTGCGGCTGAACATGTCCATCCCGGCGACCGCGACGCCGAACCGGCTTGGCGTCCTCGGCGGTGACACGGCCGGCTACCCGAACGGCCGCCGGCTCGGTGACGACGTCGTCGACATCTCGCTGCAGGCCGTGGAAGGTGCTCTGCTGCCGAAGCCGCCGGCCGCGGTCACCGGCCTCGGTGACGGTGTCGACGGGCCCGATGTGCGCTTCCGGGGCTGGTTCCCCTATGTCGGCCTGCCCACCTCGGGCTCGAGCTGACGGGCGGCGACGACATGAGCGCAATTCTGCGCGGTGGCCACCGCGGCCGCCACGCATCCTTACTCGCCGCCGTCCTCGCTCTCGGCGTCGTCGTCGCCGGAACGACGGCCTGCTCGGATGACGGCCCACCGCCGTTGCCCGAGGCCGGTGCGTTCGCCGCCGGCGTCTGCCGGGACCTGGCCCCGGACCTGATCGAGACGCTGCGGCTCACCCAGTCGGTGCCCGGCGCCGCGGACGGGATCGCGACGCTCGCCCGTGACCTCGTCCCATCCCAGGAGAAGCTCTACAACCAGATCGGGGCCGCGGGGGAGTACGCCGGCGATCTGGAGCGGGTCACCACCGCGGTCGGTTTCCTTCGGCTGCGGGTGGACGCCGGAACCTACGAACCGGCCCTGCTCACGGAGGTGATGACGAGCACCCGGCAGCTGGTGGAGCGCTGTACCTGACCGGCGATCACGGGCACTCGGCAGAGCCACTGGTTCCCCGTCCGGCCGCTGCGCGGTGCGGGGAACCAGCCGAGCCCAGGCCATGGGAACACCGGCCAGGGCGCCGGCGTGTTGTCGAGAAGCGGACAGAAGGCGCGCAGATCCGGCATCGATCCCGTGGTGGTCGCTAGGGTCGTCACTGTGAGTGGTCGGGGATTTCTTGGTCTGTCCAGAGGTATTGCTCTGTCCAGCAGGCTTGGCCTGGCGGTAGTCGCGTGTGTCGCCTTCGCGGGATGCTCCGGGGAATCCGATCGGGAAAGCGCGCCGGACTCCCGCGCGACGGTGTCGAACGCGCCCGACGCGAGCGCGACCGGCGAGGCGTCGCCAACGCCGCCGCCGTCGCCGTCGCAGGCGCCGCAGGCTCTTCCGCCGTCACCATTGCCGACCACGGCCTACCCGCCGTTGCCCGGCTTCGGTACGGCGCACGATTTCGGCAGCGTGACGGCTGTCTCCGGCACCGACGCCGCCGGTGGTGCCACGCTGACTCTCGACCGGTTGGCCTACATCCACTGCACACCGCAGCCCAACCAGCTGGAGGAGTGCCTCGACGGTTACCGCGTCGAGCCGGTGGACGGGGGCCGGCGCCAGTACCCGGTGGCATCGACCGTCAAGGTCACCCTGGTCGTGCAACCCGAGATGTACCGGGACGGCACCCTCGCCGACCTGCGGACGTTCGTCGCCGACCGACCGTCCAACCTGATGCTGCTGCGGCTCGACGAGGCGGGCCGGGTCGTCGCCGTCGGCCAGCCCTGGGTGCCCTGACCTGGCCGAGGGTCGAGTACCCACCGGCGCTCAGCTGCGGAGCTCCCTGCTGGGACGGATCAGGTGGAAGCCGCTGACAGCTCCGTGCAGAACGAGCGACCATCTGGTGTCCCCGGCCGAGGACCACCGAAGGGACCACCAGGTCAGCGAGGCGTGGGCGACGGAGAAACCGAAAGGCATGCGCACGCCTGAAGGGATGCCCAGGTGGAGCCGATGGGCCGCCTCCACCGTCTCGCCGTGTGCGATGACGAGGACACGCTGGCCCTCGTGCCGGCTGATCATCTCCTGCAGGCAACCGCCGGCCCGGATGAGGAACTGGCTCCAGCTCTCCGACCCCGGGGCGAAGGGCTCCTCGGGCCGGTCGGAGGGATGCCCGCCGAACTCGGCGATGATGTCGGCCCACGGTCGGCCGTCCGCCTCGCCGTGATCGGGCCCCGTCAGCCGTGGCTCGATCAGCACCGGCAGCGCGAGCTCGTCGCTGACGGCCTGCGCGGTCTCCCGGACCCGCAGCCGGGGTGACGCGTAGAGGGCGTCGACGGGGCGGTCGTCGTGCAGGGGCCGCAGGGCCCTGGCGAGGTCCGCGGCCTGGGTGTGGCCGCGCGGTGTCAGGCCGGTGCAGCCGATATCCCCACCGGCAATCCAGGCGATGTTGCAGTGTGCCTCGCCGTGCCGCACCAGCAACAAATCCGTGTCGGGCACGCATGCACTCCTGTGGGCTGCGGTGACCCTCGCGCCCGGACCCTCCGGCCGACGCGACCTGGCTCCTGATCTTATCGGTCGGTGACCTGGCTCGCCGCCGTTTCGGTACCGGTCGTGCCGTGGCGGGTCGAGGCGATGATGCCGTCGTGGTCGCCGGGGCCGGCGACCGCCCGTAGGTCGCGCGGGCCGACCGGCTCCCCGCACTGTGAGCAGGTCAGGGCGGTGTGCATGATCTCCCCGCAGCCGGTGTGCCGCAACTGCAGCGGCGGGCCGTCGGGTGCCGCGTACCGGTCGCCCCACTCCCGCATGGCGGTCAGGACGGGCCACAGCGCGCGGCCCTTGTCGGTCAGTCGGTAGTCGTACCGCACCGGATGGTCCTGGTAGGGCACCCGGGTCAACACCCCTGCCTCGACGAGCCCCGCGAGGCGCTGGTTGAGCACGTTGCGGGAGATCCCGAGCCGCCGCTGGATCTCGTCGAAGCGGGTCACGCCGAGGAAGGCGTCCCGGACGATCAGCATCGTCCACCACTCGCCGATGACCTCGAGGCACTGTGCGACGGAGCAGTGCATGTCGGCGAAGCTCTTGCGCTCCATGTCCTCACGCTAGTGGGTTGCTTGATAGAACTGCAAACCCCTACGGTGAGTCCTATGACAGAACTGATGGTGGGGCGGCGGCGCGACGCGTCGTCGGGCCGGATCGCGGTGGCGTCCGGGCGTGAGGTCCTGCTGATCGTGTGTGCCGGCGTGATCCTGGTGAACCTCGACCTGTTCGTGGTCAATGTGGCCCTGCCGCAGATCGCCCGCGACCTCGGCGAACGTGACCTCGGCACGCTGTCCTGGGTGCTGAACGGGTACGCCGTGGTCTACGCGGCGCTGCTGGTCTTCTTCGGCCGCCTCGCCGACCGGTACCGGCGCGACCTCGGCTTCCTGCTCGGTGTCGCGGTGTTCACGGTGGCCTCCGCCGCGTGCGCCGCGGCCACCAGCGTCGCGATGCTGGTCGGTTTCCGGCTGCTGCAGGCCGCCGGCGCCGCGCTGGTCACCCCGACCTCGCTCGGCCTGGTGCTCGCGACCCATTCCGCCGAGCGCCGCCAGGGTGCGGTGCGGGCCTGGACCGCCCTCGGCGGCATGGCGGCGGCGGTCGGCCCGGTGGTCGGTGGCCTGCTCGTCACCGCCAGCTGGCGTTGGACTTTCCTGGTGAACATCCCGGTCGGCGTCGCGGCCCTCGCGGTCGGCTATCGCAGGCTGCCGCACCTGGCCGGCCAGCCGACGGAACGCCCCGACGCGCTCGGCGTGCTGCTGGCGACCGGGGGAGTGGGGCTGCTGACCGCCGGGCTCGTGCGCGGCGGTGACTGGGGCTGGTCGTCGCCGCCTCTGCTCGCCACCCTGCTCGGCGGCGCGGTGCTGGTGGCGCTGTTCGCGGCGCACTGCGCGGCGAGTCGGAACCCGCTGGTCGCGCCGGCGCTGTTCACGAACCGCGCCTTCACCGGCGCATCCGCGGTGGCGGTCCTGTTCTCGGCGTCCTTCGCCGGGATGCTGCTGTCGATCGTGCTCTGGGTGCAGGGGTACTGGGGCTGGTCGGCGCTGCGCGCGGGCCTGGCGATCGCCCCGGGGCCGCTGATGGTCCCGCTGGTGTCCTTCGGCGTCGCCGGTGCCCTGATCGCGCGGTACGGGCCGGCGGTCGTCATGGCTGTCGGCAGTGCTGTGTTCGGCGCAGGGCTGGCCTGGTGGGCGCTGGCGATCACCATCGAGCCGAACTACGTCTCCGGCATGCTCGGCGGCATGATCCTCACCGGGGTCGGTGTCGGCCTGACGCTGCCGACCCTGATGGCCGCCGCGGCCGCGTCGCTGCCGCCGCAGGCGTTCGCGACCGGGTCCGCCGTCGTCAACATGATCCGCCAGATCGGCTTCGTGCTGGGAGTGGCCGTCGTCATCGCCGTGATCGGTGGGTCGTCGGCGGACGCGGGCGTGCCGCTGGGGGTCTTCCGGAACGCGTGGTGGGTGACCGCCGGGCTCGCGTTCGCCGGCATCCTTCCCACGGTCCTACTGGCGCGCGTTCGTCCGCGACCATAGCGCCACCATCCGCGCCAGTATTGACACTGCTGAGTGCCACATACGACACTCCTCGATGCCCATTGTGTCGGGTGTCACGGAAGGTGGCAGCGGGTTGGTGTTGCCTCCGGCTCGGCCCCGGGCGAGATCGCATCCGAGGGAGGCGCTGAGGCAATGTCCTTATACGATCTTGTGATCAAGGGTGGGACCGTCGTCGACGGCCTGCAGACCCCGCGTTACAGGGCAGATGTCGCCATCAGGGGCGGCCAGGTCGTGCAGATCGGCCGGGTGAGCGCGTCGGACGGCGCCGAGGTCGTCGACGCGTCCGGCAAGGTCGTGGCGCCCGGCTTCGTCGACCTGCACACCCACTACGACAGCCAGGTCTTCTGGGACCCGTGGTGCACGATGTCCGGCTGGCACGGCGTGACGAGCGTCGTGATCGGCAACTGCGGCTTCGGGTTCGCGCCCTGCAAGCCGGCCGACCGCGAGCGGGCGATGCTGAGCCTGTCGCGCAACGAGGCCGTCCCGATGGAGACGATGCGGGTCGGGATGCCGTGGGACTGGGAGACCTTCCCCGAGTTCCTCGACAGCATCGACCGCACGCCCAAGGGCGTGAACGTGATGTCGTTCGTGCCGCTGTCCCCGCTCTACGGCTACGTCGTCGGTCTGGACGAGGCCAAGTCCCGGACGGTGACCGACGAGGAGCTGGCCCGCATGTGCGCGCTGCTCGTCCAGGCGATGGAGGCCGGCGCCTGCGGGCTGAGCGCCCAGATCCTCGGCGAGGTCGGCAACGTCCAGCTCGACTACGACGGCACCCCGATGGTCACCGACCTGATGAGCGAGCGGGAGGTGCGCGCGTTCTGCCAGGCGCTGGGCTCGCTGGGCCGCGGCGTCGCCCAGGTCACCTCCCCGCTGGAGACGGCGGCCTTCATGGCCCGCGAGAGCGGCCGGCCGATCATCTGGAACGCGCTGCTCGCCGACGGCGCCCTCAACCAGCACGGCGGCCAGCTGATCACACACCGGGACGCGCTCAAGCGTCTCGCCGAGCTCAACGAGGACGAGGGCGTGCGCGTCTTCGCGCAGGCCCTGACCACCAACTTCGCCTCCGAGTTCACGTTCGAGGAGTACAACCTCGCCGACGCGATCCCCTGCTGGAAGGAGGCACTGCTCGGCACGGTCGAGGAGAAGCGGGTCAAGCTGGCCGACCCGGCCCGGCGGGCGGCGATGAAGGAGGTCCACGAGCAGCGGGGCGGACTGTTCGGCGCCGGCTACCCGCTCGACGACATCAAGGTGCACTGGATCTCCAGCGACGTCACCCGCGCCCGCCACCTCAAGGACACGTACGAGGGCTACACCGTCGGCGAGATCGCCGCCCGGGAGGGCAAGCACCCGATCGACGCCATGCTCGACGTCGCCGTCGCCGGTGAGCTGCGGGTCGGGTTCGCGACGCCGCTGCTGGAGACGCCGCCCGAGTCCATGCGGGAGATCGCCAACGCGCCCGTCGCGCTGCCCGGCGTCAGTGACGGCGGCGCGCACACGAAGTTCGTCACCACCGCGCGCTACCCCAGCGAGCTGCTCGGCCTGTGGGTGCGCGAGCACGGGATCATGTCGCTGGAGCAGGCGCACTGGCGGCTGTCCGCCTACCCGGCCGCCGCCGCCGGGCTGAAGGGCCGCGGCTTCCTCGCCGAGGGGGCGCCGGCGGACGTGATCGTCTACGACCCGCAGACCGTGGACAGCCTGCCCGCCGAGCGGGTGTGGGACTACCCGGCCGGCGAATGGCGTCTCATCCAGAAGGCCGTCGGCTACGACCGGATCATCGTCAACGGAAAGACGACGTTCGTCGACGGTGAATGCACCCAGGAAACGCCGGGCCGGCTGCTTCGCCACGGCACGGACTGACGGCGGGGGAGAGAGTCATGTCAGCAGGAACCGACTTATCGGGTATCGACACGGTTTTCGACACCGACAACCACTACTGGGAGTCGAGCGACGCCTTCACCCGCCACCGCGACCCGAAGTTCGCCGACCGTGGCCTACGTGTGGTCGAGGTCGACGGCACCCCACGCTATTTTCTCGGTGATCGCGCGCACCCCATCCTGCCAGGCCCGGGAGACGCGCATCCGCGACCGCGCCCGGGCGCGTTGTTCGACTATTTCAGCGGGCGGTCGGACAAGGGCTCGGTCGGCCACGAGCTTTCCTGCGAGGTGCCCGCCGAGCATCCGGAGTGGTTCGACCGTGACGCCAGGCTGGCCTGCATGGACGCCCAGGGCGTCGAGGCGGTCTGGATGTTCCCGTCCCACGCCGTGTGCATCGAGGGACCGATGCAGCCGGACATCGAGGGTGCGCTGGAGGTGTTGCGAGCCTTCAACCGCTGGGTCGACGACGACTGGGGCTTCGCGTACCAGAACCGGATCTTCGGCGCGCCCTTCCTGTCGCTGTCCGATCCGGATGGCGCCGTCGCCGAGCTGGAATGGGCACTGGAACGCGGCGCGCGGGTGGTCAGCATTCGCAACGGGCCGGCCTTCACCCCGGACGGCACGATCTCGCCGGCGGATCCCGTCTTCGATCCGTTCTGGGCCCGGGTGCAGGAGGCGGGCATTGTCATCGCGCCGCACCTCGGCTATGACGAGGGCTATCGCGAGGTGGAGATGGCCGTCGCGCGGGCCTGGGGCTACCGGGCCGCCGAGCGAACCGGGGACACCAACGCGCTCACCGTGAGCGAGCCGTTCGTGCAGATGCTGATGAAGCACCGCCTCGTGCACGACTTCGCCGCGGCCCTGGTCACCCATGGGCTTTTCGAGCGCCATCCCGGGCTGCGCTTCGCCTTCATCGAAAGCGGCGGAACCTGGGTGGGTCCGCTCCTGCACGGGCTGGAACTGCTCGCCGCGCAGCACCCGGGAATGTTCCGCACCTCACCGGTCGACCAGTTCATCGAGCACTGCTGGGTCGCTCCGTTCGTGGAGGACCGGGTCGAGGATCTGGCCGCCCACCTGCCGGTCGAGCGGATCCTGTTCGGTTCGGACTGGCCGCATGCCGAGGGCCTGCGCGAGCCCAGGGACTTCCTCGCCGGACTGGCCGGGTTCTCTCCGCGGGCGCAGCGGCGAATCATGGTGGACAACGCCCGCGAGCTCACCCTGCCCTGAGCTTTCGTGGGTGGGGCCGAGCAGGCTCGGGGAGGGTGGGAGCGGTGAGGATCGCACCGGCGGACGACGCCATGTTCCGTGAACGCGACGCCTGGCGTTACGACCCGCCCTACGACTTCTACGACAGCGACGGGCTGCCCGTGAAGAACCCGGAGCTGTTCCTCGCCGTGCGCGACGAGTGGGGAGGCCTCGTCGGCTTCTACTTCTTCGAACCGTGCGGCGACGCGTTGTTCTACGGACTCGGCCTGCGGCCGGACCTCACCGGTCGCGGGCTTGGTGAGCGTTTCGTGCGTGCCGGGCTGGCGTTCGCTCACTCCATCCACGGCCGGCGCTCCGTCGTGCTCGACGTCGCGGCTTTCAACGAACGCGCCGTCCGGGTGTACCGGCGGGTCGGATTCACCGAGACGGGTCGGCATACCGAGACCTTCGACGGCTACGGGCCCGTCGAGTTCATCGACATGGAGATGCCTGGCTGAACACCGCTGGTGCGGGCTGTTCCGGGCAGGGCTGTGCCGGGCGGGCCGGGGTGACCCGCCCGAGGTCCGTCGCATCTCTGGATTGCTCATGGGCAAAAAGTCAATATCGAACTCGATATTGACTTTGATGAAACCCGCTGTCACGATCGGTCTCCCAGGCGGCGGGGACGACGTTCGATGTCGCTGACCTGGACCTTCTGGAGATCCGAGGCCGGCCACGCGGCTGTGTCGACGCCTGTGTCGATGCGTGGGCCGGGCGCATCCCGACATCCGACCGACCCTGCGCATCCCGACCGACCCTGCGCATCCCGACCGACAGTGGAGTGTCGACCATGCAGCGAACCCAGCACTCGTCCGAACCGAGCCCGCGTCGGCGGCGCCGAAGCCGTGCGGTCCACGCGCGGGGGGCCGTCGCGGCCCTGTCGGCCCTGACGCTGCTGCTGGTCGCCGGCTGCGGCGGCGGCGACAGCGACAAGCCCGCCGCTGCCGACGCCGCCGGCAGCGGCACCGCGGCCGCGGGCTTACTCGGGCCGGTGGATCCGGCCTCCGGCGCACCGGTGCGCATCGGGCTCATCTCCGACGGCAAGGGCCCCGTCTCCGACCTGTCGATCGAAGGCGCCGTCGCCAACGCGACCGTGAAGTACCTCAACGAGCACCGCGGCGGGCTCGCCGGCCGGCCGATCGAGCTCGTCGAGTGCGACGCCCTGGCCGACCCGGCCAAGGGCACCGACTGCGCGAACCGGATGGTCGAGGAGGACGTCGCGGCCGTGTTGGTCGGCTCCTCGTCCGTCGCCGAGGCCATCTGGGAGCCCCTGCACGAGGCCCACATGCCGGTGATGCTCGCCTACGCGGCCGGAGCACCGCTCAAGGACACCGAGTCGACGTTCGCGCTGACCGACACGTCCTACACGATCAACGCGCTCGTACAGCTGGCGAAGAGCCAGGGCGTGAAGAAGGTGACGATCGTCGCCATCGACGTGCCGTCCACGATGGTCGTCCTGCGCGCGTCCGCACCGAAGTTCAATGCCGTGGGCATCGAGTTGGAGTCCGTTCCGGTCCCGCCGGGAACCGCCGACATGACACCTCAGATGCAGGGCGTGGCCGACGGCAAGCCCGGGCTCGTGCAGATCGTCGGGAACGACGCATTCTGCATCGCGGCGATGAACGGCCTGCGTGCGGTCGCCTACGACGGAGCCATCACCCCGATCTCCAACTGCATGTCCGACAAGACCCGTAAGGCCGTGCCGGGCGACTTCCTCGAGGGCGCGGTCGTCCCGGCGATGGCGCCGATCGGTGCCGACAACCCGTCCACAAAGCTGTACAACACGGTCGCGACGACCTACGGCAAGGGCATCGACACCGGACGCATCGCCGGGATGAACATGTTCATGGAGGTCGCCGCGTTCGAGGCCGCGGCCGACGGCGTCACCGGGGACATCACCGGCGAGTCGATCATCAAGGCGATCCGGGCGATGCCGGAGACGGAGCTGCCCGCCGGCGGCGGCCTGAAGTTCCGGTGCAACAGCAAGGCCTTCCCGTCGCTGCCCGCGGTGTGCGTGCGCGGCTGGTTGACCACGACGCTGGACGGCTCGGGCAACGCCACCGAGTACAAGCCCGTCAACGCCACGCCGATCGAGAGCTGAGCCGACCCGCGCCCAGGACGCCGATCAGGAGATCGCCATGGAACACGTCGGTTCACTGCTGCTCGGGCTCGGTAACGGAGGGGTGTACGCGGCGCTCGCGCTGGCGCTGGTCCTCACCTACCGCAGTTCGGGGGTCATCAACTTCGCGACCGGGGCGGTGGCCTCCTACGTCGCCTACTCGTACGCCGCCCTGCGGGACGGACAGCTGCTGGTGCTGCTGCCCGGCCTGCCGACGTACGCCGAACTCGGCGGGCCGCTGGGGCTGGCCCCGGCGCTGGTGATCGCGCTGCTCATCGGCGGGTTGCTGGGCGCGGTGCTCTACCTGCTGGTGTTCCGGCCGCTGAGGGAGGCGCCGCCGCTGGCCCGGGCGGTGGCCTCGCTCGGCGTCCTGGTGGTCCTCCAGTCGCTGCTGGCGATCCGGGTCGGCACCGCGCCGGTGTCGGTGGGCAACATCTTCCCGTCCGAGCGGTGGGAGATCGGGTCGCTGCTGGTCCTGTCCGACCGGCTGTACCTCGCGGTGACGGTGGTGGCGCTCGCCCTCGTCCTCGCGGCCGGCTTCCGTTTCACCCGGTTCGGCCTGCTGACCAGGGCCGCCGCCGAGTCGCAGACCGGTGCGTTCGTCAGCGGGGTCAAGCCTGACCAGCTGGCACTGTACAACTGGATGATCAGCGGCGTGGTCGCCGGAGCCGCCGGGATCCTGATCGCACCGCTGAGCCCGCTGGCGCCGAGCACCTACACCCTGTTCGTCGTGCCGGCGCTGGCGGCGGCCGTCGTCGGCGGCTTCCAGCACCTGCTGCCCACGGTGGCCGCCGGGCTGGCGGTGGGGATGCTGCAGTCCGAGGCGACCAGTCTGGCCGGCGACCACTCCTGGCTGCCGAGGACCGGTTCCTCGGAGCTGGTGCCACTGATCGTGATCATGGTGGCGCTGCTGGCCACCGGCCGGGCGATGCCGATCCGCGGCGGGCTCGTCCGCCAGTCGCTCGGCCGGGCACCGCGGCCACGCTCGCTGACCATGCCCACCGTGGTCGGCACCGCGATCGCGGTGGTCGCGCTGCTGGCGACCGACGGCACCTGGCGTGCCGCGGTGATCGGCACCTTCATCGCCGCGATCATCGGCCTGTCACTGGTCGTGGTGACCGGCTACGCCGGGCAGGTCTCCCTCGCCCAGCTGGCGCTCGCCGGCGCCGCCGCGTTCACGCTGTCCGGCCTGACCCAGAGCTGGCATGTGCCGTTCCCGTTCGCGCCGCTGCTCGCGGCCCTGTTCGCGGCGGGGCTCGGCGTCGTCATCGGGCTGCCGGCGCTGCGGCTGCGCGGGCTGACCCTGGGCATCGTCACGCTCGCACTGGCCTACGCGATGGAGGCCGTCTGGTTCCGCAACACCGACATCGTCGACGCCGAGGGCGCCCGGGTCACCCAGCCGTCGCTGTTCGGCCTCGACCTCGGGATCGGCAGCGGGAAGGCCTTCCCACGGATCGAGTTCGGCCTGCTGTGCCTGGCCGTGCTGGTAGCGGTCTGCTGGGGCGTGGCCCGGCTGCGGATGAGCGCGCTCGGCTCGGCCATGCTCGCCGTGCGCGCCAACGAGCGCTCCGCGGCGGGAATCGGTGTGAACGTGGTGCGGATCAAGGTGATCAGCTTCGCGCTTGCCTCCTTCATCGCGGGTCTCGGCGGCGCGCTGCTGGCCTACCGCCGCGGCGTCGTCACCTACGACTCGTTCACCGCGATCGGCGGCCTGACCCTGCTGGCCACCGCCTACCTGGCCGGTGTCACATCGGTCTACGGCGGGATCACCGCGGGCATCACCGCCGGGACGGGCATCGTCTTCATCGCGTTCGACCGCTGGGTGCACGTCGGTGACTGGTTCTCCGTGCTGTCCGGGCTGGCCGTGATCGCCGTTCTCATCGGTCACCCCGAGGGTGTCGCCAGCGGCGGCCACGACCTCGCCGACCGTCTCGCCGAACGCCGCGCCCGGCGCCGCCCGGACGGCAGCCCGCCGACGGCGCAGACGCCGGGGACGCCGGGGACGCCGGCTGTGTCCGTGACATCCCCGGCGTCCGAGGAGACCACGTCGACGACCATCGCGGAGCCGGAGACAGTGGTTCGCCGGGACACGCGGCCGCTGCTCGTCGACGGCCTGACCGTCCGCTATGGCGGGATGACGGCGGTGTCGGACGTCTCGATGCGCGTCGAACCGGGGAAGATCGTCGGACTGATCGGCCCCAACGGCGCGGGCAAGACCAGCGTCATCGACGCCATCACCGGCTTCACCCGGGCCACCGGAACAGTCCGCCTGGGTGAGGCGCGCCTCGACACCGAGCCGACCCACCGCAGGATCCATCAGGGACTCGGACGCACCTTCCAGTCCCTGGAGCTCCACGACGACCTGACCGTCGCCGAGAACGTCAGCGCAGCCCTGTACGGCGTCCGCGGTGAACGGCGTCATCGCGCCCTGGCGGACGCGCTCGCCCTGGTCGGCCTCACGGACCGGGCGCAGCGCCCGGCCGGCGAGCTCAGCCACGGTGAACGACAGCTCGTGTCGATCGCCCGGGCCTGCGCGGCGCAGCCCGAGGTCCTGCTGCTCGACGAGCCGGCCGCCGGCCTTGACACGACCGAGTCGGCCTGGCTCGGCGCGAAGGTCCGCTCCATCGCCCGGACCGGTGTCGGCGTGCTCCTCGTCGACCACGACGTCGCCCTGGTGCTCGGCGTCTGCGACCACATCTACGTGCTCGACTTCGGGAAGGTCATCGCCGAGGGCGACCCGGCGGCGATCCGCGCCGACCGGGCCGTCGCCGACGCCTACCTCGGCACCGTCCACGACTCGGACGCACCGGACGCACCGGACACATCCGTCGCGTCGACCACGGCCGGGCCGGCAGCGGCAGACGGGGCAGACGGATCGGGCGGGCCTGCCGGGCCGGCGGAGGCCGAGGCCGCGGCGGTGGGGCGGTGACCACGATGCTCAGCTGTTCCGGGCTTGCCGGTGGCCGCGGCGCGACCACCGTGTTCCGCGACATCGACCTCACCGTGGACGCGGGCTCCGTGCTCGCCCTGCTCGGGCCGAACGGTGCCGGCAAGACGACGCTGCTGCTGACCCTGGCCGGCCTGCTGCCGGTCAAGGGCGGCACGGTCAGCCTCGACGGCAGGCCGCTGCGCGGTGGGCGGCCGAACGTCGCCAACGCGGCCGGTGTCGTGCTCGTCCCGGACAATCGATGCCTGTTCAACACGCTCACCGCCGAGGAGAACCTCCGCGTCGCAGCCCGCCGCGGCGGGCCCGAACCGAGGGCGATGCTGGAGATCTTCCCGGACCTCGAGAAACGCTGGAGCATCCCGGCGGGGGCACTTTCCGGCGGCGAGCAGCAGATGCTGGCGCTGGCGCGGGCGCTGATCCAGCAGCCGAAGGTCCTGCTCGTGGACGAGCTCAGCATGGGCCTGGCGCCGCTGGTCGTCGCGGCCCTGTTCCGGACCGTCCGGCGGATCGCCGACGAGCACGGCTGCGCGGTGCTGCTCGTCGAGCAGCACGTCGACCTCGCGCTCGGCGTCGCGACCCGGGCGGCCGTCCTGCGCCGGGGCGATGTCGTGCTCAGCGGCCCGGCGGCCGAGCTGGCCGGGGACTCGGGGCGCCTCGAACAGGCCTACTTCGGGGCCCCCGAGCCGGAGCCCAGCCGGTGAGCGGGCCGGGCTGCCGGGGCGTTGCCAGGCTGAGCTGGCGATGAGTGTGCTGAGCTGACGACGCGTGTGGAGAGCCGTCCTGGTGCGGGTCAGCCCGCGGACTGCGGGGGGCTCTCCACCGTGCGCGCCAGAATGCCCAGGGTCGCGCGCAGCGCCGCCTCCGGAATGACCGGGAAGACGCCGGCTCCCCGGTAGGCGTCGTCGATCTGGCTCCAGTCGTAGTAGGAGGTCACCGCCGTCCCGATCTCGCTGGGCGCGAGCCGGTAGCCGTAGAGGTGGCGCAGCGGCGGGTCGATCAGCCCGCTGATCGTCCATTCGATCAGGGCGTCCCGTTCGAACCGGGTGATCGTCACCGTGACGTCGTACTTCCCGAGCGGATAGTCGTTGAGGGATTCCCGGTCCATGTGGACGACGAAGTGGTCGCCGACGCCCGCCACCGGGTCGCCGTCCGCCGACTGCAGCATGCCCGAGCTGTCGATCGCGACATGCCCCCGCGGATCGCACAGCACGGAGAAGACCTGCGCGGGTGATGCGGCGATCTGGCGCGTCACCTCGAAACGTTCCGTTTCCTCGCTCATTTTTTCTCCTCGTCAGTCCTGGTCGATGCACAGCGGCCGGGCACGGCCCGCCACCACGGATATACCGGGAATCCCGGCCACGCGCCGAACCGGTGTCTGGTTACCTGTCACCTGCCGTCTGATCGGGCGGTGAGCTGGCGTCAGGCGGTGAGCTGGCGTCAGGAGGTGAGCTGGCGGAGCGTGGTGAGGATGGCCTCGTAGGCCAGCGCGCTCGCGGTCTGCCAGTCCCGCCGGGCGTCGGTGACGACAGCAGCCGTGAAATGCGAGCTGAGATGGGCGCTGACGGTCGTGACCAGCTTCGCGGGCGGATCCTGGTCGTCGCCGCCGCTCGCCTGCCAGAGCGTCTGGGTGATCTCGCTGATCCGTGTGTGCCACTGGTGGAGCAGGTCGGCCTGCACGGCCGCGAGGTCCGGCGGCAGTTCGGACCGCGACGCCAGCTCCCAGTAGCCGGGGCCGATCGAGTCGTTCATCCGGTGGGCCGCATCACAGGTCGCTCGCAGCCAGTGCTCGGTGCCCCCCTCGTATGCGGGCAGCTCCCGCAGGTAGGCGTCCATCGCCGTGCGGAAGCCGCTGGCGATGAGCTTCTCGCGTGTGCCGAAGAGGCGGAACAGGGTGCGGCGGCTGACGCCGGAGGCCTCGGCCAGCTGGTCCATCGTCGCGTCGAGACTGTTCTCGATGACGAAGCGCCGGGCAGCCGTGAGCACATGGTCAAGCGCGGCCTGCCGCTTGGCCTCGGCGAGCGGCCGTTCAGTCACGGTCATTCACCCACGCTAGCTCCCGACACTTATCGGTGCCATTGCTGGCACTGATGAATGTCAAGATTTGTTGCGCCGTTTGGTCGTGTTGCCGGGCCGCGTGGGCGCCGTCTCGCGGTCGGTCCCGCCCGCGGGGCCCGGTCGCCCACCGAAGGGTCGCTTGCGGGTGAGCAGTGGCGGGTGCGACGGTGGGCGGAGCAGGCAACTGTCGATCGGTCGCCTTTCACGGCCTGCGGGGGAATCGCCATGACATCGACTGCGCCCGCGGGGCCCGCTGACCCGGCGCCCGACGAGGCCGCCACCGGCACGGACGCGCAGCCGCGGCGCCACATCGTCGCAGAGCTCGGCATGCAGACGTCCGGTGAGGGAACGACGCGGCGCGGGCAGGCGGAGGTCAGGCCCGAGGTGTGCCTGCCGGGAACCTCGCTGCTGCGGACGTCCGTGCTCGCGACCTGGGCGGACGTCCTGGCCGGAGCGGTGGCCGCTCAGGCGAGGTTCCCACGCATCTCGGTCACGCTGGAGCTGGAGGTGCAGGTCCGCCGCACGCCGCGGGTCGGTGACCGGGTGGAGGCCGTGGCCACCGCGGTCAAGATCGGCCAGACCGTGACGGTGTGCGAGACCCGCTTCTTCGACGGCCGCACCGGGGAGCTGGCGGCGCTGTCGTACGCGTCGTTCGTCGTCTCGCCGAACCCGGCGCACGTATTCCCGGCCGGATTCCCGAAACTGAGCTCGGCCAGCACCGTGCTGACCGAGCCGCTCGCCGACCGTGTCGGCCGCACGGTCACCAAGCCCGGTGAGATCGAGATGCCGCGCCGGCTGGACGGGCTGAACTCCTCGGGCGCGATCCAGGGTGGCCTGGTGGCCTTCGCCGCCGAGGAGGCGGTGCTGTCGCTGCTCGACAAGCCGGCGGAACTGCTCTCCCTGAACGTCCGCTACCTGCGCCCGATCGCCACCGGGCCGGCGCGCGCCACCGCCCATCTCCACGGCGGTTTCGCCGACGTGGAGATCACCGACGCCGGGACGGGCAAGCTCACCACCCTCGTGACCGCCCGGCTCCCGACCCTGGACTGACCCACCCCGGACTGGCCCACCCCGGACCGACCCGGCAACGCTGTTCGGCTCGCGGGCTCGAGCCCGTCGGGTTCATGGCCGGAGTTCCGGTGGCGATGTCCGCAGCCGCAGTTCGAGCCGGTCGATCAGGGGGTCTCGCGGTGGCCCCGCGAACCGGGTGCCGAAGCCGCCGCTGATCCGCTCGAGGAGCGCACGAAGCCAGACGGTATCCGCGGACTCCGCGCGCTCCAGGCGCATTCGCCGCGCACGCAGGGGAACGATCCGCAGCCCGGCCAGGCCCGCGTCGCCCGCGTCGACGTCGAAGGAGACGAAATAGGCCAGCCGCAGGTCGTCCCGGTACTGCTCGTAACCCGTGATGCCCTCGTAGTCGTTGACGAAGTCGCCACAGCCGTAGAGGACGAGCCTGTCCCGGTACACCTCGACCGGACGCGGATGGTGCGACGAGTGCCCGTGCACGATGTCCACACCGCCGTCGATCAGCCGGTGCGCAAAGCCGATCTGCTCGTCACTCACACCGTAGCCCCAGTTGGATCCCCAGTGGACGGAGGCGACCACGAGGTCGGCGGGGTGTCTCACCCGCCGGACGCGGGCGGTGACCTCGGCCGCGGCGGCCTCCGAGAAATCGGGGACGACGTCGACACCGGGCCGGGCCGCCGTCGCGGCCCACGTCGCCGGAACGCCGCTGGAAGGCGTGCCGAAGGAGAAGACCACCACCCGCTGGCCCGCGCCGATCCCCACCGCGGCAGGGCGGTGTGCCTCGTCGAGACGGGCTCCGGCTCCCGCCGCTGTCAGCCCGGTCGCGGACAGCGCGTCGAGGGTCTCGACGAGTCCCGCCCGCCCGAAGTCGAGCACATGGTTGTTCGCCAGTGCGCACACGTCAGGCCGGGCAGCGGCCAGGCAGGGCAGGTTCGCCGGGTTCATTCGATAGTGGACCAGTTTGCTCGGGTCCGCGTCGTCGCACCGAGTGATGCTCGTTTCGAGGTTCACCACCCGCACGTCGGGCCGGACCTCGTCGAACACGGACAGCGCCTCGCCCCAGGGCCAGGCGAAGCCGACCGGACGGGTGACCGGGCCGTTCGCCGCCTCCGCCATTCCCACATAGGCGCGGGCATCACGGACCAACGGTTCCGAAAGGCGCGGGTCTCCGGGATGCGGCAGGATCTGGTCCACGCCGCGGCCGAGCATCACGTCGCCGCACAGAAACAACGTCACCCGCCGTCGTCGGCGGGTCTGCCGTGAAGACACGACCAACACCTCACCCGGCCACGTCGTCCGTGACCTTTCGACCGAAAGTATTCCAGTTTTCGGATCAAGGCGCGAAATGCGATACCGGCCCACCTTCTCCCGCCATTTCCGACCGGTCCGGCTGGGAAGGGAACTGCCCGTCCCCTCACGGTAGCCGCGCCGGGCCACCTGCGCCTGCCCGTGGCCGGCCGGATGATCCCCGGATGCGGTGACGCATCGTGGCGGCCGGCCAGGTGGCTGCCCGACCGTGGCCTGGGCCGCGAGCATGCTTCCGCCAACTCATCGGTAATCTTCTGTACGCGATTCGTTTCCGTGTTCTTCGGCTGGTGTCGGTGGCCTGGCCGTGAATCCGGTGCCGTGCGCGCCCGGAAAGCGGATCGAGGCTCTCCGGTACAGCTCCGACCTGCGGCCTTCCAATATTCTCCCGCGCTTCATCATGGCGAAATGTTTTGCGTCTCCGGCGGCTGATGGTTGATCAGAGAATGGTGGCGCATGCCTACCCGACCGCCTGACCCGTGCCGCGGTCGACCAGGAGGAGAAGTGTCGAGAAAGAGAAGGCGGCTGAGGATCACGTTTGTCCTCGGCTGCGCCGCCGCACTGGTGGGCTTCCTCGGTGGTGTCGCGCTGGCGGCCCCGCCGGCGGCGCTGCCTGCCAATGCCGATTCCTTCGAGCAGACCTTCCAGCCGGCCTACGACTACGACACCGACGGCTGCTACCCCACCCCCGCGATCGGCCCGACCGGAGTGCTCAACGGCGGGCTCAACCCGTCGGGCGCGCTCAACGGGCAGTGCCACGACGCGAGTGACCTCGACAACACCAACGGCTATTCGCGGTACAAGTGCAACAACGGCTGGTGCGCGATCATCTACGGGCTCTACTTCGAGAAGGACCAGGCCACCGTCGGGGGCCACCGGCACGACTGGGAACACGTCGTCGTCTGGGTGCAGAACAACCAGGCGCTGTATGTCTCCACCTCGGCACACGGCAACTTCAACATCTACCCGAGCAGCCAGATCCGCTGGGACGGGACACACCCGAAGATCGTCTACCACAAGGACGGTCTGAGCACGCACTGCTTCCGCCCCGCGAACTCGGGCGACGAGCCGCCGGAGAACGCCTACCACACCTGGCAGTACCCGGACCTGGTCGGCTGGAACGGCTACCCGGCCGGAATCCGTGACACCCTGTCCGGGGCCAACTGGGGCAGCGCGGTGTTCGGCCTGAAGGACGGCAACTTCAACAACCACCTCGCGTTGGCGAAGCCGGCAGGAATAGCCTTCGACCCCAACGCCTGACCGTTTCGCGGCCCGAGGCGGGCTGCCGGTAGCGTGGGCGCCGTGGCTGCCTACCGGATCATCCTCGCCTCGGGTTCGCCGCGCCGTCGCGAGATCATGACGAGGATGGGGCTCGCCTTCACCGTGGTCACCAGCGGTGTGGACGAGACGGTCGAGAGCTACGACGATCCGCCGGACTTCGCCCTGCAGCTCGCGCGCCGCAAGGCACTGGCGGTCGCGGCTACGGAGGCTGCCGCAGGCGCGGAGGCTGCCGCGGGTACGGAGGCGGGCTTCGCGCGGGACGCGCTGGTCATCGGCTGCGACACGATCGTCGAGCTCGACGGGAACATCCTCGGCAAGCCGACGGACGAGCAGGACGCCACGCGGATGCTACGAGCCCTGCGCGGCCGCACGCACCGGGTCATCACGGCCGTGGTGGTGGTGCACGGTGAGTCCGGCACCGACCTGGGCCGGAGCACGACCACCGCGGTGACCATGCGCGACTTCGGCGACGACGAGCTTGCTGCCTACGTCGCCTCCGGCGAGCCGTTCGACAAGGCGGGCAGCTACGCGATCCAGGGCGCCGGCGGTGCGTTGGTGGCGCACTACGACGGTGCCTACGACAACGTCGTCGGCCTCCCCGCGGACGTCGTCGCCGCACTGCTGCGCGACGCCACCGCCGCCGCCTCGTCAAACGGGCGCTCGGCCGGCTGAAGGTGGGCACCTGCGGCACCTTCTGAAGCGGCAGGCCGTGGAACCGTCCGGCCGACTCTCCACGGCTCCCCCGGAGAGAGCAGTGCTATTCCGGCGACTTCTTCGTGCTTCTCGTGCTTCTCGTGCCTGTTGTGCCGGGACCGGCGGGAGCGCGTTTGCCGCCTGTGCGGCGGGTTTGGGCGGCGGGTTTGGCACCGGTGGCGGATGTCGTCGTGTGGGCCGACGTCGCGGAGCGTGGAGCCTTCGAGGAGGCGGCGGCTTTCGCGGCTGTGGATGCTTTCGCGGTGAGGGAGGCCGTCGCCGCGGCTGACGTGGCGGCGTCCACCGCGGCCGCGGCCTCCTGCCCGCGCAGGGCGGGATCCAGGAGGAACGCGGCGGCAGCCGCCTGGCCGCGGTGGAGCAGCATCTGCCGCCCGGCCGCGCTGAGCCCGAAGTCGGTGATGCCGACGCCCGAGGTGTCGATCTCCATCGTCCGGTAGCGCACCCCGAACCGATCCATGTGGGTCTGGTCGTGCCCGACGAGGGCGGTGGCGACGACGGCCTTCAGTAGATCCAGGGGCGCCGGGGTCGGGAGAAGGCGCAGCAGCGGCGAAAGGTCCCCGAGGCCTCCGGGTAGATCGGGGAACAGGCTGACACCGATGGTGGGCCAGCGGGCGGGCTGCCCGTCCGTCCGGTCGAAGATGTCGATGGGGAAGTTCGACAGGACGCCGCCGTCCACGATCGTCGACGTGGTGCCCTCCAGCGGATTGTGCAGGGTGCACGGCTCGAAGTAGAACGGGATCGACGCCGACATCCGCACGGCGTCGGCGACGAGCTGGGTGTCCGGGTCGAGCCCGAGGCGGGGGTAGTCCCACGGCAGGCGCAGCAGGCGGCCGTGGGTGACGTCGGTGGCCATCACCACCAGCCGGTAGCGGTGCTCGGCCGGCAGGTTCGCGTCGGCACCCCGATCGTGTCGGCGCAGCTGGCCGAACGTGGTCACCCCGAGCCGGTCGAGCTCCTGGTACATCCAGCCGTGCAGGTAGTCGCCCCGGTAGGCCCCGCTCCGGGTGGCGAGGCCCAGGCTCTCGCTGATGCCCGGCAGCCAGGGCGGCATCCGGTCGGGGACCCGGGAGAGGTCCAGCCGGTCGATGGCGGACCGCAGGCCCGCGCTGTCCGCCCCGGCGGCGACGAGCGCGGCTCCCACGGCACCGACGGAGGTACCTGCCGCCCGTTCGAACGTGTAGCCGGCTTCGAGCAGGTGCATCACCGCCCCGGCCGTCGCCAGGCCTTTCACCCCGCCGCCCTCGAGAACGAGATCGGCTCGGAGCGCCGCCTGCGAGGGCGGCGACGACCGCGATGCACTGGGCACGTCCGGCCAGCCTCCCTCGAGTCGCTCCCGCCGGCGGCGGGGCGACGGCCGCGGCTGGCCGGCCGGCCGGTGCCGTCCGGGGCGTTCGACGGCAGCCCGGACGGCTGCCGTTGCCCGCTCCCGCGGACGATGTCGCGGCCGGGCCCCCGAGGCAAGGCGCGGCCCGTTCCCGCGTTTGCGCCACGCACCCGCGCAACGGTGTGCGGCGTGGACAGAACCCGGCGAGAACGGGCCGGCGGGACGAATGCCCGGCGCGTCAGTTGACGCTGAGCAGGTCCACCACGAAGACGAGGGTCTCGTTGGGCTTGATCTGGCCGCCGGCGCCCCGGGCGCCGTAACCGAGGTGCGGGGGAATGACGAGCTGGCGCCGGCCGCCGACCTTCATGCCCTGCACGCCCTGATCCCAGCCGGAGATCACCTGGCCGGCACCGAGCCGGAAGCGGAAGGGCTGACCGCGGTTGTACGAGGCGTCGAACTCCTCACCCGAGCTGTGCGCGACGCCGACGTAGTGGACGGAGACCGTCTGCCCCGCGGTGGCCTCGGCGCCGTTGCCCACGGTGATGTCCTGGACGACCAGGTCGGTCGGCGGGGTCGGGTCGACGAAATCGATTTCGGGCTTCTCCATAAGCCCCACCCTAGTGAGCGGCCCGATGTTCACCCGCGACCGAGGTCGGCGGTGCGGTCGGCGCGGCCCGCCGCGCGGTCGGTGCGGCGGGCGGAAGGCCGAGCACGCGCCGCAGATGCGGGGCGGTGAGATCCCGGACGGTGAGGTGGGAGGCCAGGACGAGCTGCGGGCGCCCGGGCACGCCGATGACGTACATGCCGGCGGCGCGGGCGGCGTCGACCCCGGGAGGTGAGTCCTCGATGGCGATGCTGCGTGCCGGCGTCGCGCCGAGCGCGGCGCAGGCCCGCAGATAGATGTCGGGATGGGGTTTGGGCTGGTCGGCGTCCTCCCCGCCGAGGACGGCGGTGAAGGCGTCGGTCAGGCCGGCGCCGGCCAGATGCTGGTGGACGAGATCGCGGGGGGCGCTGGAGGCGACGGCCAGTGGGTAACCGAGCGCGGCGAGCTCGCGCACCAGGTGGACGGCCCCCAGCCGGGCCGGCGCGCCGGCGGCGAGCTCGGCGGTGACGAGGTCGAGGATGTCGCCGATCAGCCTGCTGCCGTGGTGGTCGGGGACACCGAGCGCGGTGGTGAGGACGCGGCCGACGACGGGCAGCGGCTGGCCGATGAGCGTGTCGTGATGGTCGGGGGTGAAGACACGGTCGTGGTGGCCGAACAGGGTGGTGTAGGCCCGGTGCCAGCAGATCTCGCTGTCGACCAGGGTTCCGTCGCAGTCGAACACGACGGCGGACGGCGGCTGCGTCGGTGGCGTCAACGCGCTCTCCTCCATGCCGGTGGGTGCGAGGCCGGTGGGTGCGGGCCGGACGGACGCCGCGGGCGCCGTCCCCACGGACCGTAGCCGGAGGGTCCGACATTCCCGGGAAACCGGCAAGGCCGCCGATGGGTCCGCCGCGCCCTGGCACGTCACCGGATCGGCGTCCGGTTCAGGGCACCGACCAGAGCCGGGTGGTGCGGTCGATGCCCGCGCTGGCGAGGGTGTGGCCGTCGGGAGCGAACCGCACCGACAGCACCCAGCCGTTGTGGCCGGTCAGCGGATGGCTCAGCGGCTTCGGGCGGGCTGGGTCGGAGACGTCCCACAGTCGGATCGCCGCGTCGAAGCCTCCGGTGGCCAGGGTCCGGCCGTCGGGGGAGTAGGCGAGGGACCAGATCCGGTTGGTGTGCCCGCGCAGCGGACCGGCGAGCAGACGCGGCCGCGCGGCGTCATCGAGGTTCCACAGCTGGACGGAGCCGTCGGCCTCGCCGACGGCGAGCACCCGGCTGGCCGCGGCGGGTGGCCGGCCGTCGGTGGTGCGCGCCGGGCCGTCGGTGGTGGGCGCGGGCTTGCTCGGAGCGAACGCCACGGCGTAGGCGGGCGTCGGCGTCGCGGGCCCCGGCGGCAGCCTGCGCGGCGCGTGCCGGTCGGAGACATCCCACAGCAGGATCGTGTCGCCGTTGCCGCCACCGGCCAGGATCCGGTCGTCGGGGGAGAAGGCCACCGAGGTGACGTACGTGGTGTCACCGGAAAGCTGGGCGGTCTGGCGCGGGGTGCCACTGCCCGCCAGGTCCCACAGCCGGACCGTCCGGTCGTCGCTGCCGGTGGCGAGGGTGCGCCCGTCGGTGGAGAACACCACCGACCAGACGGGTTTCGTGTGCCCGGTGAGCGCCTGCCCCGCCGATGTCGGCTTCCTGCGGTCGGTGACGTCCCAGAGCCACACGTTGCCCTGCCAGTCGCCGCCCGCGAGGGTCCGCCCGTCGGGGGAGAATGCGACCGTGGTGACACCCGCCTGCGGCCCGGTCAGTTCCAGCGCGAGGCGCCGGGGCGACGCCCGGTCGGTGACGTCCCACAGCGCCACCTCGCCGTCCCGGTTGCTGGTGGCCATCAGCTGCCCGTCCGCGGAGAACACGGCGGACAACGCCCAGTCGCCGCCCGCGGTGAGCGGACGCCCGAGCGGATGTGCGGCAGGCCCGGCCACCGCCGCGTCCTGGTCGGGCAGGGCCGTCACCACCACGGCCGCGCCGGCGGTGCCGAGGAACAGCAGGACGGCCGCGAGCGCGGCACCACGTCGCCGACGCCGTGGGCCCGGCCCGAGCCCCAGCGCCGTCCGCAGGCTCCGGCGGCCGCGGCCCGCCTGCGGACCGGACGCCCCAGGCGTGGCCGTCCCGTGCGCGGATGGCTCGTGCTCAGGCGGCTCGGGCGGGGATTCGGGCCCGGCCGGATTCCCGGCGGGCCGCTCCGGGGTGCTCGCGGGCTGGCCGTCATTCAGGGGAGCGTCGGCCGGCCCGGTGCCTGAAGGAGGCACGTTGGCGCCTTCCCAGAGCCGGAACAGCCGGGCGATCTCCTCATTGTCGGCACCGCACAACCGCGCGATGCGTTCCAGCGTTCCGAACTCCACCGGAATCGTCCGGCCGGTGCAGTAGCGGTGCACGGTGGACTTGCTCGCGTTGACTCTCCGGCCGATCCATTCGTAGTTGCGGCCGCTGCGCCGCTTCAGCTCCGACAGGAGGGCACCCAGCTCCTCGGAGTGTTTTGCCATCCGGACTGGCCCCCCAGCAAATGCGCACGGTGTCGAACAGTGGACATCCTGTTACCGTCGGGTCGCGTCAGTGACGGACCACGTCCCACATCGCCAAGATTACCGCAGGTCAGTGCGGGTCGGTCGTCCCATCCCGCGCCTCCGCCCCGGACGCGTTGTCACGTGCGCCGCGCGGCTGACACAATTTCGGGCGGGCTCCGGTGGCCAGAACATCCGAGGGTGTCCCGAAGGAATTCCAAAACGTGTGATGTGAAGTGTGGAAATCCACCTCGGACTGCGGAGGAACTGGCGCGAGGGAATTTGTTCCGGCGGGCGTGAAGAAGTCGAGAAGGAATATCCGTGAAACGGCTCGCGCCAGGCGCCGGCCGTGTGCAGCCACGGCCGTGGCCACCTCACCTGGATGGCCGGCACAGGCCCGGCGCGACCGTCCGGCCGGGCACACCGGCGCCCGGGCACCGGTGCCGGGTGCCCCAGGCCTGTGGTCATGCCATCGGGGGTGGCATGACCACGGACCCGGGGCACCCGGACCGTTTCCTGCAGGCTCGGGACAGGGCGTTGCTGGTCGGCGACCGGACTCGGGCGAAGGCGCTGTGGCCGGTGCTCGGCCGGCCCGGCGCCGTGCTCGTCGGCGGGGAGGTCGCCGGCCTGTGGCGCCCGCGGCAGACCGCCGGGAAGCTGCGGCTGAACCTGACGATGTGGCGCCCGCTGACCCAGGTCCTGCGTGCCCCGATCGACGCCCAGGCCGAGCGGGTCGCCGCCTTCCGGCAGGTGCGGCTCGTCGGCTTGGAGGCTGTGGACTGATCAGCCGTTGTGCCCTTCGTGCTCGTCGCCCTCGGCGATGATCAGATCCTCGAGGGCTCGCATCGACGTCTGGAACGACCGGCGCAGGCCGGGCTGTTGCAGGCGGTCGATGAGCCGGCCGATCGGGCCGAGGCCAGGCCGGTAGCGCACCGTGTAGGTCAGCCTGGTGCCCAGGCCGTCGCCGACCGGGACGGGCTCGACGTCGAACACGTTGGTCATGTCGTGCATCGGCGCGAAGCCGGTGCCGGTGTCGACCCGCCGCCGGGGTGGATCGAGCTCGCGGACCGTCCAGGTCGATCGGGTCGTCAGCGGGCCGACGGTGCGGTTGCGTTCGGAGTAGGTGCGCCCGACCGTCGCCTCGCCGTGGTGGTCGGTGACCTCCAGAACTCCGGCGACCCATTCTGCGTACCGGCCGGTGGCGCTGAGGACCTCCCAGACCCGCTCCGCCGGAACCGCGAGAACGGCCGTCTCGCTGACCTCGCTCACCTCACTCATCTCGTTGCTCCTCGCGGTTGCTGGGCGGTTGGTGGTGTGGCACGTGATCCTGGGTCAGTCCGTGGCGGCGAGGATCGCCTGGGCGGTGTCCCGGCCCGAGCGCACCGCGCCGTCCATGTAGCCGTTCCAGTAGTCGGCGTGTTCGGCACCGGCGAAGTGGACCCGGCCGAACGGCCGGTCGCGCCAGGGCCCGAACGCGGTCAGCACCCCCGGGGCGGCAATCGCGGTGGGGCCGCCGAGAGTCCACGGCTCGGCCGTCCAATCCTGCTCGAAGTAGGACCGGGGCCGCAGCGCCCGCCTGCCGACGACCTGAGCGAACGCGCGCAGCACGGCGCCGCGGCGCTCCCTGGCCGGCCGGTGCGCCCACGCCCGCCACTGCGGGCCGCCGAGGAAGCCCATCAGCACCCCCGGGCCGCCGCCGTCGCCGCTGCCGTCGCCGGGCGGCGAGTTGTCGAACATCGAACAGACCGTCGACCCGGCGCGGAACACCCCCTGGCCGCTGAGCCCGTCGGCCCGCCAGAACGGCTCGTCGTACACGGCCTCGCACTTCGCCAGCGCTCCGAAGGACAGCCGTTGGAACAGGGCGTCCTGCTGCGGTGGCAGCCGCGGGGACCAGGCAAGCCGCGAGGCGAGCACCGGTGGGGTCGCGACCACGGCGTGCCGAGCCGTCCACGTGCCGCGCTCCGAGCGCACGGTGACCGACCGGTCGCCCTGCTCGATGCCGCGTACCGGTGTGCCGAGCTGCACCCGCCCGTCGAGCCGTTCGGCCAGGCGCAGCGCCAGCAGCTGGGAGCCGCCGTGGAAGCGCAGCTCCTGGGCGCCGCCCGCCCCGGCGATGCCCCGGTCGATCGTGCCGGGGTTGCGCTCGTCGCCCATGCCGGCGATGTAGTGGAGGCTGAACAGCAGGGACGCCTCGGCCGCCGTCCCGCCGTAGGCCGAGCCGAGGAAGACGTCGACCAGCTCCAGCCCGCCGGTGCCGGCCGTGACCCGCCGCAGCCAGGTCGCGAAGGTCATCGCGTCCCAGCGCCGGGCGTGCCGGGCCGTCCACGGCGCGTCGATCGGCACCGTGCGGGCCAGCTGGTTCATTCGGGCCATCGCGAGCCCGAGGCCGGGCAGCGCCAGCGGGTCCGGCGGGATGTCGCCGCCGAACCGGCGAGCCCGGCCACGGTGGACGTACACGCTGGCGCCGCGGGCGTAGGCGGGGAACGTCGCGACGCCGAGATCGGCGGCCAGGCCCAGCACCTGGTTCTGGGTGGGCCCGACGAACTGCCCGCCGGCCTCGACGACCTGCCCGTCGCCGAGATCGTGGTTGAGCAGGCGCCCACCGACACGGTCACGGGCCTCCAGCACGATGACGTCGCGGCCGGCGGCGGTCAGCGCGTCCGCCGCCGTCAGCCCGGCGAGGCCGGCGCCGATCACGGCGACGTCGACCCTTCTCGGCACGCTGACCGGAGTTCCGCCCACGGCAGCGCCGGCGGTGGCACCGCTGGTCATGGCCGTACCGCGTCCGCACCGCCGGGAAGCGCCGTACCGCCGGGAAGCGCCACGGTGGCGACGGTCGCGGCGAACTCCTCGACGGTTCGCAGGTCGAACTCGCCGTGGTCGGTGCCGAGACCGCCCGCGGTGAACGCCGCGCTCGCGCAGCCGAGCACGGCGGCCTCCCGTGGCGTCCGGCCGAGCGCGAGCGCGCGCAGGAACCCGGCGGAGAACGAGTCGCCGCAGCCGGACGTGTCGACGACGTCGACCGCGAACGCGGGGATGCGGTGCACCTCGTCGGCGGTGACGACGACGGCTCCGGCGGCACCCGCGGTGGCCGCCACGCAGCCCACACCGCGGGCGAGCAGTGCCCGGCAGGCGGCGACGAGATCGGGCTCGCCGGTCCAGCCGAGGACCTGCTCATCATTGGGCAGCAGGTAGTCGACGTGCGGGAGGGCGCCCGCGATCCAGTCGAGCATGCCGGGGTCGGCGGGAGCGAGCGAGTCCAGCGAGGTCGTCACGCCGTGCTCGCGGGCGAAGGCGAGGATCCGGCCGGCGGCCTCCCCACCCATGAACTCCGGCCCGCCCAGATGCAGGTGGGTGGCGGCGGCGATGGCGTCCCACGGCGCGTCGTCCGGGCCGTACGTGCCGTTGGCGCCGATCACATGGAACGCCGGCCGCGATCCGTCGGGGCGGATCGGCAGCACGCTGGCGGACGTCTGCGCCCCGTCACGCCGCACGATCAGCGACGTGTCCACCCCGGCGCGGCCGAGCAGTGCGAGCAACTGGTCCCCGATCGGGTCGGTGCCGACGGCACCGGCGCTGCGCACCCGCGCGCCCAGCCGGGCGAGCACCAGCGCGGTGCCCCCGGCGGGGCCGGCGGCGGACACCCTGATCTGGTCGACCAGCAGCCCGTCCTGCCCGGCGGGAATGCCCTCGACCGGGCGCACGAGCGTGTCGAGCACATGCGCGCCGAGCGCCACGACGTTCATCTCGCGCGGTGCGTCCGGCTCGGATGTCGCGGTCATCGTGGTGGACGCTCCTCGGCTGCGGTGGGATGTGCGGACCGGGTGGTGCCGTAGCCACGCTGCGCCGCGGCGTTGATCACCGCCAGCTGTGCGTCGGCGTCCAGGGCCTTCGGGGTGCCGATCGCCGCGGCGCGCCAGTACAGCTCGCAGGCCCATTCGAGCAGCTCGGTCTGCTCGACGGTGCCCTGCAGGGTGGCGGCATGGGTGACCGCGCCGTGATTGGCCATCAGCGCGGCGGCCCGTCCGTCCAGAGCCGCCAGCACGGCCTCGGCCAGCTCGGGCGTGCCGAACGTGGCGTAGGGCGCCACCCGCACGCTGCCGCCGAGCAGCAGCATCTGGTAATGCACGCAGGGGACCTCGTCGACGACCAGGCCGACGGCGGTGCTGAGCGGCGCGTGGGTGTGCACGACGGCGCCGGGATCGTAGCGGCGGTAGATGCCCAGGTGCAGGGCGAGCTCCGAGGTCGGGGCGAGGTCGCCGTGCACGATCCGGCCCTCGAGGTCGACGACGGTGACCTGCTCGGGGGCCAGCTCCTCGAAACGGGCCCCGGTCGCGGTGATCGCGACCTGCCGTGCGCCGACGCGCATGCTCACGTTGCCCGCCGTGCCGACGACCAGGCCGCGGGCGGCCAGGCTCCGGCAGGCCGCGGCGATCTCGGCCCGCGCGGCCTCGATGTCCATCGACGACACCTAGTCCTCCTCACGTGGCTGCTGCGCGGGCGGAGCCTGCGCCGTCGACGGCGTGGCGGGCGCGGTGAGGCGGGCGAGCTCGCTGTCGACGACTGCCTGGTGCTCGGCGGCGATCCGGCGTGCGGTCCGCGGCCGCCAGGCCCCGACCATCAGGAAGATCATCGGAATGAACACGACCTCGCCGGCGACCGCGATCCAGAAGTAGGTCTGCCACTGACCAGGCGAGTCCTCGGCGGCCTGCTGCACCCGCGGGCCCTGCTTCTCGAGGTAGCGCAGGACGTCCTGCACCGTCGGGTTCTCCAGTGCGGTGCCGTACTCGTCGAGGAAGGCGAG
Organism: Parafrankia sp. EUN1f; assembly: GCF_000177675.1. GTDB lineage: Bacteria > Actinomycetota > Actinomycetes > Frankiales > Frankiaceae > Parafrankia. The sequence goes on from NZ_ADGX01000005.1 coordinate 90,184, forward strand.
GTCGGCGGCGGGCACCGCCGCCAGCGCCGTCAGATCGTCGGCGGACTTCAGGACCGCGACGCCGTCGGAGAGCAGGAAGCGCAGGTCGTCGCCGGGCAGTGCGAGCAGGGCGGTCAGCCGGGCCTGCGCCTGCTCCGGAGCGAGGCGCAGACCGGTGGTGAGCTGGTCGGCGGCCTTCGCCCGCACGGCGGGGTCGGTGGAGTCGGCAGGACCTGCGGGGTCGGCGACCAGCGACTGGCGGGTCGCCGGGTCGAGTGCCCGCAGCGCGGCGGTCTCGTCGACGTGTGACTCGCTGAGGAGAACCGCTCGGACCACATCGTCGACGCTGCGCCCGGACAGCTCGCTGACGGCGCCGGCCTGGACCATCAGATCGTCCGGCTTCGCGGTGAGCGCCTCCTGGGTGGCACGGCTCAGCGCGCCCGCGGTCGTGATCTCCGCCTGGTAGCGCTCGGCCAGCGTCTGCGCCCGGTCGACGATGCCGGGATCGGCGGCGACCGCCTTGACCACGGCGTTCTGCGCCGCGTTCAGGCGCGGGTCGGTGCCCGCCACGATCGCCTGGACTGCCGGTCCGTCCTGCACCAGTGGGTTGACGGTGGTGACGACATACGGGAGAAGGAACGTCGACAGGGTCACCACGGTGCGGATCGTCAGCCCCCACACCGACAGCCCGGTCGCGGTGAGCGCCGGGTTGCGCCGCTCCACCGTCTCGGTGAACCCGGCCATCCACGGCCCGAACGCCAGCCCCAGCGAAAGCCCGAGTGGGACGAGGATCGCGACGAACGTGTAGTAGCTCGTCCCGGACTGCCCGGTTCGGTCGATCAGCAGCAGCGTGGTGACGATCGCGCCGAGGGCGCCGACCAGCATGAACGGCTTGCGCACACCGAGCCGGTCCGAGCACAGGCCGATCAGGATCAGTGCCACGGTCTGGGTTCCCCACATCCAGTTCCCGAGCGCGTTGGCCTGCGAGGTGGAGAAGCCGAAGACGGTCTGGAAGAAGATCGGGAAGAAGCCGACCGCGACGAAGTAGATGAACAGGAACACGCTGATCGCGATCGCCGAGCCGACGATGTCGACGTGCAGCATCTGGCGGTAGGGGCGGCGCAGCGCCGCTTCGACGTCCAGCCCGCGGGCCCGCGCCTCGACCAGCGCGCGGTCGCGCTCGGTGACGAGCACCTGGTCGCGCAGCGTCGGCGCGAGCTCCCGCAGGAACAGCAGCGACAGGACGAACACGCCGAGCCCGACGAGCCCGGCGATGACGTACTGGTCCTGCCAGTCGTGGATCTCGTCGGCGGTGTTGCTCACCACGGCGCTGGTGACGAGGCTGCCGGCGACCGGGCCGATCGTCCAGAACCCCATCGCGGTGGCGCGCCCCACCTGGGGGCTGAAGTCCCGGACGAGGGCGGCCGTCGCGACGAGCACGGTGCCCTCGAACGCCCCGAGCAGGGTGTAGCAGACCGCGACCGCCCACGCACCGCTGGCGAGAGGGAAACCGACCAGGCAGGTCAGCGCGCAGAGGAGCACTCCGACGGTCACCACGTTCGCCCGCCCGTAGCGGTCACAGACCCCGGCGGCGACGGACGTCAGCGCGCTCGCGAGCGCCGAGACGACGTTGATGTTGACGAAGAAGCGGAACGACATCCCGGTGCTCTGCAGCACCTGCTCGCTGACGCCGCTGATCAGGTAATACTGGTAGTAGAACAAGATCGTCGTCAGGACGGCGATCGACAGGTAGGTCAGCCGGGCCCGGTGGGCGGGGAAGTGGGCAAGCTCGCGCCGCCACAGGCGGGCGAACCCGGTGGCCGGGTCGTCGGAGCGGGGCGACCGGCCGGTGTACGTCGCAGTGCTCATCGCGCGTCCTGTCGGTGGTGGTCCGTCCCGGGCTGGGCCTCGCCGGAACGATGCGCGGGACATTAACCTGAAACTGATTCACCTTCAAGTACGTCATTCGGTGCGACCAGGACATCGGTCGCGACCGGCTATACCGGACACACCAGACACGCGACAGGACATCAGGAGGCGACACGGCGATGACGGCACCCGACGGCGAGGCCCTCGCCACGGCACGGCTCCCCTCGCTGCGTACGACACCGCAGCAGGCCCGCGGCCGGGCGAAACTGGCCCGGATGCTCGCCGCCGCCGACCAGATCATGGCCACCGAAGGCGCCGACGCGGTCACCACGACCAGGCTCGCCGCCGAGGCCGGCATCTCCGTCGGCACCGTGTACCGCTACCTGCCGCACCGCGGCGCCGTCATCGAGGCGCTGGCCCAGCACTACCTCGGCCTGCTCGAAGCCCAGCTCGAAGCCCTGATCGGCGCGTTCGAAGCTGGCGAGTGGGGGCGGGCGGACCTCGTCGGCGACGCCGTCGACGCCTTCGCCGACTTCTACCGCACCCACCCGGGCTTCCGTGCCCTGTGGTTCGGCCGGCACCTGACCGCCGAGACCCGCGAGCTCGACCGCGCGCACAAGCAGGCCATGGCCAGCCGGCTCGCCGTCCTCGTCGCGCAGGTGACCGGCCTCGACGGCGACGACCTGCCGCGCGTGAGCCAGGTGCTGCAGCTGGCGACCGACGCCGTCATCCAGGAGGCGTTCCGGGCCGACCCGAACGGGGACGAGGAGCTGCTCCGTGCGCTGAAGACCATGCTTCGCGGCCATGTCGCGGAACTCCGGACGGGGTCCGGGGGCCGGTGGTCCGCACATCAGCCCGACCACGCTGGGTGATCTCCCGGGACCTCGCCGAGACCGCCGACGCCGCAGCACCTTTTCTTTTCCTAGGGTTGCCTGTCGTCCGATTGACGCTCCCGCGTTCGAGTTCGTCTTTTCCTGCATAGTTCGCCGAACATGATCCTTGTCCGAAGGGGGGCGGATGGAGCTCGGCGTCAAGACCGACGGCTCACGCTCAGGGGAGAAGACACACTCAGCCGGGGCCGGCTTCGCCGTGGCCTTGCTGGCAGGCGCCGCGGTCGCACTCTCGCTGGGTGTGTACGCGAAGGCCCACGACCCGGCGGCGCGTCCGTTGTTCACACTCGGCTTCTCCGGAATGCTTCCGATGAAGGCGTGGCTCACCACCGCCGCGGCGGTGCTCCTCCTCGTGCAGCTCACGACCGCACTGTGGATGTGGGGGCGGCTTCCCGGCGCTGGCAGCGCTCCGGCGTGGACGGCGCCGGTGCACCGGTGGAGCGGCACCCTGGCCTTCGTGCTCACGCTACCCGTGGCGCTGCACTGCATCTGGGCGCTCGGGTTCGCCAGCGACGAGACCCGCACCCTCGTCCACAGTCTCGTGGGCTGTGGGTTCTACGGTGCCTACGCCGCGAAGATGCTGGGTCTGCGGACCCGCCGGCTGCCCGCCTGGGCCCTGCCGGTCCTCGGCTCCACGGTTCTCCTGTGCCTGCTCGTGCTCTGGCTCAGCGCGTCCCTGTGGTTCTTCACCCGCCCCGACATTCCGAAGTTCTGAGAGAGGCCGACAGAGACATGGCACAGGAAGCAGCGACACGGCGTGCCGTGCTGCCCGGCCTCGCGGTGACTGTGGTCGCGGCGGCCGCCGGCTACGCGGTGGCGGGGAGCAGCAGCGCGGCGGACGCCAAACCCGCTACCGCGGCTGCCAACGGCGGTGGGACCGCGCCGGGCGCCCAGGGCGTGCTCGCCCAGCTCGCCGACGTACCCCAGAACGGAGGGCTGGTCCTGCGCGACTCCGGAATCGTCCTGACCCGGGACGGCGGGGACAACGTGCAGGGGTTCTCCGCGGTCTGCACGCACCAGGGGTGCACGGTCTCCTCGGTCGCCCAGGGCCAGATCATCTGCCCGTGCCACGGGAGCAGGTTCGACGCCGCCACCGGTCAGCCGGTGGCCGGCCCCGCCAGGAAACAGCTGCCGCCGGTCAACGTCAGCGTGCGTGATGGTGCTGTCTTCGGTGCCTGAGAGGGAGACGGACACGTGAATCTGACCAGCATCCGGGTGATCACGCCCGAGGGCACGGTGGAACTGAGCCCGGACCGTTCGCACGTCATCGGCCGTGGCCGGGAGGCCGACGTCTCGTTGGCCGACACCAAGGTCTCCCGCCGTCATGTCGAGCTTGTCCCGGAGCCGGGCGGGTGGATCGCCCGAGACCTGAGCACCAACGGCATGTGGCGGGACGGAACCCGGACCCGACAGGTGGTCGTCCACGGTGAGGTCGTCCTTCACCTCGGCGGCGCAAGCGGCCCGCGGATCGTGCTGTGGGCGCCGCAGCCGCGGCCCGAGCCCCACCCGAGAGACGCTCGGCCGGCACCGCCGGTGAAGGACAACTCCGAGGCCCAGACCGTTCTCGCCGGTTCGGGCGCCCGGATGGCGCCGCCACCCCCGGCGGTACCTGCCGGTGCCTTGGCCGGGGCTCCCGGCGGCCTGGCCGGCCCGGCGGGCTCGCCGCCGCCACAGCCGGCCGGCGCGCCCGCGGGGACCGGAACCCCGACGCCCGCTCTGGCTGGTCTGCTGCGGATGCTGCCGACGCTGATCTGGCTCGCGGCGGTCGGCTTCACCCTCGGAGCCTTGGCCGCGCTTTCCTGACCGGCGTCCGCGGGCCCGCTCTCAGCCGGCGGGCCCGCTCTGCGCCGGCGGCCCGCCCCGATCGACACGGCCTTCCCACCGGAAGATCCTGTGCAGCTCGCCGGCCGGCGCCGCCCGGGCCAGGCTCGTGGTGGCGCGATACAGATGGCGTGAGCGATCGGCCATCACGACCTCGAACTCCGCGGCCTGCGCATCGCCGAGCCGTCGGCCGTCGAGCGGGCCGCCCTCCGCCACCGCCACCGAAGGCACTTCGGTGCTCGCCGGATCGACATCCATGATGTGACTTTCGCAGGCGTCCGGCCGGTCGGGTCGGGAACGCGGGATTCTCGGGGAGGATCTGGAGCACGGGCGGTCGTCCCCCGCCGCCGGCGGCGGTCGGCCGCGTGGAGGAGGACCGTGAACCCGTTCCGTTCGCTGCGCGTGCGCAACTTCCGGCTCTTCGTCGCCGGTCAGATCCTCTCCGTCGCCGGCACCTGGATGATGGTGGTCGCTCAGGACTGGCTGGTGCTCGACCTGAGCGACGACTCGGCGAGTGCGCTCGCCGTGGTGACCGCGCTGCAGTTCACCCCGTCGCTGCTGCTGATGCTGGTCGGTGGCCGGCTCGCCGACCGTTACGACAAGCGGCTTCTGCTCACCGCGGCGAATGTCGCCTCCGGTGTGGTGGCGTCGGTGTTCGCGGTGCTGGTGCTCAGCGGCGGTGTGACCCTGTGGCAGATCCAGCTGTTCGCGCTGGCGCTGGGTGTGGTGAGCGCGGTGGAGACCCCGACCCGGATGGCTTTCATCAGCGAGCTGGTCGGGCCGGAGCTGCTGCCGAACGCCTCGGCGCTGAGCGCCGCGTATTTCAACGTCGCCCGGGTGGTGGGGCCGGCGCTGGCCGGTGCGTTGATCGCCGCCGTCGACGCCGGGCCGGTGATGCTCCTCAACGCGGTGAGCTACCTGGCGACCGTGGTCGGGCTGCGCATGATGCGTCCCGAGGAGCTGCGCCGGACCGCACGCCCGGCGGCACGGGCCCGGATCATCGACGGGGTGCGCTACGTGCGGTCGCGCGAGGACCTGCTGCTCCCGCTGGTGCTCGTCGGGGCGGTCGGCCTGTGCGCGATGAACTTCCAGCTCACGCTGCCCCTGCTGGCCAGGACGGTGTTCCACACGGACGCGGCCGCGTTCGGCCTGCTCACGACCGCCTTCGCCGGCGGGTCGCTGCTGGCGGCGCTGGTGACGACCGGGCGCCGCACCCGGCCGTCGGCGGAACTGGTCAACGGCGCGGCGCTCGGTCTCGGCGTGGTGATGACACTGACCGGCTGGGCCCCGACGTTCGCGACCGCCGCCGTCGGCCTGTTCGCCACCGGGTTCGCGGTGATCTTCTTCGCGCAGGCGGCGAACCACCGGATCCAGCTCGGCAGCGACCCGGCGTTCCGCGGACGGGTGATGTCGATCTACTCGACCATCATGATCGGTTCGACGCCGCTGGGCTCGCTGCTGGTCGGCGCGCTGGCCGAGGCGGTCAACGCGCGGGCCACGATGTGGTTCGGCGGAGCCGCTTCTCTGGTCGCGGTCGGCGCCGTCCATGCGGCCGGCCGCCGTGCCCGCGACGGTCGTCCACTGCCCGAACCGGCCGAGCTCGCCCAGAACGCATAAGGCCGCGGACGTCGCCGTACTGTTCTGATTGCTTCCTCGCAATCTATGGATTTTCCGTAGTGGATGTCGCGATCGAATCGTGATCAGCTGAATCCGGACACCCCATCCCAGGATGGGTTTTCGGGCTCGCCTGCGCCCTACACTCGGCCGCTATGTCGCCTCGCACGGTTGCGAACCGCGGCCGGTGACCACACCGGGCGGCGGGCCCGCCGCACCCGGCTGGTATCCCGACCCGCAGGGGCGCTTCGCCCACCGCTATTTCGACGGCAGCGGCTGGACGGACGAGATCGACGACGGTCGCGGCTGGCACGGGCCCGAGTCCGGTTGGCCGGTACAGCTCCGCCCGGGCCCCGGTCCCGGCGCGGGTGGGGGAGGGGGCGGGGGCGCCGGCGGTGGAGGGGACGGGCCGAGCACCGCCGGCGTCACGGTGGTGCTGCTCGGCGCCCTGACGATGGGTGGTCGCGGTCGGGATGGTGATCACCGTGGTCGGTGCGTTCCTCCCGCGGCCCCGGGCACCGCAGCTCGATCCGTTCGGCCCCCGGTAGCGGGGGCCGAGGTGCGCGGGTAGCGTCCGGCCGGGTCGTGGGCGGCTCGCGAGTGGAGGACGATGCGCCATGGGCACAAGGGTCGACGAGATCGCCGATGGCATCTACCGGATCTCCACCTTCTTCCCCAAGGTGGCCGGGCCGGCCGGGTTCACCTTCAACCAGTTCCTGATCGCCGCCGAGGAACCGTTGCTGTTCCACACCGGTATGCGGCAGCTTTTCCCAGAGGTCTCCGCCGCGGTAGCCCAGGTGGTGCCCGTCGAGCGGCTGCGCTGGATCGCCTTCGGCCACCTGGAGGCGGACGAGTCCGGCGCCATGAACGAGTTCCTGGCCGCGGCGCCCCGCGCCCAGGTCGCGCACGGCCAGCTGGGCTGCGAGATCTCGCTGCGTGACCTCGCGGACCGCCCGCCGCGCTCGCTCGCGCACGGGGAGGTCCTCGACCTCGGTGACCGGCAGGTGAGCCGTCGGGCCCGCCATTTCGACACGCCGCACGTCCCGCACGGCTGGGACTCCCGGGTGTTGTTCGAGGAGACCACCCGAACGCTGTTCTGCGGGGATCTGTTCGCCCAGCTCGGTGACGGCCCCGCCGTCACCGACGACGACCCGGCCGACCTGGTCGAACGCTGCCTGGACGCCGAAGCGGCCCTGCGGCAGACCTCCTGCCTGACGGCGGCGACGTCCACCCTGCGACTGCTCGCCGAACTGGAACCGCGCACACTCGCCGTCATGCACGGGACGTCGTTCCGCGGCGACGGCGCGGCGGCGCTGCGCGGGCTCGCCCTCGGTCTCGAGGAACGGTTCAGCCCGGAGGCCGAGTTCGCCTGGCGGCCGAGTGTCTTCGCCGCGCCCGGCGGCACGGGGCACCCGCAGGTCGTCGACGCCGTCCGCCGCTAGATCCGCTCGGCGTGGTCATGCCCTGCGTGCTGCGCCTGGAAGGTCAAGGGGCTGCCCGCCCCAGTAGATCGGCCCGCGTGGGGTCAGCCGACGCGCGGGAACGGGAAGGGGGCCTCACCCGCACCGCGGTGACCGTTCTGCGACGGTAGGGCCGTGAAAACCCCGCATCCGCGCCAGCCCGGGTATCCGCTGCGGGGCGGATTCGGGATCACGTTTTCACGAATGGCGCCTGGCGGGACAGCATCCTCTACTCGTTGCTTCAGCCTGAATGGGAGGCCGCGGGTCGCGGGTCGCGGTCGAGATGACAGGGAAGCCCGCGCTTCGGGTCGGAGCGAAAATCGCGCTTCGGCACCTGTGTCGGCTCCGGGAGGATAACGTGATGCGGCCGGACAGTTCATGGTTGTTGGGCGGGTGGCCCCGGTCGAATCAGGCGGCGGAATTCGCGGCCCGTGCTGTGGGCAGTTGTTGGAGGGCGATGCATGGATGAGCTGCTGGTGCGCCTGTGGAAACGGTACGGGCAGCACAGACTCTATGTGAATCTTCCGGATGGCAGGAGCGTCGCCTGCTTCGACCATCTGACCGGTCAACTCACGATGCTGCTCGACGAGGTGGATCGCGACGCGGTGCTGGCGGTGCTCGCGGCCCACGGGGTGAGTGTGTCGGAGTCCGCGGTGCCCGTCACCCCCGTCGGCCCGGCCGAGCCGGACGGCCCCGCGGAGCCGGTCGGGCCGGATCTGCCGGGCGGAATGGCTGTGCCACATGGGCCGTCCAGGAGTGGGGTGGGCAGGTCGCGGGCGGAGCGGCGGATCGCCGACCCCGCGGCCGTGAACCTCCCGGCGGCGACGGCACACCCGATGGACCTCGCAGCCCACCGTCCTGGCGAGGCGGTCAGCGCGAAGCTTCGCGAGCTGCGGCCCGGGTTCTGGCGAGCGCTTGCGGACCGCCTGCTGCGGCGCGTCCGGCCGGAGACGGAAAGCTGGCGCACGGGGCTCGCCGGCGAACAGATGGTGGCGGCGGAGCTGGAACCGCTCACGGCCCGCGGCTGGCGGGTGCTGCATTCGATTCCGTTACCGCGCAACGTCGATATCGACCATCTTCTCATCGGTCCGGGCGGCGTCTTCACCATCAACACGAAATACCATCGCGGTCGACGAATATGGGTGGGTGACGACGCGGTGCGGGTGGGCGACGGGTTTCATCCGTATGTGCTGAAAGCCAGGGCGGAGGCGGTGCGTGCGTCCGAGGCGCTGAGCCGTGCCTGCGGTTTCGGTGTTGGCGTCGCCGGAGTGCTGGCTTTCGTCGAGGCGGAGAGCCTGACGGTCGTGCCGTCACTCACGGATGTCCTCGTGGCGCACCACGACGATCTGCGCCAGGCTTTTGACGGCGTCGCGGGCCGGTGGACGGCCGAGGATGTCGAGCTGATTTTTTCTGTCGCGCGTGACCGGTGTACCTGGCCGGTGGTCTGATCAGACCCACCAGGCCGCAGGGCCGGCGACACCGCAGGTCGGATGGTCTTCGTCTCCCGCGGTGGCGGGCTGCCGTGACTTGGGCCAGGACCGCCGACGAGATTGGCTGGCCGAGGTGTTCGGGCGCGAGGGCGGCCGGGCGCCGGGGATGGGTCCGATGCCGGTCGGTAGGCGGCCCGGCAGCCCGGCGACCGGCTTCTCCTTCTTCTTCGGCAACGGCGCGGACAACGGCCCGGTGTGGTTCGGCGGTGCGGGCGGCGCCGGTGACCCGCATGAGCCGTGGCGCGGCTGGCACGGCTCGTCGGGCGTTCCAGCTGGTGAGGGCTGGGTGCGGGTCAGGCCGCGATGGGGGAGAAGTGTGAGGCGTCGCCCTTGAGCGGGCGGCTGGGGGTGCCGTCCACGCTGACCGGGATGTCGCCGGCGAGGGTGATGCGGTGCAGGCGGCGGGGCTGGTCGTCGTAGTCGGCGATCGCGTAGTGCTGGGTGGCCCGGTTGTCCCAGATGGCGATGTCGCCGTCGCGCCAGCTCCACTGGACGGTGTGCTCCAGCCGGATGACGTGGCGCTGGAGCAGGTTGAAGATGTCCTGCGAGTCGCGGGTGGACAGGCCGACGATCCGGCGGACGAAGTGGCCGAGCAGCAGGTTGCGCTCGCCGGTCACCGGGTGGACCCGCACGACGGGGTGCTCGGTCTCGTACTCGATGTGACCGAACTCGGCGCGGTACGCCTCCTCCTTGACGTCGATGCCGCCGATCGCCTTCTCGGTGCGCTCGGCGGCGTAGTCGTAGAGGTTCGAGTGGACGGCCCACAGCCGGTCGGCGAGGGCCTGCAGCGCCGGGTTGAGCGTGGAGTAGGCGTGGGCGGTGTTCGCCCAGGTCGTGGTGCCACCGTAGGGCGGCAGCGTGACCGCCCGCAGCACGCTGGCGGACGGGATGCGGTCGACGAACGTCACGTCGGTGTGCCAGCTGTTCGCCTTGCCCTCGGCCGCGTCGATCGGCAGGACCGAGTTGTCGGCCCCGGTGACGGTGGGGTGGGGCAGGGTCGGGGTGCCGAGCAGGCTGGCGAAGGCCCGTTGGGTCGCGTCGTCCGCGTGCTGCTGGCCGCGCAGGAAGACGACCTTGTGCTCGACGAGCGCGCGCTTGATCTCGCTGACGGTCGTCGCGTCGAGGTCGCCGCCGATGCGGACACCGCCGATGACGGCGCCGATGTTCGCCGAGACCCGGTCGACGGTGATCGAACGGTACCCGGTGACCGCGGCAGTCTCCCGGTACGCGCGCAGCTGTGTGGTCATCTCCGCTGGTCCTTCCTGGTGGGGGTGCCCGGTCCTGGTTGGGGGGACGGTACCGAGCTAACAACCCCTTCTCGATCGGACTGATGGGTAAAGTGAAGTAGGCAACAAAATGGTGATGTCGCTTGACTGTTCCGGTGTCGCGGCGTTTGTATGCCGGCGTGATCGATGTCGCCGATGCCGCGCGCTGGCCCATGCCGCGGTCCTGTTGTCGGCGGCGCTGTCATCGGTGGGACTTCCGCCGATCCTGTCGGTAGGAGCACTACCGCCGCGAGCCTGATCGTGGGCCGCGCGGCACCCGGGCCGTCCGTCCTCCTGGCCCGTCTCGGTCGCGTTGCCTCGGGCTGAGCGGGCCTCCGCCTTCATGCTGGCTTGCTGCCCTGGCATCGTGACGAAAGATTCCCTACAATGTCGATGGAAAATAACGGCATCTCGCGTCGGTCCCTGCTGGCTGGCCTCGGGGCTGGCGGCGCACTGCTCCTCGCCGCCTGCTCGTCAGCGGTGGACGAGGCGGGCAGCGGCGCGAGCGCCGGTCCGACGCCCAAGGCCGGTGGCACCCTGAAAGTCGCGATCCCGGACGACCTGATCCCGAAGAACCTCTTCACCAACTCCAACACGGCGATCACCGCGTTGATCGGGCTGGTATACGAGAGCCTGACCCGCTACCCCAACGACAGCATCGAGCCGAAGCCGCGGCTGGCGAAGTCGTGGACGGCGAGCGCCGACGGGCTCAGCCTGACCCTCCAGCTGCGCGACGACGTCGTGTTCCACAGCGGGCGGGCCTTCACCTCCAAGGACGTCGAGTTCTCGATCAAGGCCTACGCCGACGCGAGCTGGCACGCGCAGGGCCAGCTGCAGAGCACCGCCAAGGCCGTCACCTCGGTCGACACCACCGACCCGCACCAGGCCGTGCTGCACTTCGCGCACCCGCTCGGCAACATCTTCGACCTGCTCGACACGGTGTTCATCATCGACAGCGAAACCGTCGAGGACATCAAGACGGGCAAGGGATTCGTCGGCACCGGGCCGTTCACCTTCAAGTCCTGGACGCCGAACTCCTCGCTGGTCTTCGAGAAGAACCCGAAGTACTGGCAGCCGGGCCGCCCCTATCTCGACGGGGTCCGGATCGGCATTGTTCCCGACACCAACGCGATCGCCGCGCAGCTGAAGTCAGGCCAGGTCGACTTCGCCGAGGGAGTCAGCCCGCGCGACATCGAGGAACTGAGCAAGGACGCCAAGAAGTTCAACAAGACCACGCTGGCGGGCGCCGAGCAGCAGATCTATGTGGGGACGAACGTGACCGCGCCCGCGCTCGGCGACGTCCGGCTGCGCCAGGCGATCGCGTACGCGATCGACCGTGACCGGATCATCTCCGAGGTCTTCCGCGGCAACGGCTATGCGACGAACCTGCCGTGGCCGAAGTACTCGGTCGCCTACGACGCGGAGAAGAACAAGCGGTACGCGTACAACCAGGCCAAGGCGAAGGAGCTCGTCGCGCAGATCGGCACACTGCCGACGATTCCGTACACCTACAACACGGCACTCCCCGTCTACGCGGCGACCGCCCAGATCGTCCAGGCGAACCTCGCCGCCGTCGGCATCAAGGTGGAGCTCGAGCCGGTCGACGCGGCGACCTTCGTCAAGCAGCTCATCGGCGCCGAGTTCAAGGGCATCTGGACGACGTTCCACTCCTGGGCGCAGTACACGCCCTCGACCCTGGTTGTCAGCGCGTATCCGTTCAACGCGCTGCACAACGCCTCGCACTTCACCTCCGATGACTACACCAGCGCCTCGCAGGCCGCCTGGAAGCAGCCCGACGGCCGGTCGGACGCCGCCATCGCCGAATACGCCAAGGTCAGCGACGAGCTGCTCGAGGCGCTGTTCCTCGTCGAGATCGGCGTCATTCCCTTCCAGTGGGTGAGCTCCACCCGGCTGTCCGGGCTTTCCTATACCAAGCGCTGGGAGCTCGACGTCACCAACGCCTACCTCGCCTGACCGGGCCGGATCCCTGACCCCGATCCGGACCAGCCTGGACCCGACCGGTACCGAATCGAGCCCCGGAGGCATTCGTTGTTGCGTTATCTCGTCCGGCGCGTGCCCTCGGCGGTGCTCGTGCTCTTCCTGGCGTCGGTGCTGATATTCGCGATCATCCGGCTGATACCGGGGGATCCCGCCACCAGCCTCGCCGGATCCGACGCGAGTCCCGAGGCCGTCGCCGCCATCCGGCACGACCTCGGCCTCGACCAGTCGGTGCCGTCCCAATACCTGAGCTGGATCGGAAACGTGCTGACCCTCGATTTCGGCCAGTCCTACAGCGTCGGCGGCGAGATCACCTCGCTCGTCGCCGACGGCTTCGGGAACACCGTGATCCTCACGCTCAGCGCGCTGCTGCTGGCGATTCTCATCGCGGCCGTTGTGGGGCCGATCTGGGCGACAACACGAAATCACTGGCTGGAAAGCGCGATCACGGTCGTGAACACGATCTCGGTGGCGCTGCCGACGTTCGTCAGCGGTGTGCTGCTGGTGCTGCTGCTCACCGTGATCTTCCCGGTCCTGCCCAGCGCAGGCATTCCGCCGGACGGGATGTTCGCCCGCCTGGACATCACGGCGCAGTACCTCGTGCTGCCGGCGCTCTGCCTGGCGCTGCCCGTGTCGGCGGTGCTGTCCCGTTTCCTCGCCGAGACGCTGCGGACAGAGCTGCGCCAGCCGTACGTCCTCACCGCCACCGCGCTGGGCGTCCCGCGCCGGCGCCTGCTGCTGCGGTACGCGATGCGCAACGCGCTGCCGACCACCGTGACCGTGATCGGCCTGCAGGCCGGCAGCCTGCTCGGCGGTGCCGTGCTCGTCGAGGCGATCTTCGCCTGGCCCGGGATCGGCCAGCTCATCGAACAGGCGATCGGCCGGCGCGACTACCCGGTCGTCCAGGTGCTTCTGCTGCTGTCGGTCTTCATCTTCGTCGTCATCCAGCTGCTGACCGACGTCGTCCACGCCCTTCTCGACCCGCGCGTGCGCATCGGAGGTGCCCAGTGACCGACACAGTCCAGACCCCCACCAGGCCCGCGGCGGATGCGCCCACGGCCCCCGAGCAGCAACTCCCGACCGCCACCCCCGCAGCCGCCACCCCCGCAGCCGCCGGCCCCGCGAGCGTCACCCCCGCAGAGGACGTGGCGGCTGTCGCGACCGCCCCGCGCCGCCGACGGGTTCTCCTGCACGGGCGCGGCCTGTTCGGTCTGCTGCTGGTGGGTGGCATCCTGCTGCTCGGCCTGTTCGCCCCGCTCCTGACCCCCTACGGCCCGACCGAGCAGATCCCCGGTGCGAACCTCCTCCCAGCCAGCGGCAGGCACCTGTTCGGGACGGACGAGGTCAACCGGGACGTGCTGACCCGTGCCCTCTACGGCATCCGGGTGGACGTCCTGGTGGTGTTCGTCGCCGTTCCGCTCGGTGCGCTGCTCGGCACGGCCGCGGGTACGCTCGCGGCGCTGATCCGGCCGGCGGACGTCGCCGTGCAGCGCATCTTCGACGTGATCCTGGCGTTCCCCCCGATCATTCTGGCGATCGGGGTGACCGCCATCCTGGGCGCCGGCATCACGCCGATCTTCGTGGTCGTCGTGGCCGTCGAGATCCCGTACTTCGGGCGGCTGCTGCGCTCGTCCATCCTGACGCTGCGGGAACTGCCGTTCGTGGAGGCCGCGGAGGCCATCGGTGCCTCACGGTGGTGGATTCTGCGCAGGCACATCCTGCCGAACTCGGCCGAGCCGCTGTTCGTCCAGCTCGCGCTGTCGATGTCGATCGCGGTGTTCCTGGAGAGCGCGATGAGCTTCCTCGGGATCGGTGTGCGCCCGCCGGAGCCGTCGCTGGGCACCATCATCGCCGACGCGGTGTCCGACCTGGACACGGCGCCCATGCAGGCGGTCGGACCGCTGCTGCTGGTCACCGGCTTCGTCCTCGGCTTCCAGCTGATCGCCCAGGCGGTCGGCGCCCGCCGGCGCATCTGATGGCGCGCCACCACGTCCCGCGTCCAACGCTCGGCACCGCAGACCCCGCACAGGAGAACGACGTGGCCACACCGGTTCTGAGTGTCCGGGATCTCACCGTCGAGTTCCCCGCCGCCGCCGTCCACCCGCGCGCGGTCGACAACGTGTCGTTCGAGGTCGCGCCCGGGGAGATCGTCGCCCTGGTCGGCGAGTCCGGCTCGGGCAAGACGCTGACGGCGAAGGCGGTGCTCGGCCTGCTCCCCGACACGGCCCGGGCCACCGGCAGCATCGATCTGGCCGGCCAGCAGGTGCTCGGACTCGACGAGAAGGCGCTGCGTTCGGTGCGCGGCAGCCGGGCGGCGATGGTCTTCCAGGAGCCCTCGACCGCGCTCAACCCGGTCGAGACCGTCGGCTGGCAGATCGGCGAGGCGCTGCGCGCGCACCGGAAGGTGAAGCGGGCCGACGCCCGGCGCCGCGCGGTGGAACTGCTGGAGGTCGTCGGCATTCCGGAGCCCGAGAAGCGGGTGGGCTACTACCCGCACCAGCTCTCGGGCGGCCAGAAGCAGCGGGTTGTGATCGCGCTCGCACTGGCCAACGAACCGGATCTGATCATCGCCGACGAGCCGACCACGGCGCTCGACGTCACCGTGCAGGCCGAGATCCTCCGGCTGCTGCACGATCTGCGCGACCGCCTCGGCCGGGCCGTCCTGATCATCACCCACAACATGGGCGTCGTCGCGGACCTCGCCGACCGGGTCGTCGTGCTGCGCTCCGGGCGGGTCGTCGAGACGAGCGACGTTCTCGAGCTGTTCGCCCGGCCGCAGGCGGACTACACCCGCGAGCTGCTCGCGGCCGTCCCGCGCGTCCCGACGACCTCGGACTCGACGGACTCGACGGACTCGACGTCCGACTCGACCTCGGACTCGGACTCGACGGCGGGCGGGAAGACGGCCGCGGTGAGACCGCTGGGCGCGGTGAAGCGGCTGGGTTCCGCGGAACCGCCCGAGGCCGCGGTGACAGGGGATGCCGCGGTGACAGGGGAGGCCACGGAGGCGCCGGGTGCCGTGCGGCCGGTGGTGGATTTCCGCGATGTCGTCGTCGAATACCCCGGGCGGCTGGGGCGGCCGGCCTTCACCGCGGTCGACGGCGTCACCCTCTCCCTCGCCCCCGGAGAGGTGCTAGGCCTGGTCGGCGAGTCCGGCTCCGGCAAGACGACGCTCGGCCGTGTCGTCGTCGGCCTGCTCCGGCCGAAGGCGGGGCAGGCGGAGGTGCTCGGCACCGACATCGGCGGACTGTCGGCGGGTGGGCTGCGCGCGGTGCGCAGCCGGATCGGCCTGGTCTTCCAGGATCCGGCCACCACTCTCGACCCGAGGCGCAGCGTCGGTGACGCGGTCGGCGAACCGATCGAGGTGCACGGCCGAGCCCAGGGGCGTGCGGTCCGGCAACGGGTCGCCGTACTGCTGGAGTCCGTCCAGCTGCCGGCGTCGTACGCGGACCGGCGGCCGGCGGAACTGTCCGGCGGGCAGCGCCAGCGGGCGGGGCTGGCCCGCGCGCTCGCGCTGGACCCGGAGCTGCTCGTCGCCGACGAGCCGACGAGCGCGCTGGACGTGTCGGTGCAGGCCGCTGTTCTGGACCTGTTCCGCGATCTGCAGGAACAGTACGGCTTCGCCTGCCTGTTCATCAGCCATGACCTGGCTGTGGTGGACGAGGTCGCCGACCGGGTCGCCGTGCTCCGGCACGGCCGGGTGGTCGAGGTCGGCCGGGCGGCCGACGTCCTGCGCCGGCCGAGCGCCGACTACACCCGGCGCCTGGTCGACGCCATTCCCGTGCCCGATCCGGCCGTTCAGCGCGCGCGGCGGCTCGTCGGCTGAGTGCTCCTGTCAGGCCGGGTGGGCGCGGGGGACGAGCGCCCGGTGGCGCTGGCCGCCGACGCCTCTCCGGCGCTGATCGTCCTCGTCGGCGTCCGCGGTGCGAGCCGGCACCCGACCTCGTCAGCGGCCGTCGATCCCGCGTTGGTCGAGTGCTCGGCGCAGCGCCCGGACGGCCGTGTGGTGGCGGGACTTGACCGTTCCGATGGGGACATCCAGCACGCTGGCGGTCTCCCACTGGCTGCGGTCGAAGAGGTGGAGGTGGACGAGGGCCTCCCGGTGCGCAGCCGAGAGCGTCCGCAGGGCCTGGACCAGGTCGGTGCGCAGCAGGACGGCCTCCAGGCTGTCCTCCGCCAGCCGGTCGGCCATCCGGGTGCTGTCCTCGACGAGCGCCTCCGCCTCACCGGGGCGCACCGCCTGCCGGCGGTGCCAGTCGACGGCGAGGTTGCGCGCCACCCGGAACAGCCAGGCGCGGGCGCTGCCGTGCGCGGCGAGGCCGTCGCGGTGGCGCCACGCGCGCAGGAACGTCTCCTGGACGAGGTCCTCGGCCCGGCCCGGATCCTCCGGGCTGATTCGCCGGACGTACCGGAGCAGGTCCGCCGAGTTCTCGTCGAAGAGGGCCCGGACGAACCGGGCCGCGGGTTCCCGGCCTGGTGGGGCCGTGCCGCCGGACGGGTCCGCCATCCTCCCGGCCCTCCTCGTCAGGGAAGGACACCACCACCGGACGTGCGCGACCGGCCGCGTAGCGCCAGACTACCCGTTTCAACATAATTCAGCCGCTGGCGGAGAAAAGTTACATCGTGTTCGGACGATGGGCGGTCGGCGGTCATTTCCTGTTTAGGATTTCCGCCCTGGTCGGAAGTGCCGAGATGCGGGCCTGTCGTTCGGGAGCGCCGATGCTCCCGAACGACCGGCGCGAGCCGGAAAGATCTGATCAGGTCGCCGAGAATCGGCCCGGTGGCCTTTTCAGATTTCCGCGCCGCCGCTCGGCAGATCCATGGGGTCCAGCCGCAGCAGGTCGTCCGTGGTCGGTGTGGCAAGCTCCGCGACCCGCTGGGCCTGGTTCTCCGTCATCCGCTGGAAGACCTGGCGGGCGAGCCGGCCGTTGCCGAAACCACGGTTGCGGGGGAGTACCTCGAAATAGGCGTCGAGGGCCGCGACGGTCGGCTCTGGCAGCTGGTACTCGTGCTGCCGGCACTGGCTGGCCACGATCCCGGTGAGCTCCGTCGAACTGTAGTCCTCGAAGGTGAGGGTGCGGGAGAACCGCGAGGCCAGCCCGGGATTCGAGGCCACGAACCTGCCCATCTCCGCGGGATATCCGGCCACGATGACCACGACCCGGTCGCGGTGGTCCTCCATCAGCTTGACCAGGGTGGCGATCGCCTCCTGGCCGAAGTCGTTTCCCAGCCCGTGCGGGACGAGGGAGTAGGCCTCGTCGATGAACAGCACACCGCCCAGCGCCCGCCGGAAGACCGCCTGCGTCTTCGGCGCGGTGTGGCCCACGTATTCGCCCACCATGTCCGAGCGGTCGGTCTCGACCAGGTGGCCGTGTTCGAGGATGCCGAGCGCGGCGAGCAGCCGGCCGTAGAGCCGCGCCACCGTCGTCTTCCCGGTGCCGGGGTTTCCCGCGAACACCAGGTGCCGGCTCAGCGGCGGCGCCGGCAGGCCGGCCTCCTGCCGTCGCCGGACGGTCTGCATGAGTTTCACCTGCGCGCCGACGTCCTTTTTGACCCGCTCCAGCCCGACCAGCCCGGCGAGCTCGGCGAGCAGGTCCTCCAGGCTTTCGGTCACCTCCGCCTCGCCTTCGTTGCGGCCCGGGTCGGCGGCGGCCCCGCCCGCGCCCGCGCCGCCCGCGCCGC
>NZ_ADGX01000004.1 GCF_000177675.1 Parafrankia sp. EUN1f
ACGCATGAGCGAATCCCTTCTGTAGAATAAGATCATGTCCCGCTATCGGCTTGTTCCGGCACCCGAACAGGTCGCCGGACTCGAAGAGCACTGCGGGCATGCACGGTTCGTGTGGAATCTGTGCGTGGAACAGCAGTCATGGTGGACCCGCTACCGGGGTAAGGCGCCATCCCATCTGGAACGGTGCCGGCAATTGACCGACGCGCGCGCCGCGTTCGACTGGCTCCGCGCCGGATCGCAAACCGTCCAACAGCAGGCCCTGCGGGACTACGATCAAGCTCTGCGGAACTTTTTCGGTGGCTCCCATCAGCGACCGACCTTTCGGAAACGCGGCCAGTCCGAAGGTTTCCAGATCGTGGGGAAGAACGCCCGGGTTGAAAAGCTGAACCGGCGCTGGTCCCGATGCTGGATACCGAAAGTCGGCTGGGTGAAGTTTCGGCTGTCCCGGCCTGTTCCCGACTTCAAGTCGTACCGGATCACCCGTGACCGGGCTGGCCGCTGGCATGTCGCGTTCGCTGTGGTCCCGGAGTCGATCCCGGCGCCGGGCACTGGTGAGGCGGTCGGGGTCGACCGGGGCGTAACGGTGTCCGCGGCGCTCAGTACCGGTGAGCTGCTGTCCTGCCCCGGGCTGCGGCCAGCAGAGGCCGCGCGGCTGGCGCGGCTGCAACGCCGCCTCGCCAACGCGAAACGGGGCTCGAACCGGCGCGGCCGTCTCAAGGCCAGGATAGCCCGGCTGAAAGCCCGGGAAACCGACCGGCGGAAAAACTGGGCCGAGGAAACCTCCACCGATCTCGCCCGACGCTTCGACCTGATCCGCGTCGAGGACCTGCAGATCGGGAACATGACCCGGTCGGCCCGGGGCTCGGTCGACCAGCCTGGCCGGAACGTGCGACAGAAAGCCGGGTTGAACCGAGGCATCCTTGCCAACGGCTGGGGCCTGCTCGTGCAGCGTCTGGAACAGAAAGCCCCCGACCGAGTCGAACGCGTTCCGGCCGCTTATACCAGTCAGCGTTGCTCGGCCTGCGGGCATGTGGCGGCGGAATCGCGTGAGAGCCAAGCGCGGTTCCGCTGTGTCGCCTGCGGGCATACGGCGAACGCTGACGTGAACGCAGCAGTGAATATCGCCGCGGGACGCGCGGTGGCTGCGCGGGGAGGCACGCCGTTGGGTGTGCCCGTGAACCGCGAACCTCAACAACTCGCACCCCCTTCCCTGGTGGGTGTGTAGGAGTTGGAATCCCCCGCCTTCAGGCGGGGGAGGACGTCAACCCTTGACCGCGCCTTCCATGATTCCGCCGATGATCTGGCGGCCGAACAGGGCGAATATGACCAGTACGGGAATCGTGCCGAGTGCGGTGCCGGCCAGTACCAGGGTGTTGTCCCGGTAGTGACCGGACGCCAGCGTGCTCAGCGCGACCTGAACGGTCGGGTTCTCGGCGTTGAGCACGATCAGCGGCCACATGAAGTCGTTCCACGCCTGCATGAACGTGAGCAGGCCGAGGACGGCCATTGCCGGGCGCAGCGCGGGCAGCGCCACATGCCAGTAGAGCCGCAGCGTTCCGCAGCCGTCGATGCGGCCGGCTTCCAGCAGTTCGTCCGGCACCGCCTGGATGACGCTCTGCCGCATGAAGACGACCCCGAAAGCGGTCACCGCGGTGGGCAGGACGACGGAGATCAGCCGGTTTCCCCAGCCCAGCTCCTGCATCTCGATATAGAGCGAGATGATGCCGAGCTGGACCGGCACCATCATGGTGGAGACCACCACGAGCAGCAGTGCGTTCCGGCCGCGGAAGTTCAGCTTGGCGAACGCGAAACCCGCCAGCGAACAGAACAGAAGCGTGCTCAGGGTGATGGACCCGGCGACGATGACCGAGTTCATCAGGGCCTTGCCGAAGTTGACCGTGTCGAAGACCCGGGCGGCGTTGGCGAAGAAGTGCCCACCGGGCAGGAACGGCGGTGGCAGCTGGCCGACCACGTCGTTCGTCCGGGACGGGATCATGAAGGTCCAGTACACCGGGAACGCCGAGATGATGACGACCGCGAACAGGAGCGGATAGCGCAGCGGGCCGGAGCTCTCGCCGGAGCCGCGGGTGGAACGGCGGGTGGAGCCGCGGGTGGAGCCGGTCACCGGGACCCCCCTGTGAGTCGGGACGTGCCGCGGGTCACGAAGTAGGCGCCCGCGGCCAGTGCCATGGTCACCAGGAACATCACCCAGGCGATCGCGGAGCCGTAACCGAAGTTGTGCAGCCGGAAGCTCTCCTCGTAGAGCAGCAGCGCCAGGGTCTGGAACTGGTGGCTGTTGCCGCCGGAGACGCTGCCCGGCGAGTTGTCGAACAACAGCGGTTCGGTGAACAGCTGTATCTGCCCGATCACGGAGATGAGCGCGGTGAAGGCGATGGTCGGGCGCAGTGCCGGCAGGGTGATGTGCCACAGCTGGCGCCAGGTGCTGGCACCGTCCATGGCGGCGGCCTCGAAATGCTCCTTGGGGATCGCCTGCATCGCGCCGAGGTAGATCAGCGCGTTGTAGCCGGTCCAACGCCAGATGACCAT
Organism: Parafrankia sp. EUN1f; assembly: GCF_000177675.1. GTDB lineage: Bacteria > Actinomycetota > Actinomycetes > Frankiales > Frankiaceae > Parafrankia. Next base: position 2,548 of record NZ_ADGX01000004.1, read on the forward strand.
CGACGCGATGGCTGTCTTGGACGTCCACTCGCCGGCCTGCCAGTTGATCGGGTCCAGGCCGACCGTGTCCAGCAGCCAGCTGATGAGGCCGAACTGGCGGCCGAAGATCTGGCTGAACACGATGGTCACCGCGACGATCGAAGTGATGTTCGGCAGCAGGACGCCCATCCGGAACAGCGTGCGTGCCCGCAGCCGGGTGTTCAGGATATGTGCGAGGATCAGCGCGAACGCCAGCTGGGGAACCGATGACATCGCCATCAGCAGGAAGGTGTTGCCGACCGCGTTCCAGAAGAACTCGTCCGAGAACAGGTCGGTGTAGTTCCCCAGGCCGATGAACTTCGCGGCATCGGGGCGGAGCATGTCCCGGTCCGTGAGCGAGATCCAGGCGGTGTAGAGCATCGGGAACAGCCCGAAGGCCGTGAAGATGACGAAGAACGGGGCGATGAGCCAGTAGGGGACCGTCGCGCGCCCGATACGCCGGAACGTGCTGTGCGGCCTCCGTTGCCGGCGGGGCGTCTCCCGCGCGGCCGGCGCGGATTCCGCCGTCGTCTGCGCCGGGTGCGCGGGGGTCGCGATCGTCATGGACACCTACCTCCTTTCCGCTGACAGGGCCCACGGGCTGTGCGCCGTCCCGAACGACACCGACTGGGACGGTGCCGTTCGGAACGGTGCTGTTCGGGTGGTGCCGTGGTGCCGTGGTGCCGTGGTGCTGTTCGTACTGGTGCCGTGGTGCTGTTCGAGGCGGTGCTGTTCGAGCCGTGCTGTGGTGACCGGCTTTCTCAGGCCTCAGCGGGCGGCGCGTTCCGCCTCGTCGACCGATTCGGAGAAGGCCTTGTCGGCAGCCTGGTTCTCCTGCTCGATGCGCTGGATTCCGTGTTCCATCGCCTGGCGGATGGCCCCGTGCTTCGAGCCCTGGTACTGCGGCTCCAGGCTGATCGCGGACTCGCCGAAGATCTTCCCGGTGGGTGCGTCATCGAAGAACGGGTTGGTGAACGACTGCACCGCCGAGTCCTTGATCGAGGTGACGCTGGACGGGAAGTTGCCCGTCTCCTTGAAGATCCGGGTCTGCTGCTCCGGCGCGGTCAGGAAGGAGACCAGCTCATAGGCCAGGTCCTTGTGGTCGCTCTGCGCCGGAATCGTCAGCCAGGAGCCGCCCCAGTTGCCGCTGCCCCCGGGAATCTCGGCGATGTTCCACTTCCCGGCCGTCTCCGGCGCGTTCTCCTTGATGTAGCCCTGCATCCAGGCCGGGCAGGTGATCGTCGCGAAGGTGCCTTCCTTCATCGCCGTGACCCACTCGTCCTCGAAGGCGACCAGCCCCGCGGACAGACCGTCCGAGATAGCCTTCGCGGTGGTGTCGAAAGCGGTCTTGACCTTGGGGTTCGACCCGACGATCACATCGGACGTCCCGGTGGCGTAGTAGCTCTCGTCGAGCTGGAAGATCTGCGCGTTGTAGATGTTGGTGCCGGCGTCGAAGAACTTCACCCCGGTGTTCTTCGCCGCGAAGTCACGGCCGGTCTTGAAGTAGGCGTCCCAGGTCGGCCAGAGCGCGCTGACCGCCGCCGGGTCGCTGGGCAGGCCGGCGGCCTCGAGCAGGTCGGTGCGATAGCACATCGCGAGCCCGCCGACGTCGGTGCCGAGCCCGATCTGGGTCTTGCCGTCGGCGGACAGCGACGCCGACCACTTGAACGCGGGGTAGTCGGATTCCCGATCACTCGCGCCGAGGTCGTTCAGGTTGACGAACTGCTCCGGCGTCGCCTTCAGCTGCGCGATGAAACCCTCGTCGACTGCCTCGACGTCGGCGGCGCCGGAGCCGGCCGCCAGGTGGTTCACCAGGTTGTTGTGATGGTCGTTGTACTCGCTGACGGTCTCGACGATCTCGACGTCGGGGTGGCTGGCCTCGAACTCCTTGTACAGGTCCGTGTACCCGAAGACACCGAACGTGTTGATGGTGAGCTTGGTCTTCCCCCCGTCGTCGCCTCCGCAGGCGCTGGTGGTGGATAAGACCATGGCCAGGACGGCCGTCCCGGCCATGGCCATAAGGCGGCCCTGCCGTGCCCTCATGAAGCCCTCCCTCTGGCTTCACGCTCACCGCACTGATCGCGTGTGAGCGCTCTCATGGCTTCGAAACTGTGGGCCCCGGTTACGCCACTGTCAAGTGTTGGTCGCTGGTGGATGTACATAAATCTTTCTGTAGCTGCATGACTACTGAAAGGAATTGACGTCGAGTGCTTCCGAAGCTCTGGACGGACCAGGCCACTCGTGCGAATCTGGGGCCTCGGTGCGTCGACAAGGGCGTCGGAACCTCCCTCTCCGAACGTCCACACGGCCGGTCGCGCGCCGTGGCCGCGCTGCGTCCTGCGTCGGCCATGCCCTGCGCGGGCGGTGCTCCGCGTGTGGGCTGGTGTCCTGTGCGGGCTGCGCTCAGCGTCAGCGTCCAGCTCAGCGTCAGTGTCCAAGGGAAGAGGGAGCCCCATGTCCACGATCGAGTTGCGTGACGTCACCCTGACCTACGACGACCGGCCGACCCTGGAGTCACTCAACCTCGTGGTCGAGGACGGGGAGTTCCTGGTCCTCATCGGTCCGTCCGGCAGCGGGAAGACGACCGCGTTGCGGATCGTCGCCGGCCTGCTCGCGCCGACCGCCGGTCAGGTCCTCGTCGGCGGCAGGGACGTCACCGACGTCCCGCCGGCGGACCGTGACCTCGCGATGGTCTTCCAGAACTACGCCCTCTACCCGAACATGACCGTGCGGCGGAACATGGAGTTCGCCCTGCGGCTGGCCAAGGTCGACCGCGCGGAACGCGACCGGCGGGTCACCGCCGCGGCCGAGATCCTCGGGCTCACCGACCTGCTCGACCGGCGTCCGAAGGCACTGTCCGGCGGGCAGCGCCAGCGCGTCGCGATGGGCCGCGCGATCGTCCGCCAGCCCCGCGCGTTCCTGATGGACGAGCCGCTGTCGAACCTCGACGCCAAGCTGCGGGTGCGCGTGCGCGGCGAGATCGCCCGCCTGCAGCGCTCGCTGGGAACGACGACGCTCTACGTCACCCACGACCAGACCGAGGCGATGACGATGGCGGACCGCATCGCGGTGCTGCACGACGGGCGCCTGCAGCAGCTCGGCACACCGGACGAGCTGTTCAGCCACCCGGCGAACGTCTTCGTCGCGACGTTCATCGGCAGCCCGCCGACCAACCTCGTCCCGGGGCAGCTGTCGGAGCCGACCGGCACCGGCTCGCTCGCGCTGCGGGTCGGCGACCAGACGGTGGAGGTACCCGCGGCCATCCGCGAGACCCTGGCCGCGCCGACGGGTGCCGAGGTGACCATCGGCGTGCGGCCGCACGACGTCCAGACCGAGCCCCCGGCCGACCCGGCGCTGATCTTCGATGTCGAGGTCGACCTGATCGAACGCCTCGGCACCGAGACCCTCGCCCATGGGGCGGTGCCGTCCGGCCCGCCGACCAGCCCGGAGACCTGCCGCTTCACCGCCGCGCTGGACCCACGGACGCCCGTCACCAGCGGCGGCAAGCTCAGGCTCTACGCCGCCGTCGACCGGCTGCACCTGTTCGATGCGGCCACCGGCGAGACCCTCCGGCGGCGGGCGCTGCAGGCGGTCGCCTGACATCGCGCGCCAGCGCGTAGCCCGCGCCGCCGCGCAGCGGGCAACCGCAAGAAGCGAGAATTTCGGTTGTTTCGGAGCATGTAGCACAATCCGGAGAAGCGGCGTATCCGGGGTTGCCGGCATTGGCCTGGCGGCCCGTTTACACTTCGCCGCAATGGCCCCCCCACAGGGGATTCCGCACCGTCTTCGCGCCGCGCCAGAAATTCGACCCAAGAGAGATAAAAGGGGTGTCACGGCCATTTGACGATCCGCAAGAATTGGGGATTTTGGTTGTCGGAACGACCAAAATCCTCAACGCTTGCTCGGAAGTGGCGGCGGAAGGGAAAGCCCGAGGCTCGGGATTCTGCGACGGGCTCTGGAATCTGGAACAACAAGAAATCCTCAGATCGTCGAGCTGCGGAAGACTTCAGTGCTCGTGGCGTGTGGTGGCCGCGTCGGGATGCTCGCGGAGCCAGGCGATGCCCGCCCGGCTCTCGTCGTTGATCGGGGTGTAGACGATGACCCGGGTGCCGGGCTGGTATGACAGCTCGAGGTTCGTGGAGCGGGTCGCGATGTCGGCGATCCCCGGGTAGCGGAAGATCTTGTTGCATGGCCGCGGCGGGACCACGTCGTGGCTGGCCCACAACCGGGCGAACTCGGGGCTCGCCGCGCACAGGCGGTGGACGAACTCCTGCCATTCCGGTTCACCGAGGTGCTGGCTGTAGCGATAGCGGAAGATACCCGCGTGCTCGGCGGCCAGTTCCTCGCTGTTCACGATGGGGTTGCAGACTGGCGGGGCGGTGAACGTGAACCAGATGGAGTTGCGCTCGCTGACGGGCGCGTTCGCCAGGCAGGGGACCAGCGCCGCGAAGGTGGCGTTGAAACTGAGCACATCGGACCGTGCGTTCACCAGCGCCGCCGGCAGCGGGTCCAGGCCGTCGAGAATCGTGCGGATGTCCGCTGGGATGCCGGTGGTCTCCTCGTCCGCCGCGGGATGCGGCTGAGGCGTGTCGGCCAGTCGGTAGAGGTGCTCGCGCTCGGCCGGGCCGAGGCGCAGGGTGCGGGCGACCGCGTCGAGGACCTGCGGGCTCGCGTTGATGGGCCGCCCCTGCTCCAGCCAGGTGTACCAGGTGACGCCGACCCCCGCGAGCTGCGCGACCTCCTCGCGACGTAGCCCCGGTGTGCGGCGGCGGGGCCCCGGCGGCATGCCGACGTCGTCGGGGGTGATGCGCTCGCGCCGACTGCGCAGGAAGAGGGCGAGATCCGAACGCCGCCGCTCGGCCCGCGGCCTGATCGGGAGCACGGGAGCCACCTGCGCCACCTGATCCACCTGCGCCACCTGATCCACCTGAGGCACGGAAGCCGGCGTGGGGCTGGGCTGCGTCGTCACGCTTCCAGCGTGCCGGGCTGCGGCCCGGCGTGCCAGGTGCTGCCAGTACCAGTATCACGGGGCTCTCGTTACCAGTATCGACGCCCTCCCAGGATGTTCCTCATGGTCAATGCACTGCGCAGTCCCGCCACCGAGGAACGGCGGACGCCGCCCGCACCGCAGCGCGCCGCGGGCGCGCTGCTCGCCGTCCTTCTCCTCGGTCAGTTCATGTCCGTGCTCGACGTGAGCATTGTGAACGTCGCCCTGCCGACGTTGCGGGCGGACCTGGACGTCTCCGGAGCCGGGCTGCAGCTGGTGGTCGCGGGCTACACCGTGGCCTACTCGGTGCTGCTGATCACGGGTGCCCGGCTCGGCGGAGTGCTCGGCCATCGCCGGGCCTTCCACCTGGGCCTGATCGGTTTCACCCTGACGTCGTTGGCATGCGGCCTCGCACCGGGCACGACGTCACTGATCGTCTTCCGCTTCCTGCAGGGCGCCAGCGCGGCCCTGATGACCCCCCAGACCATGAGTCTGATCCAGCGGAACTTCACCGGTGAGGCACGGCTGCGCGCGATGGGCTTCTTCTCCGCGATGATCGCCGGCGGTGTCGTCGTCGGGCAGGTGGCGGGAGGCCTGCTGGTCAGCCTGGATCTGTTCGGCGCCGGCTGGCGGACGGTCTTCCTGGTGAACGTGCCCGTCGGCCTGGCGCTGATGGTCGCCGGCCCGCGAGTCATCCCGCCGGATGAGCCGGAGGGCGAGGTCGACCTCGACCTGCTCGGCCTCGTCATACTCGGCGCGGCTGTCCTGCTCTTCGTGATGCCGCTGATCCTGGGGCACGAGCTGGGCTGGCCGGCCTGGACCTGGGGCTGCCTGGCCGCGAGCGTCGTGGTGTTCGCGCTCTTCGTGTGGGTGGAGCGTGGCCTTGCCGCCCGCGGCCGGCGTCCGCTGCTGTCGGTGCGGATGCTGCGCGCTCCCGGGCTTCGCCCCGCCGCGGCCATGCTGCTGCTGGCGCCCGCGACGTGGGCCGGCTTCCTGTTCACGACCACGCTGCACCTGCAGGGCGACCTCGGGATGAGCGCGTTGAAGTCCGGCCTGGCGTTCGTCCCGTGCGTCGTGGCGTTCGGGGCCGTCGGGCTCAGCTGGCAGCGGGTCCCGGCGCGGTGGCACGCGAACCTGATACCGGCCGGGTTCGCCGTCGCCGCCGTGGCCTACCTGTTCGTCGGCCCGCTCGCCGACGGCGGCGTGGGTTACGAGCTGCTGACCGCGCTGATCGGGTTCGGGCTGGGGGTCATGTCGATCATCATGTCGGTGGCGCTCGAGGGGGTGGCGCTTTCCGACGCGGCCGACGCGAGCGGGCTGCTGCTGACCCTGATGCAGCTCGGGCAGGTCGTCGGTGTGGCCGGCGTCGGCACGGTGTTCCTCACCGCCGTGGGCGACGATGGCTCGACCCGCCACGCGGAGTACATCACGGGCCGGGTCCTGGCCGCCGTCGCACTGGTCGCGGTCGTCTCCGCGTTGCTGCTGGTGCGGGACCGCCGCCGCGGCCGGGTGGACCAGGTTCCCGTGGCCGTTCGCCCGTGAAACGCGAAGGCGCCCGCCCCCGGTGAGGGGGACGGGCGCTTTCGCACTGTCCTGCCTTTGGCACTGCCCTGCTGCGAGTGGGTGTTACTCGACGTCCATCAGCGTTACGGGACGTCCACCACGGGGCTGCCGGGGCGGCAGCGGTCGGGAAGCGGCTCGGAGCCACACCCTGTCAGGATCCGGATGATCTGTGGGTCGTGGTCGCTGGCCTGGTCGGAGAACTCGGCGTTGACGTGCACCACACCGTAGGAGTAGCCCTTGATGGTCGGGCTGATCAGGATGTGGTCCAGCGTCTGCGAGTTGCCGTCGAACACGTAGCTGTACCGCTCGTTCACGGGCAGGTCGTTGATCAGCGGCTTGAGCAGCGCACCGTTGTCGGTCAGCGTCGCCAGGGTCGGGCTGAACTGGTAGTCGTTGATGTCACCCAGCACGACCACGCGAGCGGCGTTGCCGCTCTTGGCGGCCAGATCGGCGACGAAGTTGCGGACCTCGGTCGCCTGGCTGGTCCGCTGGGCCTCGGAGCTGCGGACCGGCGGCTGCACCGCGGCGCTGAGCGGGTAGTCGCCGCCCTTGCTGTTGAAGTGGTTGGCGACGACGAACAGCTGCTTGTCCCCGTCGTACAGGAACTCGCCGACCAGGGGCTTGCGGCTGGTGCTCCAGGCGGAGCTGGTCGGGTTGATGCGGCCGGGCGAGGCCGACAGGTAGACCTGGTTGCTGGTCGGGCGCACCTTGAGCACGCTCACGGCCGTGTTCGCGTCGCCGCCGGGGCGGTCGACGAAGGTCGTGCGGGCCGGGTTGAACAGGAACACCTGGCGGATGTTGCCACCGGGGGCGCCGCCGTCCGTGCCGTCGTTCGGGTTGATCGAACGCCAGTCGTAGGTCGGGCCGCCGGCGGCCACGATCGCCGCGATGAACCTGGCGACGGTCTGGTCGGCGGCGACGACGCCGTCGTCGACCGTGCCGTTGTTGTCCTGGATCTCCTCCAGGGCGAGGATGTCGGGCTTGCCGAGGTTCACGACGACGGCCTCGGCCAGCCGCGCGAACTTGGCGTCGGAGTCACCGGCGGTGAGGTTCTCGACGTTGTAGGTGGCGATCGACAGGTCGCCGGTCTTCTTCGGCGGGGTGACCTTCTGCCGCTTGAGGCCGCCGTCGGTGATGGTGCCGAGGGTGGTGGTCTGGATGACGTACCCGCCGAACGACTGGTAGTCGACGACGCCGACCGAACCGGCCGCGAGGGTGGAGCCGACGTTCGCCGCGGGGGCGCCGTCCAGGGCCTGCAGCATCAGCCGGCCGCTGTTGGGGTCGTCGTAGGAGACGTACGCCGAACCGCCGCGCGGGGTCTGGTTCTGGGTCGGCTTCAGGGTGACCCACAGCTCGCCGAACTCGGTGTTCACCGGGCTGATGAGGCGGGTGTCCTGGGCGACGGTGACCCGCATGCCCTCGTGGACCTCCAGCCAGTCGAGCACGTAGGAGCTCGGCTCAAGCGGCTGGGCCTCGAGGGAGCCCGTCTTGGTGAAGGTGTCGGGGAAGCTGACGGGGGTCGGCGCGGGAAGCGCGTTGCCGCTGCTCAGCTTGCTGGTGGCGATCGGGCCGCCGAGTTCGGTGAGCGACTGCGCGCCGGCGGCGGGGCGGTACTCGGTGACCCGGCCTGTGGTCAGCACCGAGTCGCCGATGGCGACGGCGGGTGAGGTGCTGCCCGTGAAGACGAAGATGCCTTCGCTGGTCAGCGGGTCGGCGTCGGCCGTCGGGTCCTGCAGCCAGTAGCCGCGGGAGCTGCCGGTGGTGCGGACGGCGGTCACGATGCCGGGCACGTTGGTGACGCTCTGGCCGACGATCGGGGAGATCCGGCCGCTGCCCTGGATGTCGTGGATCCGGGTGCTGCCGGGGGTCGGGCCGGTCGGGCCGCCGCCCGGGTCGTCGGTGGCGGTCACGGTGGTGCCGGCCGAGTTGGTGGCCTTCGGCACGCCCGAGGTGAAGTCGACCGAGTTGTTGTCGGTGTCGACCAGGGAGCCACTGCGGGCGCCCGCGGTGGTGTTGGTCAGCCCGGGCGCGGCGAGGGTCTCGACGTTGGCGGTGGCGCCGTAGCCGACGAGGTCCTTGACGTTCGGCGCGACGGCGCAGGAGATGCCGCAGCCGACCAGCGGGATGGTGTTCGTGACCAGGGCGACGACGCCGGACGTCGCCGACATCGGGACGCTGCCCGTCGCGTCGGGGGTCGGCAGGCTGAGCGTCCCGGCGGCGCCGGCGGCCTCCTGGACCAGATACCGGCCGCCGGCCGGGATCGAGCCGTGCAGGGCCGTCAGCTGGAAGACGGCACCCGCCGCCGAGGCGTACTGGACGGACCAGCCCTCGACGCTGATCGGGCTCGCCGTGAGGTTCGCCAGTTCGATGAAGTCGTTCTTGATGGTCGCGCCCGAGTTGCCGCCCCCGCCGTAGACGGCGGAGATGACGACGTCGGCCGAGAGCGCGGTCGCGGGAGTGGGAAGGGCCGTCAGGGTGGCCGCGACCATAGCCGGCAGGCTCGCCGCCGTGATCAGGCGGCGTGCGCTGAGTTTTGCCACAGGTGTTCTGCTCCTCAGGGAAGATTCTCCCCAGGAGCATGGTGGCCTTCGTGATCTGGCGGAAGTGCGGTTTTTGGTGAACTGCCGCGATCGTCCTAGATGTTCCCCTTTTCTTTCCGGAGCGTTTCGCTGCCGGTGTGGAATGGTGTCGGCCCGGTGGGGATGCCGGCGGTATCCGTGGGGCCCTCGACGGTGGGATTCCGCGTGCTCAGCTCCGGGTGCTCAGCCCCGGGTGCTCTGGCTTCGGGTGCTCTGGCTTCGGGTGCTCTGGCTCCGGGTTATCGAGGCCAGCCAGGCGGAGACGCCCATCGTGTCGAACGTGATCTCGAGGGTGGCCGGTTCCACCGCGTCGACCTGCCAGCCGTCGGCGAAGCTGCTCCGGATCTCGTCCTGGCTGATTCGGCGGGGGCCGATGTCACCGGGGACCTGGTCGCTGAAGCACAGCATGTAGTAGTGGCCACCAGGGTGGAGGACGGAGTGCAGGGCCCGGACGTAGGCCTCGCGGTCCTCGTCCGTCAGCACGTGGAACAGCCCGCAGTCGAGCACCGTGTCGAACCGCTCCGGCAGGTCGGCCAGCCGCAGTGCGTTCTCGACCCGGAACCGGGCGCGCAGGCCCCGCTCGGCGGCCTTGGCCTTGGCCCGCTCGATCGCGAGCGCGGAGGTGTCGACGCCGACCACGTCGAGCCCGAGGCTGGCGGCGAGCAGGGCGTGCTCACCGGTGCCGCATCCGACGTCGAGGACTCGCCCGCGCAGCCGGCCGGCGTTCGCGAGCGCCTGGAAGGCGGCCTGGGGGCGGCCGATGTCCCACGGTGGGGTGCCCTGATAGAAGATGTCGAAGTCAGTGGGATGCCGTGGCCCGAGCGGTGGCAGGGCCCCGTCCGAACCTTCGAGGATGCTCATCCCTCACTGACCTCCTTCGCGCCACCGATCAGCCGTGATCTGATCGTTACGTTGGGTGCCGGGACTGTCGAGGCTACGCGGGCGGGGGTCGCGCGAGTCGCCGGTTCGCCGTTTCGGGGGATTGTGCCTTTTCCATCTCACGTTTGTCGGGTGCTTTTACGACAGGCCAGCGCCGACGATCGAAAAGGCTCATTGGTCGGCTGGCGGCGCATCGGACGGCCGGACACCACCAGGCTCGGCGGGGTGCGGCGCGCGACCCCGCGGACAACCTGCTGGAGTTCAGGCACTACCTGGACCCGCGGATGATGTACTGACCGCCGGCAGGCACGGGCGGGCCAGCACCACCTCGGCACGGTTGCGTCCGCCTCGCTTCGCGCGGTAGAGCGCCGCGTCGGCACATTCGACGAATCCCGCGAGGTCGTCCCGCGAGGTGGGAACGAGCGCCGTCGTGCCGATGCTCACTGTCACCACTCGCGTGGCGACCCGCGGGTGCGGCTCGGCGAGCGCCTCGACGGCCGCGCAGATGTGCCGGGCCAGCCGGGCGGCGCCGGCGGCATCGGTGTCGGGCATGACGACGGCGAACTCCTCGCCGCCGTAGCGCGCGGCGATCAGTGGATCTTGCGCGCTACGGCCGACGCAGCGTGCGACCAGCCGCAGGCAGTGGTCCCCGGCGCTGTGCCCGAAATGATCATTGTAGAGCTTGAAATGGTCGATGTCGACCATCGCGAGGGCGATGGGGGACCCGCGCCGCCGGGCCTGGCGCCATTCGTGGTCGAGGATCTCGTCCAGCCGCCGGCGGTTCGCGAGCCCCGTCAACGGGTCGGTCACCGACAGCTGCTTCAGCTGCCGGTTCGCGGCGGCGAGCTGCCGGGTGCGCTGCTCCACCTTGCGTTCGAGCGACGCGTACATCAGGGCGTTGTCGAGCGAGACCGCCAGCTGGCCGGCGACGAGCATGATTCCCTCGAGGCGGTCCGCGGAGAAGGCATGACTGATCATGCGGTTCTCCAGCAGCAGCATCGCCCGGAGGCGGCCGCGGGTCGAGATGGGCACGGCGAGCAGCGAGCAACGGTCCTGCGGGCAGAAGCACGGGTCGCGGCGGAACCGGTCGTCGGTCGCGACGTCGGTGACGACAACCGGCTCACCGGTCCGTTCCGCGTACCAGACGACGGACGGTGGCAGGAGATGGCGCTGGCCCGCCTCCCGCAGGGAGATCGCCGGACCGGCGTCGGTCGTGACCGTCCAGGCCTCCCGCTCCTCATCACGCAGCAGCAGGTGGACGTCGGTCGCCCCGGTCATCTCCGACAGGATCCCCACGACCGTGGCCCGCAGGCCCGCCACGCTCGTCTCCGAGCTGAGCGCCCGGGACGCGGCGACGATGCCCCGCAGGTCGATGGTGCCCGTCGTGACGAGCGAGCGCCCGCCCGCCCGCTTCCGCGGGCCCCCGACGAGCAGCTCCTCCGCCGGCGGTCCGGACCGCAGGCCTGGGCTGCCCCAGTCGAGCTGGTTGACCTTCGCGGTGGCGCCCCAGGCCGCGTAGACCCGGCGGGTCCCGACCAGGAGCAGCCGGCCCGCGACCTCCAGCCCGTGACCCAGGTAGAAACGGGCGGCCTCCTCCAGGATCAGCGCAAGGTGCCATGGCCGAGACCGCGAGATGGCCTCCCTGTGCGCCGCGTCGAACATGTAGGAGGCGCGCTGGAAGTCGCCGGTGGCCCAGGCCTGTTCCGCCTGCGCCAGATACAGCACGTGCAGGAAGTTGAAGGGAGCGTCGGCCACCCGGCCGGACAGCCAGACGATCATCTCGTCCAGCTCCTCGCGCGGATCCCCGGCTGGCGCGTCCCCAGCCGGCGTGTTCCCAGCCGGCGCGTTCTGGGCCGGCGGATTCCCCACCGGCGGATTCCCCGCCGGTGGGTGGTCGGTGCTCGGCTGCCGGTGCCCCGATCGGATCCGCTGGGCCAGCATCAGCACCCGCAGCAGACGAGCAGCGACGATCACGTAGCTCGCCGAGAACGGGGCGAGCAGCGGTTCCACGGCGGCGAGGTGCCGGGCCAGGTCGTCCGGGTGGTCGAAGACGGCGGCGAGGATCGCGTTGGTGATGTGGAAGTGCACGACGGCGACCGAGTTGCCCGCCATCAGGGCGAGCTCGGCCGTCTCGTCGGTGTGGACGTCCTCGGTCTCGCCGCGCAGCGCGGCGACGAGCTGGCGGAAGACCCGCGCGGACTCCTCGGCCCGCTGGTTGCCGGTCCGTGTCGCCAGCTCCATCGCCGCTTCGGCCTCGGCCGCGATGAGGTCGAGTGAGGGTGCACAGTCCAGCAGGTTGAACAGCACGCAGTGATGTGCCCAGCAGGCGCTCTGGAAGTCGCCGCTGTGGACGAGCTCGTCCAGAGCCCGCCGGGTCGCGGAGACGTTGTGCTCGAGGGGTTCGAACCAGTGGCCGCAGGTGATCAGGTAATGGAACTCCGCCAGCCAGACCTCGGGCTCGTAGCCTCGCGCGTGGCCCACGGCGAGCAGGCGACGCAGGATGCGGTACCCGGTGCGGTAGTCGTCCCGGCGGGCGATCGTCGCGATCGCGATGTGGCTCGCGGGGCCCAGCAGGGCGCGGTTCGGGCCGTCCTGAGCCCAGGTCGCCAGGGTCCGCACGGTCAGCCAGGCGAGCACCGTGTGGTCGGTGAAGAACGCCGCCGGCGCGAGGCCGTTGATCACATTGGCGGCGCTGCGCCGCACTTCGTCGACCAGCTCCGCGCGCCGCAGATCATCGCTGTCGCTCGTGGTGTCGATCCACCGGTAGGCGGCGTCGAGCCCGTTGTCGATCTCCGCGTCCAGCTGCTGGCGGTCCGGGACGGTCATCCCGAGCCGTCGTAGCTGTTCGATGCCGAGCCCGATCGCCTCGGTCGCACGCGCACGATCGGTGAGGCTGCGGATCTGGACCACGGTCGGGGCCGCGCGCTGGAGTGGATCGGTGCACAGCCGGTCGATGATCTGGAAGACCTCGTCGGCCTCATCGAGCAGGCCGAGTTCGCGCAGCGCCGCGTGCCGCTCGATGTGCACGGCGAGCAGCGCGTCGACCTCGGACGGATCGAGCAGCGTCGCGGCGGCGGCCGTGTAACTCTCCACCTGGGCATGGTTGGACAGCACCTTCGCCTCGCCCGCGGCCCTTCGCAGCAGCGCCGCCGCTCGCCGCCGCTCCGCCGGGTCGTGGAGGGCGCCGAGGACCGGCAGGTACTGCTCCGCCGCCGCGGAGAGATGTTCCCCGTCCCGGCGCTGGGGGTGCGGGTCGTCGGGGTCCTCGCCATGGCCGGCCAGGTTCCGGGCCAGCCGCAGGCGCGTCGCGTCCTGCGACTGCCGGGTGAGCCCGACCAGCGCCGTCTGGCGGGTCCGGTCGTCCTGGAACCGCACCGAATGGCGGCCGCCGTCCGCGGTCTCGGGTACCAGCACGCCGATCTCGATCGCCAGGGCGAGCCGTCGTTCAACCTCGTCCACCGGCAGTGCGGTCGCGGCGGCCAGCAGATCCAGATCGACGTGGGCGCCCAGGCAGGCCACCGCCGAGAGCAGGTCGACGGTGACGCCCGGCAGCGCGGCGACCCGGGCCGTCAGAAGTTCGGCGAAGTCGATCCGATGCAGCCGGTGGCGCAGCGCCTCCGGATCCCACCGCCAGCCACCCGGACCGAGGTCCAGGAGCTTCTCGCGGCGCAGGGTGTTGAGGAGATCGAGGGTGTCGCGCGGATTTCCCCGGGCCGCCGGTGCCAGTATGCGTGCCAGTTCGGCCGCCGATCCCGTCGCGACGTGCAGGACGTCCTCTATCAGCGCTGCCTGGGCTGTGGGTGCGAGGTTCTCCAGCCGCAGCTGGCGTGGCCCGTGCGGCTGGCCGAGCCAGTGGCTCAGCGGCCCCGCCAGCGGGGTGGTCGAACCGACCTCGCTGGCCCGGTAGGCGCCGACCAGCAGCAGCCCGTCCACCTCCGCGCATCCGCCGAAGATCGGTTCGAGGATGCCCAGCGGGGTTCTGCTGACCCACTGCAGATCGTCCACGAAGCAGACCACCGGGCGTTCCGTCGACGCGACCGCACGCAGGATCTCGACGCCGGTGTGCGCCGCGCGGGCCCGCCTCGTCATCAGGTCACCCGGCGCGGCCTGGACGTCCAGCAGAACCCCCAGCTCCGGCACCGCGGCGGCGGCCAGGCCCGCGTTGCGGCCCAGACCGCGACGCAGCCGGTCCCGATACTCGGCCAGGCGTTCCTCGGGCTCGGCCAGCAGCAGCCGACCGAGGGCCCGGATCGCGCGGAGGAAGCCGTTGTGCGCCTGGTCGAGGCGGTGCTGGTCGAACGCCCCGGCCACGAACCAGCCGCCGTGACCGGCCGCGATCACCCTCAGCTCGTCGATCAGGGCCGTCTTTCCGACCCCGGCCTCGCCCTCGACGAGGACCGAACGCGGGTGACCGGCCATGACCGCCAGGAACGCGCCACGCAGCTCGTCGATCTGCTGGGCGCGGCCGACTAGCCTTGAGGACGCCAGCTGACGGTCCCACCGGTCGCGGGCTCCGGGTCGGGCCGGCGGCGTGCCGCGACGGATCAGGGCGAGATCGTGCGCGAGTCCCTCGGCGCTCTGGTAACGATCATCGGGCTCCTTCTCGAGCAGGTGCGCGATGACCTGCCCCAGCGCATGGGGCACCGTAGGGTTTCGCTCCGACGCCGGTACCGGCACCCGGGCGAGGTGCTCGTGGATGATGCGCAGCGGGTCGTCCGCCCCGAAGGGCGGCGCTCCCGTCGCCAGCTCGTACAGGGTCGCGCCGACGGCGTACAGGTCGGCGCGGTGGTCGACGGGACGGCTGGTCCGGCCGGTCTGCTCCGGCGCCAGGTAGGGGACCGTGCCGATGATCGTGGCGTGGTGGGTGAACTCGCTGCGCATCGACGTGAGCGTGGTGGCGAGCGCGAAGTCGATCAGGCACACGTCCCCGTCCGGAGTGGCCACGATGTTCGCCGGGCTGATGTCCCGGTGCACGACACCGCGGTGGTGCATGCCCGCGACCGCCCGGGCCAGCGCTTCGGCGACGGCGAGCAGCAGGTCCGGCGCGAGCGGCGTACGCCAGCCCGAGAGCGCCGTGCCGCTGATGTCCTCCAGCAGGATTGATTCCGGGCTCTCTTCGATGTCCGCCTCGTGCTCGATGCCCGGCTCGTGCGCGACGTCCGCCTCGTGCTCGACGTCTGGTGCGGCGGCAAGTTGGACCACGCCCTGGACACCGGCCAGGCGCTGGAGGATCTTCGCTTCACGCCGCAGCCGCCGCCCGGCACCCCGGCCCAGCGCCTCCTTCCGGATCAGCGGACCGGTCGGGCCCGCGATCCTGGTGACCCGGGTGCGCTCGGTCTCCGCGAGCACCACGGGACGGATCGGTGCAGGCGTCGGCGACATGGGCGGATCCCGGCCCGGCGACCTGCGTCGGGCCGCCTGCTCCAACCGTTGGACGTCGCGCCAGACCTGGCCCACTCTGCCAGTCTGCCCCGACCGCGTCGTCGGTATCGAGATGATCAGTGACCGCCCGTCGCGCGGTCGTTCTGCCCCTCAGCGGCGGGACAAGCTGGTGCCGAGGCCGGCCCTATGCGTTCGCGGCGCGTGGTTTCGGGCCCGTGGCCCGCATGTTCACCAGCCTGCCCAGCAGGTCGAACCAGAAGGGCGCGCCGGCCGTCAGCGCGAAACAGGCGATCGCGATACCGGCGATCTTCAGTAGCCACCCGCCGACCGAGGTCGGTACCTCCCGCGGGTCGTCGCGCCGGTCGGACGCATCGACCCAACCGACCGGGATGGACAGCCCGGACGCGTCGCGCACCGCCTCGATGCTGCGCTCCGCGGCCTCACCCACCGTCGCATCACTGTCCGTGGTCGCGTCGGCGCCCGTGGCTGTTCCACTGCTGGTGGCCGCGTCGTCGCCCGCCGTGCCCACCTCGGCAACGGCGGCGGCCACCGCGGCCTGCCGTACGGTCCCGTCCTGCCACAGTGCCCGGGTGATCGCGATGGCGTCCAGGTTGAACGCGACCGACAGCAGGATCGCGTAACCGAGCAGGAACGCGGTGATGTGCCGCTTGTACCAGCCTGAGAGGCGGTCCATCGCGTCGTCGTACCAGCGCGCCAGATCGGCGATGACCTTCTCGCGGTCGCCGCCGGCCTTGACGATCGCGGCGGTCAACGCCGTCCGGGCGGGGAGGGCGGCAGCGCGGCGAGGCTTTCCTCCAGCGAGGCGACGGCGCCGGTCCGGGTGGCGGCGACGAGGGCGGCGGCCACCACCCGCCCGGTCGGGTGCTCCGCGGGCATGGCGTGGTGCAGGGCCGCGGCGGTCTGCTCGTCGAGCAGCCGGCGCGCAGCGTCATACGCGCGCTGGTAGGCCGCCCGGATCTCGGCCGGGATCTCCGCGGGCAGGTTGTCCGGCCGGAGCTGGTGCAGCATGACCCGCGCGGGTGGGTCCACGCGATCGAGCAGGGCCTGCGCGAACGCGGTCGAGGGCAGGTAGGACGGCAGCCGCAGCCGCCGGGCCCGGAGGATCGACGCCCAGAACCCGCTGACCGGGGGATGGTCGGCGACGTTCACCGGCAGCGTGTCCCTGCCGGTGGTCCGCAGGACCCGCAGCGGCCCGTCGAGGAGCTCGGCGGTGACATCGGGTCCGTCCGCCGGGCCGCCGCCGGCCTGGCGGGTTCCGCCGAGGAGCCGACGGAGCTCGGCTTCGAGCCGCAGCCCCCGGTAGCGGAACAGGGCGAGGACGGTCTCGTTGATCCGCGAGACCGCCAGGCTGAACGCGGCGAAGATCAGCGCGAGCCCGACCAGCACGTCAAGAGCCGATGAGTCCGGCATGCCCCCGATTCCCGCTTTCTCGGCGCCCGGTGGGCCGCCCACCAGCTCCGTGGGAGTGCCTGCATCGGACGATCCGGCATGAACGGCGTATTTCTACACCCGAACTGGCGGAATTGCGCAAAACGGCACGTCAGAAGGCCAGACAATGACGGCTTCGACGGGTGGTGGCGATGCGGGGGGGGGGGCGATGTTCGTCGTTCCTGAGTGTGGTGGCAGAGTCCCGGGCTTCGGGCCGCAGCTGCTGCCAAGCAAGATCTGAGGATCCTGGCTGTTGGGACGACCAGGATCCTCAGATCTTCGAGCTTTGGCTACGAACTGCCACTGCTGCCGAGCCCCACCCCGCGACGGGAGCGCGGAGCCCGGGGCTCGGGCTCGAAGGGGTGGTTCGAAGATCAGAACGCGAGGAACAGGATCTGCTCCCGGGAGTACTCGTGGCCCGGGTGCTTCTCGGCGAGATGGGCCTGGGTCTTCTCCACGAGGTCGTCGTCGTCCTCACCCTCGATGAATTCGCCACACGGGCAGCTGAGACGTCGTGCCACGGTTCCTCCTCCGCTCCGTGGTGGACGTCCTGTGCCGCCCACCGACAGGTTCGAAGCCATCTTTGCCGTCGGAATCGTCCCGTGCACCTGTTGGCATGAACGGCCGTACGGCTAGTGGCTGTTGGCTCACAGCGCCGAGGATCACGGCCTGGCGCGTGGCTTGATTCTGGCCTCCGGCAGCGGCGGGGCGGGCAGCCAGGCGGGGCCGCCGATGTACCCCTCGACCCGGCCGAACCGGTCGGACTGGTTCTGCCAGGCCTCGCGGTAGGCGGCGATCTCCTCGTGGCTGCGCCCGATGAAGTTCCACCAGAATGTTACGCTTACAAAGTACCCCTTCGAAGGGTGCTCGCTGTGTGTGACGGACGTGGGACTTCGGCAGGGGAGAGCGATGCCAAAGGCTACCATCGCAGAGGCGGCAACGATCTATCTAGCCGCACGCGAGATCGATCTAGGACCACGGACGTGGGTCGGCTACCGCAGCCACCTGTCGGCCCTCGCCACGCACTTCGGGCCCGACTACGGGATGCACCGTCTGACCACCGACGGAATGATCACCTTCTTTCAGTCGCAGCTCAGGGGCGACGTGCCGTGGACCCGGAAGCCAGGCCTGTCGACGATCCGCAACCGGTACAGGGTGATCAAGGCGTTCACGGAGTTCGGGTCACGGCCGGGGCGCGCCTGGTGCAAGCCGGGACTCTTCGAGGGGGTCAGGCTGCCGCGGGCAGAGCCGCCGCAGGACTTCATACAGCTCACAGCGGACGAGCTACTCACCATGGTCGAAAGCACGGACGTCCCGCGTGACCGGGCGTTCCTCGCCCATCTGATCTGTACCGCCTGCCGCGTGGGTGAGGTGACCTCACTCAAGCTCGGTGATGTTGACCTAGACAACCTCACGGTCTACACCCGCATCCATAAGTCGAACCGGGCCGATTCCATGCCCATCGTGCAAGACCTCTTCGAGGAAATTACCAGGTGGCTAGTGGACTACCAGGACCGCGTCGAGGCCCCGCTTAACAACGCCTGGTACCTGTACCCGGCGAAGACGGCCACGTATTACCGCCAGGGCAGGGTGCGGGCCTACACCATCCGTCCCGACGTCGAGATGCAATACATGTCCGCCAGGCGGATTGTCCGCAACGGCCTCGTGCGCATCGGGTACAACCCCGCAGGGCTCACGCAGGAGGCCTGTCACACCATCCGCCGGAGTGTCGCACGGCTGTATTTCGACTCGCGGATGGGCGACGGCTACAGTCACGCCCTGCGAGAGACTCAGGCCCTGTTGCATCACAAGTCGTCCGCCACGACAGAGATGTATCTACGGCTCGACATCGACCGGGCCAGGCGAGACGATACAATGAAGGGTAAGCCGTTCATCCTCGGGCGGGCGGCGCAAACGAGGGGAGGCGTGAAGAATGGCGGACTCAGAGTCGCAGGATGAGAAGCCGAAGAGGGTTCGCTCAAGGGTGGCGCCCTGGGACGGCTATGCGGAGCACATACAGTGGCTAGCCGAGAACAAGCCGGATGAACTGCCACCTATCGAGGCGGACCGACTGAGAGCAGAGCAGGACAAGATATAGCAAAAGGGGCCCCAAAGGGGCCCCTTTTTTGTCCGCCATCAGCCGAAGAACTCGCCCTTATCGCCATCTCCATACTCGACAATGAAAATCCACTCGATAACACGCTTGACCTTGCGGCCGGATGCGTGCTCGGCGTGAGCGCGCATCGTCCCTTCGGGGTAATTCGGCGTAGAGACCCGTGGGTCTCCAGAGCCAATTGCCAGGGGTGCAGTCTTCGGGCCTTTCTCCTTACCCTTCGGGTTCGACTTGCCGTAGCCGTTCCTCTTCGGCTTAGGGAGCCATGGCGGGTCATCCTGGTTTGCCCATCCGCCGGTCGCGTTGCATCCAGGAGGGCTAGACCAACGCGAGCCACCACGCCAATACCATTCGCTGCCGTCCGACAGGCGGACCCACGTCCGCCCCTGGCTCGACACCCAGCTCTCGACGACGTGAGGAACTTTCGAGAGGCTCATCAGATCTCACAATTCCGCATCGCGGCCGACAGTGCGCGCATCGACTCCACAGAGCCTCCCATATCCGGATGCATTTTCCTACTCAGCGTGCGATAGACAATCTTCCGGTCGTCCTCGTGTAGCGAGTCCAGAACGGCGGTCAGAACATGCTCGGCGACATGCTCACGAACTCCGGCGTGCAAATTCGGGTCAACCACCTTGAACACGACCTCGAACATGTCATCAATCCAGGGCAGTACCGCGGCCGACGTGGAGGGCTGCGCCGTGACCTCGACGGTCGGTGCCGGCTCGACAGGGGAAGCCTCGACGGGCGCCGTAGGCGCGTGCTCCGGTTCAGGTTCGGGTGCTACCTGCGGCCCTGCTGTCGTCGAGGGCTCCAGATCGGGCGCCTTCGGTTTCGCCCTGGCCCCGTTGTAGATCTTCCCGTCCGTACCGGTGACCGGCGGAGGGGGGTCGCCAGGTGAGGAATTTTCCTCACCTGAGTGTCGACGGTCGTTGACGATCGTCTTCTGATCGACCCCCAATGCGGCCCCGATCGCCCTGGTCGACATCCCTGCCGCCCGAAGCTCTGCCACGAACGCAGGCCGGTCAACACGCGGCAGACGGATGATCGCCCCGTCGAACTCCCGGGAACACATCTCGCCCCACGACTCGTACCCGAGTCCGACCCACACCTGATTCCGAACACCATCGATAATCAGCGTTCGGGCTTCGTCGAGGGTGACCCTCACTCGGGTGACCCATTCGCGAGCCTCACCGTATGACCAGGTCGACACGATTTCAGTATCAGACCTGTCTGTGGTTGCAATGGTCACCAGAGCATTTCCTCTCTGAATTCGTCCTCGGCGCGGTCCGGCTGGACCGGCATGATTGCCCCCCGGAACGAAGGGCCTATTTTGATCAGGATGGGAATTTCCGGCTCGACGATCCGCATGCCCATAACCGGGCTTGCCCCGGCGGGGCGCACCTTCGCAAACGGGGCCAGCAGCGACGGCTGAAAATAGACGTCGAGTGGCCAGGGGCGAGGCTCTCCCGGCCTTTCCGTCCGGCGCGCGATCCGGGCAGCGAGTTCGTCTACCAGGTCGAACAGCTCAGCTTCGGTTGTCCCGAACAACGTTGCCGAGTCGCCCCGCCCTTCGAGGGGGCGCACCCTGGCAGGCGTCCCGATGGACTGCCCGCCAGGGATCACCATCGTCAGCAACCGTCCACCCTGGGGGTCTACCTCTCCCAAGGTCAGATGGACGTCGGTTTTCCGCTCCGCCCGGATGGCCTTCTCTACGGCCTGTGCGTCGAGGCGCTCCACGGCGCCTGACCACTCCCCGGACGTCTTCGCCTCGACGGTGTCGATCCCCACGGTGTAGGTGTCACAGGCGGACACCTCGACGTAGCCGGGGCCGATGTCGAGTCGGACGATGGGGTACGGGCTTCGGGCCGGACAGAAGGCCAGCACGTTTGCCAGCACGCGGGCCAGGGCGGGCCCGTCAACCTCAGCCCTGACGCTGTCCACGGCCTGACCGTGGCAGCTTGACGCCGGAGGCCTTTTCCGCGGCCCTGACTGCGGCCCCTACGGCAGTCCTAGGCTCGCCCCTACGGGGCAGATACTCCGGGGACTGTGTGGAGTACCAGACGACGCCGTTAAGACCGTTGGAGCCCTTCACAGGCTCGCGGTGCTCGACGGCACGCAGGGTGAATGGCTCAGACACGGGTGATCCCATCGAACGCCACGGCGAGACGCTCCAGGAACGGCATCGCGTGCGAGTCCTCGACGATGCGCTTGGTACCACCTGCCGCCGCAGTGGTCAGGTACATGAGCGCGATACTGTCCGCTTCCGTCGGCTTGATTTTGACGTTGGCGATGCCTTCGGCGTTCTTCTGCGCCTTGTAGAGGCGCACAAAGATGGCGTCAGCCGTCTCGGTGAAACCCGCGTTGGCGCCGATACCGTCGAGCGCGTAGGCCAGACGGATGAGGTTCACCGCGTCGTCACGAGACATCGAAACGACCTTTGGCACCGTGTAGGCGGAGGTTCCCTGAGCTGTCACTGTGGCTCCCTGTCTGGGGTGGTCTGCCGTACAGGGGCTATCAAAGTACACCTTCGAGGTGGCGGCAACGCCGTTTGGCGGGTAGACGCACAGTGGCCAGTCGGAGCTAGGAGCGTAGTTGTTGAAGTGTTGTTGTCGCCTTTCGCTCTCGGCGACAACATAATATTAAGTGAGAGAGGGAGTGAGCGAAGCGAGCGACCGAACGGCCCAACAGCTTCAACCACCCAAAGGCACAAAAGCCAATCGCCCGGCATCCTGACCGGGCGATGATGAAAAGCTTCCCTGAATACAACCACGGAATCAAGTAACAAACTAAACCACAAAAAGCCGTTACGTTGATTCAGGGATCAGACCAATGAAGAAATGCCTAGACTGCGACACCCTAGTGTCGCAAGGATCTAGATGTAAAGAACATGCACGCGCACGTAAGCGCGCGCAAGAGGCCAGGCGAGCAAGGGCGAGCAACCACGCCCGCGGGTACACCCGCGAGTACAGAGCCAACCGCCTAACCATCCTGGCCACTGCGCCACAGTGCTCCGTGGCCCTGTGTACCACCACAGCCGACACGGTCGATCACATCGTTCCGCTATCACGAGGCGGAACGAACGACCTCGACAACCTCAGACCGATGTGCAGCTTCCACAACACGAGCCGTGGCAACCGCCACGACTGGTCAGCCTAGGCCCGTGCACCTCTTCACCCTGATCTGAGTCTGAGCGACCTTCGCCTGGGCTAGCAGGTGCTCCAGTGCCGCCACAGCCTCGTCGACCTGCCCACGGCGCCACGCCAACAGTGCATCACCACAGTAGTCGCGTACGCACAGAATGCGCGTATCTATGGTCATCGGGGGTGTCTTGTTTGTCATGGCATGTTCATACATGAGCACAGCGTGATCGTGCTACACGTGAGTAGATGACTGGCCTAGCGGAGCGTGCCCGTGTGACCCAACGTGACGCCTGGCAGCGTGGCGCCCCTGTGCCGCCCGGGAGAGTCTGAGCGGCCCCCTGGCGACTCCGCCGCATTCCGGCTCCGCGTGCGCCTGCGCATGACCCAACCAGTAGCACGGAGTGACGTCACTCAGGGTGACGTCGTTTGGCTCGCCTCCGGGATGCCGAGTGACCAGGTGCCCCGGACGGGGCTGCCCTCGACGGGGCAGCACACGCGGCCCCCGCCTGGCACCAGCATCGGGCCTTCGGTCGTGTCGATGGTGATCTCGAAGTCGGCTAGCAGCTCATGGTCGTCTTCTGGCTCGCCGCACAGCGGGCACGTGTCCACTTACTGATCATATCGACGTGCCCACGGGGGGTGATGACCGATGCCACAGCCGACGAAGCCAACGGCGCTCAAACTCCTACACGGGGTAGACAAGGTCAACCCGGGGCGGATCAACCGCGGCGAGGCTGCGGTACCCCTGGCCCCGAACCCTGAGCCTCCGCTTGACCTCGACGCCGTCGCGCGTGACGTCTGGGATCACTACCTGCCGATCCTTCGCACGGCGAGGCTCCTGACGGAGGCGGATGTACTCGCCTTTGCTGCCCTGTGTCAGTCCTGGTCTTCGTACCGGGCCGCCGTCGAGGCGGTTCGTCGTGAGGGCCCGCTCACCGTGGGCGGGCGCGGGCAGGTGGTTCGGAACCCTGCGGCCCTGGTAGCGAAGGACTCGCTTGCCGAGTTCATGCGCTTGGCCGTCGAGTTCGGGCTGACGCCGTCGAGCCGTGCCCGCATCTCCCTGCCGGAGGCGGGTTCCGGTGATGCCCTCGACGATCTTCTCTCTATGTAATTTTCACCGCGTGCAAGATCTGGCCCTCGAAGGGCTGCCGGGCCCGCCACACCAGCGGGCCCGCCTCGACGCCTCTGGCTAGGTGAACAATTGCGCCTGGCGGCCCTCGAAGCTCCGGATGCTGTCGAGGCTGACGCCGTGGCCCAACCGGCGTAGCCGTCCCTTGGACGGGGCGCAGTATTGGCGGACCGTCGAGGCGGTCAGTCTGAGTCTGGCCGCTGCAACCTCGAAGGTGACTTCCTGGTCGACCGGCGCGGGCGCCGGCTCGACGGCCGGCGGCAGCACCGACACGACGATGTCGATCGGCGAAGGCTTCCGCACGGAGAACAGCTCCGCGGTGACCTGCGCCCTGGTGACCGCCTGGCCTTCGCCGAGTAGCTGCGCCTGGCGGCGCACGACGGCGGCGCGCTGGGTGGGTGTGAGCCTCATGCCGTCGCCCCGGTGGCTGCCATCTGGCGGGCCAGGGCGGCAACGAGTGACGGGCTTGCGTACGCCTGTCCACCCAGTTCCATGGATGCTGCGGCCAGGGCCCACGCGGGAGGCGTCGGGAGTGCGGACCGGTCAGGGCGCGGTGCGGGCACCAGGCGGTTGGTCGGTGCGTTCGACGGGGGCAGGACCACCGGTCCCTGCCTGTTTTTCCTGATCTTCGATGCTGCGTCGCGCGCACGCGCGACAGGGTTTTTCCGGGGAGAGGAACTGCCAGGGAGGGTACCGGTAGCCCGGATGCTGTCCGATCCATGATCGGCACCAGTCGAGCCGGATTGGTCCCGGTTCGCCGGACGCTCCGCGAACAGAAGCCTGTAGACCGCGTTCCGTCCTCGACGGGCGCGTTCCGCCAGGGCGACCAGGCCCCGGGCGGCCAGGCGGGCAATGGTGGCGGACAGCTGGGTACGACCTAGCCCCGTTCGGTCCGACAGGATCTTGTGCCCGGGGGACGCGACGTCACGGCCGGACCGGCAGTCCTCCGCCAGGGCGAGCAGGACAACCCGCTCCTGTGGCGACAGGTCACCGGGCGCGATGTCCCATGCCGCTAGCTGGTGTCCGAGACTCACGATCACTCCCAAGGTGCAGTTTGGTACCGACCGGCCGGACGCTACCAAACTGCACCTTCGTTCGACAAGGGGCCGTAGCTCAGACGGCAGAGCAACCGGTTGAAGCCCGGTGCGCCGAGGTTCGATCCCTCGCGGTCCCACGCTCCGAAGGCCAGGGCTAGGACGGGTTCGACCGGGCCCAAACCGAGAGGTTCCGCCCGGGACCGGGGTTCGATTCCCCGCTAGTCCACACCCACAGAGGCCCCCTAGACGGGGCATCTTTTCGTTTGGCGTTTACGCCTTCGATCGTCCACAGAAAGGCGGGCCCCCTTGGATGGCTCGCCTACCTCTGCCGCGCAGCTTTGGCATTTTGACGACGCCAGGGCGGACCGTGCACAGCGGTTCGTCGAGCGTGGGTTAGTCCACACGAAGGGTCGGCACGCCCGCCGGCCGTTCCTGCTGGAGCCCTGGCAGCGCGACGAAATCATTCGGCCGATGTTCGGCACGGTCATGTATGACCCTCAGCTCGAACAGTGGGTGAGGCAATACCGCCTGGCGTGGATCGAGCTGGGCCGGAAGAACGGCAAGAGCGAACTTCTCTCCGCCCTGGCCCTCTACTTCCTGTGTGCCGATGGCGAGGAAAGCGCCGAAGTGTACGGGGCTGCCTGCGACCGTGACCAGGCCGCGTTGGTCTACAACGTGGCGAAGCGGATGGTTGAGCTGTCGCCGGTACTGTCCAAGCGCCTCGAAGTGCTCGACTCGAAAAAGCGGATCATCGATCCGAAGACCAACTCTGTCTACCAGGTGCTTGCCGCTGACGCGGGCGGCAACCTGGGTCAGAACCCGCACGCCATCGTTTTCGACGAGGTACTGACGCAGCCTAACCGGGAACTATGGGACGCCCTGCGGACCGGCATGGGTGCCCGGTCACAGCCGATCATGATTGCGGCCACGACCGCGGGCAACACCGGTAATGACTTCTGTCTCGAAGAGCACGAGTATTCGCTGTCCGTCGCGGAGAGCCCGGATACGGACCCTCACCGCCTGGTGTTCGCGCGGAACTGCCCGACTGATTGGAACTGGGAAGACGAGGGCTCCCCGGCCGATCCTGAGACGGGCCGGCAGGCAACGGGCTGGTATCTGGCCAACCCTGCACTCGGATCGTTCCTGTCGATTCAGACGCTCCGGGCGGAGGCTGCGGAGGCGAAGCAGCGGCCTTCGGCGCAGAACGCCTTCCGGCAGTTCCGGCTGAACCAGTGGGTTTCTCAGACAATGCGGTGGCTCGACATGGCCGTGTGGGATGTGAACGCGGGCAGCGTGCCCGCCTCCGACCTGCCCACGCTTATGGAGAGCATGCCCGCGTATGCAGGGCTGGACCTTGCGTCAGCCGAAGACTTTGCCGCCTGGTGCTTAGTTTTCCCTGGCGGGGAAGACACGCCAACGGCCGTGATCTGGCGATTCTGGGTGCCGGAAACCGCCGTCGAGCGCCACCGGTCCCGGGACCGTATCCGTCTGTGGGCGGAGCAGGGTCACGTGACGATCGTCCCCGGGAACACGATCCGTTTCGACGATATCGAGACTGCGATTCACGCGGACATGGAACGGTACCGGGTTGAGAAGGTCGGTTACGACCCGTGGCAGAGTCCGCAGATTGTTCAGCGGCTCGAAGACGCGGGCGTTCTGTGCGTGAAAATTCCGCAGACGCTCATGCGACTGTCCGCGCCAACCAAGGAAATCGAACGTCTGCTCGCCGAGCGGGACCTTGCGCACGGCGGTAACCCGGTTGCCCGGTGGATGGCTGACAACGTCGAGGCCATCGCCGATGGTGAAGGGCACATCAAGCCGAGCAAGAAAAAGAGCGCTGACAAGATCGACGGCATTTCAGCCCTCGTGAACGCTCTTTTCGTCGCGCTGCTAGTCCCTGAGCCAGACCTCACCCCCGAAGTTTTCGATCTGGAGGCGTTCCTATGAGGCGTTTCGCCGCCCGTTTCTCCGTCTCCGATGGCGCTCTGGTCGTCGGCTTTGGCCTGGTCGCTTCGGGTGTCGCCCTGGTCTCGCTTCCTGCCGGTCTGATCGTGGCCGGTGTCCTGCTCTGCGTCCTGAGCGTGGCCCGGGAGGCTGCCTAGTGTTCAGCCTTTCTCGCGTTGCCCGCCGGTCTCAGGACGTCATCACGGGTAGGGACGTGTGGGGCGACAGCTTCGGCGCCTCACGGCTCACCGCGTCGGGGGCGAGAGTCACTCAGGACTCGGCGCTCCGGATGATCGCCGTGCATTTCTGTGTGAGCCTGATTGCGGATGTGATCTCGACTCTGCCGACGGAGGTTTACCGCCTGGTCGCAGGCGGGCAGGTTCAGATCAAGTCGCCTATCTGGCTTGACGAGCCGAACCCTGAAATGACTGCGGTTGATTTCTGGCATCGGGTGCTGGTCTCGCTTCTGCTCGACGGCAACGCCTTCGTGTTCATCGTCCGCGGGCCGAACGGCCAGCCTGTCTCTCTGATTCCCTTGGAACCGTCATCGGTGCAGCCGTACCGGTATAACGGGCAAATCTCCTACGTATTCGCCGGAGGGCTCCCGTTCACCCCTGACGACTTGTTCCCTGTGGGCTCGCAGATTCTCAGCCGCAATGAGATCTTGCACATCTCCGCATTCACCAGGCCGGGCGACCTTCGGGGGCTTTCGCCTATCGAGGTCGCGCGGGAGGCGATCGGCCTAGGCCTCACGTTGGAGGACTATGCCGCCCGGTTCTTCGGCCAGGGCGCCACGGTCAGCGGCGTGATTCAGAGCCCGGTGCCGATGAACGCCGATCAGGCAAAGGTCATGGCTCGCGCGTTCGCCGATCACCACTCCGGCGGGCGTAAAGCCCACCTGCCAATGATCCTGACGAACGGCTCGACGTGGCAGCAAATCACGGTGCCGAACGACCAGGCGCAGTTCCTCGACTCTCGGCGGTTCTCGAAAACGGAGATCGGAAATCTGTACCGAATTCCCGGCTACCTCCTCGATCCGCAGGTTTCCTCTACATGGGGTAGTGGCGTCGAGGAACAGAACCGAATGTTGGTCGACATCACGTTACAGCCGTGGGTTGTTCGCGTCGAGCGGGCATTCTCCCTTCGCCTTTTCCCGCGCGGTCAGAACATGCGCTTCAACCTCGACGCGCTTCTACGCGGTAGGACCCTCGACAGGTATCAGGCCCATTCAATCGGCCTGACTAGCCAGTTCCTAACCGTGAATGAGGTTCGGAGCATCGAAGACCTGCCGCCTCTGCCCGGTGGCGATGACGTCGTGAAACCGAAAGAGCCATCCCTAGTGCTCCGGCCAGGGAAGCCGCCGGCCGACGAAGACGGCCCACCGGCGGACGCCACGACCGAAGAGAGCGAATGAATGGACATTGAGCGGCGCATCATTGACGCGCACGTCGAGGTGCGGGCCGACCACGCCGGAAACAAGACGATCGAAGGCTACGCCTCCGTTTTCGATTCGCGGTCGCAGAATCTCGGCGGGTTCGTCGAGCGGGTCAGGCCGGGCGCCTTCGCGCAGAGCCTTGCCGATGGTGACGACGTCCGGGCCCTGATGAACCATGATTCGAATTTCGTGCTCGGCCGCAGAGCGTCCGGGACGCTGGAACTGGCGGAGGATTCGACCGGGCTGCACTACCGCATCACTCCGTCGAACGCGAGCTACGCAAGAGATCTTGTGATCGCGATGGAACGCGGTGACGTGAGTCAGTCGAGCTTCGGATTCATCACGAATCCGGACGGCGACGAATGGGCCTACACGGAAGACCAGTTCCCGCTTCGGTCGCTGCTCTCCGTCCGCCTGGTCGACGTCTCGCCTGTCACTTTCCCGGCCTACCTCGACACGGAATCGAAGGTGGCCGTTCGCGCGATCGAGCGTGCACAGGGAATGGTGGCGCCGGTCGTCGAGCCGGAAGACCCGAACGCGGCACTACGCCGCGCGATGTTCGGCCGCAAGTACCTCTGAGCTTTCGCTCAAACACCAAACAAACCAGGCGGACAGCGTCCGCCTTTTTTATGCCCACGTTTGGGCGAAAGGGAGACGAATGTCTCGCGAACTGATCAACGGCCTGATGACCCGCCGGGCGCAGGTGTGGGAGAGCGCAAAGGGCATCCTCGACGCCGCAGGCGACAAGGCCCTGAGTGGCGAGCAGCGCCAGGCCTTCGACCGGGCGAACGCGGAGCTTGACCAGCTCGACGCCGATATTCAGGGCTGGACCGAACGGGAGGCACGTTCCGCCCTGGTCGCCGATGCGGTGGCTGGCCTGGAACGCCAGGGCGTGACCGTCGACCGCCCGGCATCCCCGCAGGCCGTCGAGGCGGACACCCTTCGGGCCTTCGGCGCCGGTGAGCGCCGCGCCGCCGAGTTCTCCATGCGGGAGCACCGTGCGAACGAACTGTTGGTGGCCACCACCGGATCGAGCACCGGCGGGCAGACCGTCCCGACGTCGTTCGTGTCGAAGCTGATCGAATACATGACCGTCAACTCGGCTGTGCTCAAGGCCGGTCCGACGATCATCCGGACCGACAGCGGCGAGCCTCTCACCATGCCGCGGGTCTCGGCGGTCACGTCTGCCGCCGGCATCATCGCGGAGGCGGGCGCGCTGTCGAACGCGCGACCGGCGTTCGATCAGGTGACCCTGAACAGTTGGAAGTACGGCTTCCTGCGGCAGCTCTCGCCGGAGCTGGTGACCGATACCGCCATCGACCTGATCGACTTCCTTGCCCGGGACGCGGGCCGCGCGCTGGGCAACGGTCTCGGCGCCCACCTGGTGACCGGGGACGGTACCACCCAGCCGGAAGGCGTTCTGACCGCCTCGACCCTCGGCAAGACCGGCCCGACCGGGGCATCCGGTGGCGTTGGCGCGCAGAGCACCGCAGGCGCCGGATATGACGTCCTGATCGACCTCGAGTTTTCGATCATCGAGGCGTACCGCGCAAACGCGAAGTTCCTGATGCGTGACGCCACCCTCGCCGCCCTGCGGAAGGTGAAGAACGCTGACGGCGTTTACGCCTGGGCTCCGTCGGTTCAGGTGGGTCAGCCGAGCACGATTCTCGGATACCCCGTGCTGACCGACCCGAACATGCCCGCCGTGGGTCTGGGTGCCAAGAGCATTCTCTTCGGTGACTTCTCGACCTTCGCCGTGCGTCTGGTCGGCCCGGTCCGCTATGAGCGGAGCGACGATTTCGCATTCGCGAACGACCTGATCACTTACCGCGCCCTTCTGCGCGCGGACTCCGCTCAGCTCGACACCACCGGCGCCATCAAGCACTACATCGGCGGTGCTAGCTGACGCAGGCGACGGAGCCCGGGGCCAACCGGCTCCGGGCTTTCTCCTTGTCTGCGAAAGGCATCTGATGATCGTTCGAATGAAGATTGATATTTCCGGGCTCCGTGATGGTGAGCCCTGGCCTGGCTACGGCGAAACGCTGGACGTTCCGCAGGACGAGGGCCAGGCCCTGTGTCGGAAGGGTTTTGCGGAGGCGGTTGGCCTGACGCTCGAAGCCGCCCGTGAGGTTCGCATCGTCGAGCCTGAGCCGGGTGTGATGACCACTCGCCGGGGCCCTGGTCGTCCGCGTAAAAGCGCTGCCTGAGTCGAGGGGGTAGACAGTGGGTGCTCTTTCTGGCTCCGAAGCGAACAGCGTTCTGAACGCGACCACCACGGTTGCTACCTACACGGCGCCGGTCGGCCCGTTGAAGGCACGCCTGATGACCGCGAACGGTTCCGCCTCTGCCGCCGGCACTGAGGTAACCGGCGGTTCCTACACGGCGCAGACGATCGCGTTCGGGGCCGCCTCCGGCGGTGTTGCGTCGAACTCGGTAATAGTCGATTTCGCAAACATGCCGCTATGCACTGTGGTCGGCGTCGAGATCTGGGATTCGGCGGGCACGCCGCGGCGTCTTTGGTGGGGTGCGCTGAGCGCCTCCAAGTCGGTTGGTTCCGGCGACACATTCCGTTTCCAGGCCGGTTCGGTCAGCGTATCTCTGCCGTAGGGGGTTTAGGTGAATACCCTACAGCGGAAGTCTTTTGCCACCACGACCGCGGCCACTACTTTCACGGTGACGCTTGACCAGCCTTGCGCGGCCGGCTCGACGCTGGTGATTGCCACCGGCGGCCCTGCTGTGGTGACCGCGCGGGTTGGGTCGGCCGCAGGGCCGACATTCACGAAGCGGACGCAGTCACTCAACAACAACGAGATGACCGTGTCCGACTATGCCGGCACAGCCGGAGGCGAGACGGTTGTTCACGTCACCCTGTCAGGCTCCGCCCGAATGTCGGGCGAGATCTACGAATGCGTTGGGCTGGGCGCCTTCCAGTCGGGAGCCACCTACTTTTCCGCGACGGCAGGCCGGTACCCGGCAACCTCGACGCTCACCCTGGCAGGGCCCTGTGTCGTCTTCTCAGCGCTGCTGACCACCGACGCCACGGCTAACAGGCCCTGGCGTGGCCTGGAACCCGTCGGGCGCCTATACAACAACGTCCTGTACAACACCAACCTTGCGGTTGCCTACGGCGTTTCCGACGTGGCGGCAGGCACGTACACGGTTGGCTCGACGAAAATCAACGCGAGTTCGTACACGCAGATCGTTGCCGTTGCCTACAGCGACACGACGGGCGTCCCGTCGAATACGCCCTACGCGAACGCGACCGTTGCCGAGAATTCGAGGCCTCCCCGCTACTACGGGGATTGGATCGGCGCGACCACCCACGCTAATATCGCGGGCTTCGCGACAGCTCAGAGCGTCCTGCCCGGCGGCACGGTCTATTTCAAGGTCGACTCTGACAACGTCGGGTTCAACGTCGAGGTCAACCGGCTCGGCTACTACGGCAACCCGGTGCCTGGTGTGCCCGATCTCGAAGACCACGGGGCGCACCTTATGGCGACGGTCGCGGGTACGCCTGCGGTCCAGCCGACACCGAACTTCACCGCCTCGACGTTCACAACGGACTGTTCGAATTGGTCTGTGACCGCGCAGTGGTCGGTACCGGCGACGGCCAGACCGGGCGTCTACCTGGTGAACTTCCGCCGGACCGACAACTCCGCCTACGTCTCTCAGGGCATGTTTATCGTTCGCTCTCCGGCCGGTAGCACAAACCGCCTGGCGGTTGTCGTCGATGACAACACATGCCAGGCATACAACAATTTCCAGGACAGGGCGAACCCGACGGCAGGGTATTCCCTGTACGGCCAGGGCGGCACCTCCGGTCAGCGTGCCTACGCGGTCAGTTTCGAGCGTCCCTACGCGACACAGAACAACCTTGCCCGGACGTGGATTCTTGACGACGAATACAGCATTATCAACTTCCTAGAACGCAACGGGGTTGATCTCGCCTACTACTCGTCGGCTGACCTCGATGCAGATCAGAACCTGCTGATCTCTCACCGTGCGGCGCTGATGCCTGGGCATCAGGAATACGTGTCCCAAGGAATGTGGGATGCGTGGGAGGCGGCGAAGGCCGCAGGTGTTCACATGGTGTGGCTGAGCGCGAACAGTGCTCTGTGGCATGTGCGTTTCGACGCGACCCGCCGGAAGATGACCTGTTACAAGGATTCGTTCGGGGATGTGTCCGACCCGTCCGGTTGGACGGGCACATGGCGGGATTCGAGGGCAGGGAACACGGCGACTCGCCGGTCAGAATCCGGGCTGCATGGGCTCTGGTTCAAGGTCAACGGCGTCCGGTTGGACCAGGTGACGGTGCCGGACACGTTCAAAGCCTCGCCGTTCTGGCGGAGCACCACGGTAGCGTCGCTGGGCTCCGGGGCGTCGAAGACGCTGCCGGCGAACGGCCTCGGCTACGAATGGGATTTCTACCGGTCGGCCGACCCTGCCGCACCGACGAACAAGGTTTTCCTGTCGTCAACCACCATCGCCGTCACGGGCATGGTGGCAAATGACGACGGCTGGCTTTACACCCTGTCCGACACGCTGACGCACAATTTCATCCTGTGGCGCGCAGCCTCCGGCGCCCTGGTGTTCAACGCGGGCACGAACAGGTTCGGTCACGGGCTCTCGCAGTTCACCGAAGGCAACTACCTGTCGAACAAGCCCCTCGACACGGACGTTCAACAGGCGCTGATCAACCTCCTGTGCGACATGGGGGTGACGGCGGAAACCCGAATGTCGGTGCTGGTTGATCCTGCGCCTGCACAGGCGGCCACGGCCTACGGGCTGACCGTCTCGACGGTCACGGGTGACACAGCGATGACCGCGGCCTCGACGGTCACGGCGTCCGGCCGTCAGCTTGCGATCGGTTCGGCGTCGATCGCTCAGGCGTCCGCCGACGCGGCTACCGGGCTCGTGCTGGCCATAGGCGGGGGCGACCTGTCGCAGGTCGCTGCCCTGATCGCGTCAGGCGAAGTGATCCAGATTGCGCCGGCGGCATGGCGCTACTTCGAGGGGGCGGCAGGCATCAACAGCTTCGAGGGGGGTGTTTCGTGATCCGCACAGCCGTCGGTGCTGTCACCACGCATCAGGTGACCTTCTGGGGCGACGAAGACCCTGTAGACCCTGACGGGAACACGGCCACCCTCACCATCACGGACGTCGACGGGGCCGCCTCGACGTCCACCGGTATAAGAGCCTCGACGGGCGTCTACACGGCGCTACTGCCCACGTCGGTCGATCCCACGATCTACCGCCTGCGCTGGTCGGGCACGTTCACGGGCATCGAGCAGGTCATCACGGATGCCGTCGAGGTGACCGGCGCGCGCCTGTTCACCCTGGCAGACCTCCGGGCGACGGATAGCGCCTTCGGCGACCGGGACCGGTACCCGACGGCACTGCTCGAAACGGTGCGCCGGGAGACGGAAGACGAGGCTGAGCGGATCATGTCCCGGTCGTTCATCCCCCGGTACCGGGAGATCGTGACGACCGGTGGGCAGATTACTCAGCTGCTGTGGTTGGACTGCCTGCCCGTGCAGCGCATCCTGTCGGCAACGGTCGACGGCACCCCCGTGGACGTCCAGACAATTGCGGCTGACGCCCTAGGCTATGTGGCCAACTACTCGGGTTGGAGCACGGAGTTTCTCGGCAACACGATCCGGCTCGTCTACGGGGAGACGGACGTCCCGAGTGACGTCCGCAGAGCTGCACTGATCAGAGCCCGGACCCGTCTCCTCGACTTCAACAGCGGCATCCCCGATCGGGCCACGTCGTTTTCTGCCGTCGAGGGTGGAACCTACAGCCTGGCCACGCCAGGCCGCGCCGGTTTCGAGACCGGCGTCCCGGAGGTTGACGCCGTCTACAAACGGCACAGCTACACCATCGGGATTTTCTGATGACTCTGGCTGTGTATCCGACTAGCGCGCTGCCCGTGAAGACGCATTTCTTCGAGGGCCTGGCGGCCCTGCTCGACGGCAGGTCCGTCACGTGGGGTTTCCCCGGGCGGACGATCCCACGCGAGTGGGTCATGGTCGGTGAGATCACGTGGAACAGCGCGGATTGGGCGGCCCTGGGCACCAGGGCCCGTGACGAGCGCTATCAGATCAGCCTTCTGATCAACTTCAAGATTCCCGGGCAGACCTGTCGAGCCGTCGAGGAATCCGCCTTCGAGGTCTTCACCCAGATCGACGAATGGCTTCGAGCTAACCCGTTCGTCCTGTACGGCCGATCGGTTACAGCGCAGCTCCAACCGGAACGCGCGGCGTCCTACGCCTACCAGGATGGCGCGGAATGCCAGATCGAAGCACAGATTCTAGTTTCCGCCCGCCTTTAACGCCTTGCGAAGGGCATTTGCATGTCGAATCTTTTTGCCCAGCTGGGCGTTAAGAACGAATCCACCTATGGCGCCGCGGTTGCAGTTGACCGCTTTTTCGAGTTCGGTTCCGAGAGTGTCATCGGGGACTATCAGCGTATCGAGTCGGAGGCCATCCGGGCCGGCTCACGGGTGCTGCCTGCCGATCGGTGGGCGGTCAACCCGAAGGGTGCCGCCGGTGACCTGTCGTTAGAGGTGACAGGCCGGGGGTTCGGCTTCTGGCTGGCTCACATGCTCGGCACCGTCACCACGGAGGCGGACACGCCCGGGGCAGGGAAGAACACCCATACCGGCACCGTCGGCTCCCTCGACGGCCGGTCCTTCACCCTCCAGGTCGGGCGCCCGGACGTCGGGAACGTGGTCAGGCCCTACACCTACGCGGGCGGCAAGGTCGCGTCGTTCGAGATCTCCAACTCGGTTGACGGAATCTTGATGTTGAAGCTGTCCACGGACTTCGCTACCGAGACGATGCCTGTCGCCTCTCCGGCGGGCGTCTACGCCCTACAGACGGTCGCCTATCCGGCCGCGCCGAACCAGCTTCTGACCTTCGTCGGCGGGACGGTAACCGTCGCGTCCGTCGAGGTCGTGGCGTCGGAGGTCACTTTCTCGGTTGACTCCGGCCTTCGGCTGGACCGGTACGGCATCCGGTCTGCGGCCGGCAAGAGGGAGCCCCGGGAGAACGCCAGGCGCAGCATCGAGTGGGGGCTGACGGCAGAGTTTGAGGGGCTGACGCAGGTCTCGCGGGTCGCATCGGCGACCAGGTCCGGGGCCACCGCGTCGATCGTCGCCGTGTGGCAGACCCCGGACGCTGACGCCACGCTCACCGTGACGATCCCCGCGGCACGGTTCGACTCCCCATCTGCGGCGAACGTCGAGGGCGCCGAGACGTCCGATCTGAGCCTGTCCGGCATTGGCCTCGACAACGGCACCGACAGTCCCATCTCGATCAAGTATGTCACTGCCGACGCGACGCCCTGACCGATGGCAGCTCGACGTGTAGACACTCTGGCCGTTCGCGTGCCCGATCTGGGCAGCTTCCGCAGGCGGGTACGCCAGGCGGGCGCCGAACTCAAGGGTGAGCTAAAAGCCGCCAATATCGAAGTCTCGGAAATCATCGTCGAGGGGGCGAAGGCGAAGGCCTCCGGCCAGGGGAAGCAAGCCAACCGGGCAGCCTCGACGCTTAAGGCTGGCAAGTCTGCCAGCGACGCCTACGTGAATTTCGGGACGAAGCGCAAGCCATACGCCCTGGGCTCCGAGTTCGGATCGAAGCGTGACCATCCTCGCGAACTCGAATCGGGCAGGACCATGCGCGGCTGGAATCAGTTCCGGTCCTGGCGAGGCAACAAGGAAGGCGCAGGCTACTTCCTGTGGCCAACGATCCGCCAGGAAAAGACGAAGATCACGGAAACGTACCTGGCGGCCATCGACCGCATCGTGGGAATCATGGCAAGAGAGGATTAGGCGTTGGCCGTTCTTGATTTCGATCCGAAGGCAATGACAATCGGCGACCTTGAGGATTTCGAGGACATCGTTGGTGAGCCGATGCAAACCGCGCTCAGTCCGAAGCCCGTCCGGGATGCCGCAGGCGACATCGTGAGGGACGCCCGGGGCAGACCGAAGACCGCGGTTCAGCCCTCGACGAAGGCCATTAAGGCCCTGGTTTACCTTGCTGGTCGTCGGCAGAATCCCGCGTTCTCCCTCGACGACGCACGGCAGATTCGCGTGGATGAACTGCGTATTCACGCCGAGGAGCCTGCCGACCCAAAAGGCGGCAGCGCCTCCGGAGCCTAGCGGCGTTCTGCCACTTCTACGGGCTGACGCCTGACCAGGTGCGGGCTATGAGCCTTGACGACTATGTGGCGTTCGCCGAGTACCGCCGTGAGGTGATCGAGGCAGAGAACAGGAGGCGGTGACCCGTGGGAGACCAGACTAGAACCCTACGGGTCACCATTGTTGGCGACGCAAAGAACGTCAAGGAATCCGGGGCGCAGGCAGAAAACGCCCTTTCGGACGTTGGTGACGCCGCAGACGAGGCTAGCCGGCGAGCAGGTGATGCCTTCTCAGGTATCGGCACCCTGGCAGTTGCAGGCCTGGCCGCAGCTGCCGGGCAGGTGTCCGGGTTGATCGCTGACGCGATCGACCAAGAGGGCGTCATTGATCGGATGAACGCTCAGCTTGGGGCAACCGGCGAGTTCGCGCAGAGCATGGGGAGCGCCGCCGGCAACCTGTACGCCGACGGGTTCGGGGAGTCGATTCAGGACACCGCGGATGCGGTCAAGGCTGTGTGGCAGAACGGGCTGATTCCGGAGGACGCTGCCGATGCGGATATCGAGCGGGTAGCCGGGAAGCTGACGGATTTCGCCTCCGTCTTCGAGCAGGACACGGCCACCGTGTCCGGCGCCGTGTCGACCATGCTTAAGACCGGTCTCGCGAAGAGCGCGGATGAGGCGTTCGACCTTCTGACCAGGGGCATGCAGCAGGGCGTCAATAAGGCCGATGATCTTATGGATACCTTCACTGAGTATCCAACGATCTTCCGAGCTCTGGGCCTTTCCGGGCAGGAAACGATGGGTCTCCTATCTCAGGGCCTTAAGGCTGGTGCCCGCGACTCTGACACGGTCGCGGACGCGCTCAAAGAGACCACGCTGATGTTGCAGGGGATGGGGCAGCCGACCGTGGACGCGGTCAAGGCGCTAGGCCTCGACTCGAAGACGGTTCAGGACGCCATCAACGCGGGCGGGCAGACCGCGCATGACACCCTCGGCGAGCTAATCAAGCGCCTAGGCGACGTGAAGGACCCCACCCAGAAGGCGCAGATCGAGCTAGGCCTTTTCGGCACGAAGGCGGAAGACCTACAGGGAGCGCTCGACGGGCTCGATCTGTCGACGGCCACCCGCGAACTCGGCGATACCGCAGGCGCCATGGAACAGGTCAACACCACCCTGAACGACAACGCGGGTGCAAGACTCGAAACCTTTAAGCGTCAGGTCATGTCCACGTTCGTGGATGTCGTCGGAAACAAGATCGTACCGGTGATCGAGCGCAGGCTGATTCCCGCACTGACCGGGTTCGCGACCTGGGTTCAGAACAATCAGGGCCCGCTAAAGGTCATCGCCGTGATCCTGACCGCGCTGCTGATTCCGGCGCTGATCAGCGCCGGTGTGCAGGCGACGATTTCCGCAGCGAAGCAGGTTGCGGCGTGGGTGTCAGCTCAGGCGTCGGCAATCGCCTCCGCAGCCTCCCAAGTCGGAGCCCTGGTCATGATGGGGGCCCGGTGGGTTTGGGCCGGCTTACAGGCTCTGGCCAGCGGCGCGCAGATGGCCGCAGCCTGGCTAATCGCCATCGGGCCGGTAGCGATCGTCATAGCAGTCATAGCCGGTCTCGTGTTCCTGGTCATCAAATACTGGGATCAAATTTGGGGCGCCACGGTCGCCGTGTGGAACTCGGTAACCGGGTTCATCGTCGGCGCGGCTCAGGGCGTGGTCGACTGGGTGCGGGACCATTGGAAGCTGATACTCGGCTTCCTCACCGGACCAATTGGCGCAGCCGTGATCGCCATCGCCACGCATTGGACCAGCATAAAGAATGGTGGCCTCGCCGTTCTGTCCTGGTTCCAGGGTTTGCCAGCGTCGCTGACGTCGGCCCTTGCCACCGTCGCGTCAATTTTGCTCGCGCCTTTCAAGGCTGGATTTAACGCCATCGCTAAGGCGTGGAATTCGAGCGTTGGCGAGATTTCCTTTAAGGCGCCCGGATGGGTTCCCGGAATCGGTGGCAAGGGCTTCTCTGTGCCTCAGATTCCGATGCTCGCCGAAGGCGGGGTTATCCAGCGGGCCGGTCTCGCGGTCGTGGGTGACGGCGGGGAGCCGGAGATTGTCAGCCTGAGCCGTGGTGCGCAGGTGACCCCCCTTTCGAAGGTGCCCGCCTCCGGCGGCAGGGCAATCCACGTGTCGATTCAGGCCGGGTCGGTCATCGCCGAAAGGGACCTTACAGACAAGGTCCGGACGGCCGTCCGTGAGGCTCTGCGCCGCGAAGGCCGTGAACTAACTGTGTGAGGGATTTCCTTGGTTGCTATCACTCTCCCCGTGATCGGGGGCTCGTTCAACACGTGGGGCACGGAGAACAACACCGCGCTTACCGGCCTGGCGAACGCCGTGACGGCCCTCGAAGACCTGTCCGAAACCCCCGGTAACGTGGTGTCGTTCGGCGCCGTGGGTGATGGGGTGGCGGACGACACCGCGGCTATTCAGGCTGCGCTCGACGTCACCCGATTACTCTACTTCCCGCCTGGCACCTACAAGATTTCAGCGGCGCTGAACGTCCCCAACAACACCAGGATCTACGGCTCCGGGTTCCGAACCACCACTATCCGCCAGGTGACCGCGAACACGCAGTGTTTCATCCTGGCGACCGGTGGGGACGGTTTCCAGATCACCGATATGGCGCTGACCACGCCTACGTTGCAGCCGAATTCGGCGACGAACAGCAACGCTATCGAGTTCTCCAACTGCTTCATGAGCCTGTTCGCTCGGCTGCACATCTCGAAGTTCGCGACCGCGATCAACCTTACGACGGGATTCTTTGCGTCGTGCGGGTTTCAGGATATCGAGGTCAACGGCTACAGCCGTTATGCGTTCGATCTGTCCGCGACGTCGGCCGTGTCCACTGGATCGACGTTCCAGAACATCTACATTCACAACAACGTGTCCGGCTACCTGGTGCGGGATACCGCCTATGCGGCTATCTACCTCCAGAACTTTTCGGATGGCCTGCTGGCTCAGGTCAACATCGAGCACGGGAAGTTCTCCGGCTCGGCGCTGATTCTGGCCGGCTGTGAGAACCCTACGATCGTGGGCTTGCATTTCGAGGGCTGCGAACCAACCGGCGCCTACGAAGGCATGATCACAGTTCTTGACCAGTCAGCCCCGATGATTTTCGGGTTGCAGGTACAGAACTGCTTCATCTACTCGACGAACCTTTCAAACGCGCCGTTCGCCTGCGTCAAGATCGAGGACAACTGCCGGCTGACCGTGTTCGGATGGGTGGTCCGAAACAATACGGTGACCAACTCGCAGTTCACCAACCTGTACAACCCGGTGAACATCGACAACGCGATGATCTACGTGCAGGGGTATCGAGCCGGAACGTCGAACGGCATCACCGGCCGGCGGGCCGGTGCGACCTCGAAGCAACCCATTCGATGGTGGGACACCTACGCGGACACGCTTCGGGTCGGCTCGGCAGCCGATCCGGCTGACGGCCTGGTCGGCATCGCCATTGCCAACGGCACCGCGGCCCCCTCGACGAACCCCGCGAACGGCGGGTTCCTCTACGTCGAGGCGGGAGCCCTGAAGTGGCGCGGCAGCGCCGGCACCGTGACCACGATCGCTCCGGCCTAGGGGGTAGCTCATGGCCCTAGGTGGCTACGGCACCGGCTACTACGGCCAGGGGTATTACGGCGTAGACGATGACATCCCGATCGAGCTTGCCGAGACCCGCGGTGCTGTCTGCATTGTCGAGATTCAGGTTGCCGCAGTCTCGACGGATAGCCCGTACTTCACCCTGGGCTCTGATGCCCTGGGCACGGGCGTCCTGGGCCCGGACGGAGGCGAGTGGCTCGACATCTCAGAGCACGTCGTCGAGCTGTCCACGGCCGCCGGCCGGTCGTCCGAGCTTGACCCTGTGGACGTCGGAAAGGCGACCTTGGTTCTGGACAACGCGGATGGTCAGGTTGACCCCCTGTTCTCGCCGCTACAGGCCTACCTGCGTGCAGGCAACCCGATCCGCATCCGCGGTGAGGTCGCAGGGGAAGACTTCCCGATCTGGTTCGGCACCATCG
Source organism: Parafrankia sp. EUN1f (assembly GCF_000177675.1). Taxonomy (GTDB): domain Bacteria; phylum Actinomycetota; class Actinomycetes; order Frankiales; family Frankiaceae; genus Parafrankia. The sequence goes on from NZ_ADGX01000004.1 coordinate 42,412, forward strand.
AAGATGTCGACTTCGAGCTTGGCTACTCGCCCACGGTCACGCTGTCCTGCGTCGACCTCCTTGCCGCCCTGGGCGGCGCCGAACTGGCGGAGCTGCCGGCGGCGCAGTATGAGAGTGACCTGCCAGGCGCGCGCCTGGCCCGCGTGCTCGACGTCGTCGGGTTCGACCTGTCCCGAGCGGAGCTTGCCGCAGGCTCCGCTGTCCTGGCCTCCACGGTTTGGGGCGAGGCTGCCCTAGCCACGGCGCAGAAGATCGCGATGACAGAGGATGGGCTTCTGTTCCCGTCCGCGTACGGCACCCTCGTGTTCTACGGGCGCGACGCGCTGCTGACACGGCCCCGGTCCGTCACGGCACAGGCGTACTTCTCTGACCTGCCAGGCGTTGCGAAAATCGAGTATGAGGCGCTCCGGGCCACCTACAGCCTTCGGACGGTGTGGAACGACTGGACGGTGAAAATCCCGTCCGGTGTCGAGGTCAACCAGTACGATCAGGCGTCGATCGACCGGAACCGGCGCCGGTCACAGTCGAGGGAGACGTATCACCTCGACGACTCAGGGGCCACGGGGCTTGCCGCCCGCCTGGTGCGCTATTTCAAAGACCTGACGCTCCGCTTCGAGTCGATCTCTACGAACGTTGCAGGTCAGCCTGATCAGGCGGCCCTGATTCTCGGCCTGACCATGTGGGACATGGCGCACGTCGCCCGGCACTATGTTGCCGGCACTGTCTCCCAACAGGCAGTGGTTCAGGGTATTAGCCATCGGGTCACGCGCGACTCATGGACGTGTGAATTCAATCTGACGACCGTTCCGACGCCTGCGGAGATGTTCCGTTTGGGCTCCGGCCGTCTCGACGTCAACGCACTCGGATAAGGGAGGGTCATGCCCCGGAAGACGTGGGCCAACGGGGATATTCTCTCGGCGGCTGACATGAACACGTACGTGCGTGATCAGACGGTCATCACCTGCACGTCCACGACTCGCCCGACGGGTATCCCGACGGGCACTCTGATCTATGAGACGAACACCGGCGCCGTTATGAAGTACAACGGAACGTCCTGGGTGATGTTCAACGCGACGCTTACCAGGTTCACCTACGATTTCGCCGCAGATGTTACGAAGGCGTCGGGCACGTCGGGCACCTACCTCGACTCTTCGGCGATCGTGACCACGGGCCCGTCAATTATCGAGGTGTTTGCTACGTGTTCTGTCCGGGCTGCCACGGCAGGCCAGGCGATTTATGCCTCTCTCGGTTTAGAGGTGCCGTCGGGCACGTCGGTCCGAACGGTGCCTTCCGAAGGTGGGACGTCGGATGGCAACTCGATTCAAAAGCTGTCCCTGTATTTCAAGTGGTATGCGTCGAGCGCGGGAACGCAGACGTACAAGCTGACACAGGGTGTGGGTGGCGCATCCGGCTCGGTGGTTTTCTCCCGGTTCCAGTCTGATGCGTGGGTTACCAGGTCGTGACGACTCTGGAGATTGTGCTAACGACCGGGGCGGCGGCAACGGCCGTTGCCGCTATCGCCACCCTGGTCGGGAAGCTGTGGCGTGGCGCTCGACGGTTCTTCGATTTCGTTGACCGTGTCGAGGACAGAACCCGTCAGCTCGAAAACAACGGTGGCGGTTCTATGAAGGATCGCGTCGAGCGAATGCAGGAAACCCTAGATCAGGTGGTTGAGCGGCTCGACGCCATCGAACGGCGTCAGCGCCGGAGGCGGAGGTAACACGATGGCAGATCTTTGGCTTCCTGGTGCTCAGCGTGTCGACCGGTCGTCACAGGGCCTGGCCATGCTCGGCGGGCCCGCGGTGGCCGTGTGGCACTCCACAGAGACTGATCAAGGTACCGCCGGCGGGGTTGCCCGCGGCGCCAACATGGCGAAGTGGCCCGCTCACATCGTCTGGGATCCGTTCTCTGGCGAGACGTACCAGCTCCTACCCGCGAACGTCGGCGGGCGCGCCCTGGTCTCGGGCAACCGTGAGGGCCGCGTTGTGATCCAGATCGAGGCGGTTGGCAGGGCGGAGCGTGCTCCGCTCCGGGACTCGCCGATGGTGGGGATTGACCGGATTCTGTCCTGGCTTGACAGCTGGGGTGTGCCGCGCGTCTGGCCCGCTGGCAGCCCGAAGGCCTACCCGTCGAGCTACGGCCTGAACAACGGGCAGCGTGGCGCGTGGGGCAGGTCCGGGCACTTCGGGCACTCGCAGGTGCCCGGGAACGACCACGGCGACCCTGGCCTGATCGACGCCTCGAAGTGGGGCTCTGTCGCCCCCGCCTCGACGGGGGCCACGTACGACGAACCCCCGATGGCCTACACCCTGTGGGAAGGCGCTAAGGACCCCGTGCAGGGAAAGTATTCGTTCGTGCACTGGGTACAGGCGCGTTTGATCCACCACACGTTGCGGATCACTGTGGATGGCGATTTCGGCGCGAAGACCACGGAGGCGGTCAAGACGTTCCAGGTGTCCCGGGGTTTGAAGCCTGACGGCGTTTTCGGGCCCGTCACACACTCGTACCTGCGGTAACGGCAAGGGCGGCCCTCGACGGGGCCGCCCTTCGGCCGGTCACACCGGCTCGACTTCGGCCAGGGCCGCGCGGCCGGCATCTGTGGCGTGCCACGCCCGGCCATCGAAGGTGACCAGGCGCAGCATGGCCAACCCGAAGAGCGCGCCACGGGTGATGTCGAACATGGCCGGGCGCACCACGCCGTGCCTGGCGAAGACCGTCAGCGCGTAGGCCTCGTCTTCGGTCAGCGTGACCGCCTCGACGGGTGCAGCCTGCGCCCCGCTACAGGGCAGGCAGGCGAACACCTGGCCAACCGGTGAGGAGCCGACCGGCCGGGACACGGTCCCGGGGGTCGTGAGATCGGTTCCGCAGTTCACGCAGTCGTACCCGCCCGCCTGGCGTGCGCTCAGGACCACCACCGTCGGCCGGTCGTCCGCCGGTCGCACCTCGACGCCGTAGGCGCCCGCCAAGGCCTGCCATCCGGCGTCCGTCAGGGCCAGCGTGGAGACCTCCAACGCGCCAATGGTGCGGACGTCTACCCGCGTCACCAGGCCCCGGGAAATGAGCGCGTTCATGGTCCCGCCACGCAGGCGGTTGTGTGAGCCGCTGTCCGCGTAGAACTCGGTGCGGGCGTCAGGGTGAATGGTGCCGAACACCTGCTCGCGGGTGTGTGCGTACCCGCGAGCGACCACAAGCAGCGCCTCGAACATCTTCTCTGTCATCATCGCGGCCATTTCTGCAACCTCCCTGTTGGCGTTCGCCGACGGTACCAAAGTACACCATCGATCGTCCATACCAATTTGGAGATGCCATGCTGCGAAGCCTGTATGACTATGCGCTCGACTACGTCCGGCGTGAGCCGGTCAGGGTGAGCGTCGCCGTGGGCGCCGCGGTCACATGGGTGTCCGGGTTCCTGATCTCGCACGGCATCGCCGTGTCGGACTCTCTGCTCGCCGCAGTTGGCGGCGTTGTGGTCTTCGTGCTGGGTGAGCTTGCCAGGACGAAGGTTTCCCCGTTTTCGAAGGACGGTGATAGCGACGGGTAGGCACTCGGCACCCCCACGGATCGGACCGTCTCGCACGGCCGCTGTCGGCATGACCCTTGCCGCCACGGCGGCGGTTCCCGCGTCACCTGCTCAGGCCGCGGTTCCGGCACCGCCGGTCCGCCTGGCCGTCGAGGTCGGCGCCACCACGGATACGGTCCCGGTGTACGTCGAGCCTCCGACTGTGCCGGTGGTGCGCCCTTCGAAGGCGCCCGTCGTCGAGCCTGAGCCTGAGCCGACGGAAAATCCTGCCCCCACCCAGCCACCCGCACCCGCCGTCGATGTGGCCCCTGTGACGACCGACAATGCACCGGCACCCACTGTCGAGCCTGAGCCGGTCGTGTCCACGGATGACGGCCTGGCGTCGCGGGTTCTGGCCCTGGTTGCCCAGTTCGAGGGCACGCCGTACGTGTACGGCGGGGAGAGCCCCGGGGGGTTCGACTGCTCAGGGCTCGTTCAGTACGTCTTCGGCCTGGCCGGTGTGACCCTGCCCCGGACGACACAGCAGCAGTACGACGCCAGCACCAAAATCCCCTGGTCGGAGATCAGGCCTGGTGACCTGGTGTTCTTCGGCTCGACGAACGCCATCTACCACGTCGGCATCTACGCCGGGGATGGGACGATGTGGGCGGCCCCACGGCCGGGGAAGACGGTGCAGCTGCAAAAGATCTGGTCGACGAACGTGCACGCTGGACGGTTCTAGAGACACGAACGGGCACCCCTTCGGGGGTGCCCGTTTTTTGTGCCCAGATGTGGGCGACTCCTCTACGGGCGTAGCCCCATGTCGGTTGCGAGATCTGCTAGCCCGTTCTCCCTGGCCGTGCGGACCGGTACAACGTCCAGCAGGTCACGGACCACTCGGCGACCAAGACGCTGGTGTTTCAGCCACTCGGGTGCGAGTGACCGCGCTGAGCCAAGGGTTGTCATCGCGCCCGTGTAGTCCCTCAAAGCAACCTGAGACTCTGCCATGGTCAGTAGGTGACGCTTTCCGGGGGTGCCCCGTAGCTGGACCGCACGACCGATGCGGAGCGCCGTTTCGGGGTCGCCCATCACGATTGCATTTTCGGATTCGGCGACGGCGATATGCGCCGGACCGAACCGCTTCCGGTAAACCAGGTCGCCACCCAGCCGGTAGGCAACCGCGCGGGCGAGCGATACCGCCTCCTCGGCCGTGGAAGTGTCGGCATCCCTGCTTGCGGCGGCTGACGCCTGCACGCACAACCGGCCGTAGACGTCGAGCCGGTCCCGGTCGGTGCTGGATATCGGAGGTTCGATCATCTGGGCAAGATGTAGTGACGACGTTGCCGCATCGGCGAACCGAGCATGAAGGATCATGATCCATGGGGCATGCTCGCCGCAGCGAGCATAGAGCACCGGATCACTTGCGCGCTCCGCGTGGATTAGGGAGCGCTGGACCGCATCCCGAGCCAGATCGTCATGGCGGATTTGGATCAAAACCCCCGAAAGGGTTCGATAGGCGAGAGCCGCTATCCGTGACGCTTCGGACGACGGATTGTCTCGTACGTGACGCTCTACGGCCGGAAGTAGTTCCGTCAGGTCAGCGAGGGTCACATGGTAGTCGCCGCTGTCGTACCCTGCCCGTACACGGTCAATTCGCACCTGTAGATCTTCTGTCGTTGAAGGGGCTCCGTCCGGTATTCCGTCCGTCCCGAACGCGGGAAAGAGGATTCGTCGGACGTCGAGCAAGGTAGCCGTGTCGCCATTGTCGAAATGATCGAGTTCCGTATCCTGACTGAGCAGGTCGGACGTTCTCACGTCCAGCGCGCGAGCAAGCGCGCCGAGCGTGCGCAGCTGAGCGCCGCTCCGCCGGCCCTGCTCAAGCCTGCGGATGACATCCGCGCTGACGCCGGACCGCTCCGCTAGCTCTTCCTGGGTCATGTTCCGTCGTCTGCGGACTTGCGCAAGTCGTGTGCCGACGTCATCCATGGGATCCCCTCTCCAATAACAAGGGTACGCACGCCCGCACGAGGTAGGGCGCCATGGCCTAGTTGCGCCAAGTGGTCTCGGCAGCAAGGGGACCGTGTGGCCGTTCCGTCACGCTTGGTGGCCTGTCAGGGTCTGATCAGGGCGCACCGGAGCTTGGGGAAGCAACGTGCGATCGGTGCGCCCACCTAGACACCCCTGGGCACACTGCCGCCGCCGACGCCGGTGTGCCCGGGGGCCCTACAGCGGGGAGGGTGACGGGTGCCGTACGTGCGCGTGAGCAGGGGGTCGGAGGGTAGACCAGAGATCACCTTCCTTGCCTGGCCGCAAGTCATGGCCATGGGCATTGAGAAACTCGTCGCCGAAGCCATATCGGAGCCCGGGGTGCGCTCCGTCGAGCTGACAGACGACGCAGGCTCTCGGATCATGACCAGAGAGAAGCCCATCGCCGGAAGCGCGGTACGCCGCGAACGCGCCTTCCTCGGAAGGCACGCCATGCCGGCGGCACCGGACCGCCCATGATGGTCATCCTGACGTACCTGGACAGTCGAGAGCCGACGTCGACGATGGTCAGCTCTGACGTGCTCCGCCACGCAGACCTGCCGGCACTAGCAAGCCGCCTAGTCAGCTCACTACCCCGGGCTGCGCGGGTCCGCATCCTCGACGCCAACGGCGAACCCCTGGCCGACACAGGCGGCGTGCCATGCCCTACCTGAACATCGTGGGCGCCCCCGGCACGGCCGGGGCCATCTTCTACGTCCCCGCCTGGCGGACGACGCGGGATGTCGACCTGCCGGACGTCGTCCGTCGGGCCCTGGCGGAAGACCCGACCGTGACCCGCGTCGAGATCCTCTCTGACAGCTACGGCCTTACCGAGACGGTCACCCGTGACGGCGAACGGTAGTCGGATGCGCCAGGACAGTCCGACCGGGGCCGAAGGGGTGCCCGTTCCTCGTACGGCCAGCGGCCTACCGGTCCGTGCTCCAACGACGATCCCCCATCCTGAGATAGAGGTATTCGATATCGGCAGGGTTGATCTCGTTGCGTTGCAGCGGGTCGCTGACTGTCTCCACGACCTCGACTGACGGGCGAGCAGTGCTGTACGTCGTCGTTGAGCGCGACAACGAAAGACCTGTCGAGCATTTCCTACCGCCGAGTTCCGTGGAGGGACTCACCTTAAGGGCGATCGCCGAAGCGACGCTAGAACAGCATTCGGCCTGTTGCGTGACAATTCTCAACGAGGGCCGGGACTCCATTTACGAGATTAAACGCCACGCGCCGAAGGCCACGGCGCGCATGAGCGTGTCAAAATTCAGCTTCACCAAATAGGCCGCATACTGCGGCAATGGTTGCCGCAGGGCGAGCCGTGACCCCAAACGAAAAAAGGCGGCCCCGAAGGGCCGCCTTTTCTCATGGGGCGATGATCCGACATCCGGGCCAGACGACCTGCGCCACACCGGCAGCACGGATCAGCTTCTGGCACCAGGCGCACGGCTCGGTGGTGAGGTACAGCGTCGAGCCTTCCGTGTCCTGCCGACCGTCCGCGTACAACAGCGCGTTCGCCTCCGCATGGGTGGCGATGCAGTCGTCATACGGGCTGCCGGCAGGCACCTCGACTGTGGTCTTCCGCCCGCGCGGGCAGGCGCCCGCCAGACATCCGGGCCGCCCTGGCGCCGTGCCGTTGTACCCCGTCGAGCGGACGCGGGAGCCCTTGACCAGCACCGCGCCAACCTGCCGGCGGGTGCAGTCGCCCCGGGCGGCAACCGCCCGTGCGATGTCGAGGAAGTAGGTATCCCAGTCCGGCCGGTCAGGCGACGGCAACGGCCAACCTCGACGGATAGGCGCGCCTGATCTCGCCTGCCTGGTAGGTGGCCCATCCGTCGGTCGGTTCGTCGAGGATCATGATTTTTGTGGTCTTGGCCCCGACCTCGACGATCGACACCCTGAGCATGTATGCAGCGCTGATGCCGGTCGGCATGGCATAGATGGCTTCGAGCCCTGGTCTCAGCTCGACGCCGCGGGCGTCACACAGCATCGGCGACCCCAACGACGGTCAGGTTCTCCGTGGCTACCGTGACTTCCTTCGGCTCGACGGTGCGAAGCCGGTAGAGGTACTGCCGCAGCCTGAGCACGCGGGTTGCCTTCGGCCCGACCTCGACAACCCTTGCCTCCGTGATCCACTGGGCGGAGCCCTGCCGCCCCGGGTAGATGACCAGGGAGCCCCCGACGATCGGCGAGCCTCTCCAGTCGGTCACCTGGTCGTCCGTGGTCACACGGCCACCGCGGCGCGGGTGGTGTTCCGCCATTCGACGAGGGCCAGGCGCACGGCGCCCATGAACGTCGTGCCTTCCGGCAGCGCCGCGCGGTAGACCCATCCGCCGTAGCTCTCCGTCGAGCCGGTCATGACGATGACGTCCCCATGGCGCGTGAGCAGCGCGCAGAACTTCACACCGTCGGCCAGGCCCTCGACGCCTTCGCTGTGGTCGGGGCCGTCGGGCAGGTTGGTGTATTCGAGCTTCATACAGACTCCCAAGATTCGGTAACGGGGATGCCCGCCGCGCGGGCAAGACGTACACAGTTCGAGGTGCCGCGGTTGCCCGCACCACGCTTGTAGAAGGCGAGACAGATATCCGCCCCGCTGGCGACCATCCGGGCGTTGCGCTCCGGCCCTGCGGCCCTTCCACGGGTGTCCCAGTCGGCCGTGAAAACCTCGACGTGGACCTTCGAGCCGAGACGGGTCACCGCCTCCGCCCAATGCCGAGCGAGGAAATCCGCCCCGGTGGGGCAGTCACCCACGACCAGGGTTAGGGGTGTTGGTGCGGTCGCATGCTCTTCGAAGAGGGCCCGATAGACGATGCTCCCGGTGACGATGTCGCGGGAGCCGGTTACAAGGACTCTCAATCCGTCTCGCCTGGCAGGCGGTCAATGACGGTAACCCGGAACGGGAATAGGCCGTTGGTACGCCCCGGGTTCCGCTCGTCGCCGGCAACGTCCGCCTGTGCGGAAATTCGGCCACCCTTAATGCCGATGACCTTGCCGAGTCGGGGCGATGGGTAGTAGCCGCCCGACCAGAGAATCCGGGAACCGATTTCGATCGGCACGCCTCTCCAGTCAAGCATTTCCGCCCCCATTGTCGTTGTCGGTCATGTCCTGGTAGAGAGCCGGGGCGATGGCGCGGAGTTCACGCAGCAGCATTCCGGCAAGGTCCCTGATCTCACGGTCGGCCCCGGGCGCGGCGCGCTTTCGGATGACCTCACGCCAGGAACGATGGTTTCCTGTGACAACGATCCTTGTTTCGGTCATGTTCGGCAGGACAGCCCGCGCGGCTGACCGCGCCTTTTTCCGGGTCCATCCATGCTCGACGGTGAGGCGATCAACGATCGTCTCGTAGGAATCCAGTGCGCCCCGGGCTGCGTCGTTCAGGATTACAAGAACCTCCCTGTCTTCGATATCCCGAAGATCGGGCGGAACGATCACGAACGCTTCCGACTCGTCTACATATCGCTGAGACTGGACGGAGAACGACAGATGTCTGTGCCTGGTCAGTTCGGTGAGAAGGGAACGGCTGACCGATGTCAGCCGGAACGTCACTGTCGCGTGCTCGAAGACGCTTTCATGGCCCTGGTCGATCAGGTGGCCGATGTACCCATGGTTCGTGCGCCCTGCCGGATTGGTCCAGGACTGGTAACACTCGCGTCCGGCGAACTCCGTCAGTAGGTGAGCGTCCGGAAGGCTCGCCAGTGTGCGCAGGCCTTCGGCTCGTACCGCCTCGAAGAATCCGGGCGTGACCACGGTGTGAGCGATGATCGTAGCTTTCAAACCGTCCCTCTCAGATCGGGCAGGCGCCGGAGGCGCAATTCTCATCGAAACCGTCATCCACAGCCTTGAACGTGGCAGCCTCGTACTCTTCCGCCGTGATCCGTTCGTAGGGCGCCTGCGCCCGCGAACCGTCGAGCATGACCGTTGTGCCCTTCAAACTCCGAAGGGCAGGCGCCATGGTGTCGATGAATTCGCGGACACGGTCCGGGGCTGGCAGTACGTTGGAATGTCCAAGGGCAAGCGCGATGCCCTGCTCGCGGTCCGGCTCGACGTTAACCGTGAAACTCACTGCGTTATCGGCGAAACATTCCTGAACCATGGCCTGCACGGAGAGCATGTCATGCAGGCTGATTTCGTTCGCCGCCTCGACGATGGACGGGTCACCGCCTGCGGCGATGACTTCGGCGACCAGGGGGTCACGGGTTGGGATGGAAACGACCAGCGTTCGGGGGCTGTAGATGCACGGCTCGACGGTGTGGCCGGCGTCGTGCAGCGCCTCGACTTCCGCAGCCTCCCGGGGGTCGTCGAGGCCGTAGCGGATGCGCCTGACGAATTCCCGGGCGTAGATGGGATGCCACCCTTCGCTGCGTCCGGGCAGTTTCGCCACGGTTCCCGTGGGTGCCACGGTGGTGCATTTGACGGGCTCCGGGATTCGCAGGGCGAAGGCGTATTCACGTGCCTCGGCCCGTACCGTGTCCTGCATTGCCCGAAGGAAGTGCCGTGTCGGGTAGTCCTGCCAGGATTTCGAGTAGCGAATGCCTCGCTTGACCAACCAGCCCTGGGCGCCGAAGTGCCCGACACCGATTCGCCGGTTACGTGCCACCACTTCGGCCTGCGCCTTCGAGGTGATGTCACCGAACGTCGCCCTGATCAGGAATCGGGTCATGAGCCGGTGCGCTTCGAGGCACGCCGCGTGGTCGTAGAACCCCTGTTTGTCGACGAACGCGTCAAGGTTGACATGGCCCAAATTGCAGTTTTCCCACGCTTCGAGCGCGATTTCCCCGCAAGGGTTGGTGGCGATCACTTCGCCTACCTCGCCATGGGCGGACAGGGAGGAATTCCAGAGCCCCGGCTCACCGTTGGTCAGCATGCCGGTAACGACCTGTTCCAGGACGGCCATAGCTTCGATCCGTCGAGGGTGGAAGTCGTCATTCACCGCAGCCACAAAATCGTCGTCGATCTCGACGGATATATTCGTGGTCCAGTGCGCCCCCGGATCGCTCTTGCAGGCGATGAACTCGCGAATGTGTGGGTCTTGCCAGTGAACGATGGACATGCGCGCGGAGCGCCGGACGTTGCCGCTCACAACACATTCGGCTATCGCCTGGTCAATCTCCATCGCGTCCAGAGGTTCAATGGCGCCGAAGCCCTCCACGGCGCAGCCCGACAAGATTTCGGCCGTGCGTAGAAGCATTCGCGCCAGCGGTGCCGGCCCGGAGGCCGTGCCACCGAACGCCTTAATGGGCGCCCCGCGGAAGCGGATGCGGGAGACGTCCACGACGATGGGACCGGCCTGGCCCCCGGCAAGGTGGTGGTTTAGCTCAGCTCGGCGGAGGACGAGCGCTAGCGCGTCCGCCCATCCCTCCCGGGAGTCCTCCACGTCGACATCTGCCACGGCGTCCGCCGTGAAGACCGTAGACAGAAGGCCACCGTCTCGCAGCTCCGCATAGTCAGGATGCGCGTCGTTGCACACAACGTGAACCTCAACGGGCGACACGATGCTGTATCGGCAGGTAAAGCGGCTGGAGTAGTTTGCCCCTACGCCCCCGCCTTCAGCCAAGCGAAGATACGTAAACACGAAATGCTCGGCGAGATCGCTGACCCATCCGGACACATGGCAGTTGAAAAGATACTGCCGGCCCGGAACCCCGGACATTTTCAGATGCCGACCTGCCGGAAGAATCTTGAAGGTGTAGATCAGGCTGTGGATCCTATCCGCCTCTTGCCGGATCTCCCGGGGCCACTTCTCAGGCTCGCCGTAGACGAGCATCAGGTTTCCCGTTACGACGCGGGAAACGGTGGCCTCCCAGTCTTCATGTCCGCCGGTCGGCAACGGTCGGCTGTAGGTTCTCCTGTAGACCTCCGGCCCGGTGGGCCCCCATTTCGGGTCGCTCAAATCTGGCTCCTGTTCAGCAGTTCGGTGAGCGCGTCAACCGCGCGCTGATGCCTTCGCTGTGCTGCCTTGTCGCCGAATTCCCCGCCTTCGAGGTGTCGGGCGACCAGGGCCCGACGGTTGGAGTCGGACAGGCGCGGCCAGACACGGGCGATGTCGAGGACACCTGCCAGGGCTTCGCCCTGCCCGTTGCCGGGGATGACCGACTCGCCCCCTTCGGGGATCGGCGCGTCTGACCACCTGGTGACGTCTTCGAAGAACACCGGCAGCAACGCCCGGACGTGATCAGGGAGGTACACCCACCGGTCGGTTCTCATGAGACGCTGCCGCCGTTCGCCGGAGCAGTACCGTTCGGCAGCTCGACGCATGATGACGTTGATCAGGTTGGTGTCGTCCCAATCGATCCGGTCGCGGTGCTCCCACAGGTAGGCCATGACGGTCTGCGCCACGTCGTCCGCGCTGACCACGCCGGGGTTCGCCCTGGCGAACACGACACCTAGGGCGGCAGCCTTCGGCCCGTAGTAGGCAGTCCATTCGTCCGCCTCGACGGGCGGCGTGTAGTTCAGGCGGCGCAACAGGTTCTCTTCCGTGGCCGATGACCAGGTGCGGGCGTCGAGGTACTCCGGCGAGTCGAGGGTGATCACGCGCGCCTTCCTGCTCGACGCGCGGCGCGCTGCGCCTTCCCCTTCGCCCTGCGTCGGGCGCGTTCCTCCGGGCTGACCGTGCCCGTGTAAACGGGCCTGCCCTGAATCAGACGGAGGAAGAAATAGGCGGACCACCGTTTCCGCTCAGCTAGCGTGACCGTCATTTTCAACCCCAATCAGTCGGTCGAACTCGGAAAAGTCAGGCGCCGGATATTCGACGCCCTGAACCAGGATTGAGCCGTCAGGGTGGATCGGATATACTTCCGGCGCTGACCGGCCGGTGTCGTCGAGGTGCAGCAAGCCGAAGCCGAGTTGCCAGTTGGCGCTACCAAATCCGACGTAACTGGCCTTACTCAGGTCGGACAGGTGGCCGCATTCCATGCCAGTCAGGGACTGCTGACGGTCCCGGTAGCCCCGGGACTCGGTGACGACCGCCAGGCGGTGTGTGTGGCCCTGCACGACCGATGCGCCGAACTGGCGAACCATCTTCAAAGCCGACCCGCCCCCGTAGGCGGCTATCTTGTCGCCGTGGATCGCCACCCAACCGTCACCGAGCCTGTAGGGCTGATGCCGGTAGGAGATTTCGAGGTCTTCGAAGTTCAGCAGGGCTTCGAGCTGCAAGGAGCGGAGTTCCCGAAGGGCGGGCGCGTACTGGGCCAGGTAGCGGCGTATCCGCGCTTCGTGGTTGCCCTCGACGAAATCGATCGGCCCACCATAACCCGCGCGGATGTTTTCGAGGATTTTTACCCCGGTGTCACAGTCTGCCTGTAGGTCTGTCTGGTATTCCTCTGCCAGGCCCCGGCTCCAACGGGCCGGGCCTTTCATGTCGAGAAAATCGCCGAGAATCAGAAGTCGATCGGGGTTGAACTCTGCCGCGAACGCGGTCAGGTTCTCGACAGCGGCTGTGTGCTGGTCAGGGACGTGTGTGTCAGGCCAGCACAGGATGGTGCGCCACCTAGGCAATCTGGCGAATTACCTTCGGCTGACTGTCGTTCTCGATCAGCACCTTGAAAAGGTGGTGACTCGCAGCGTGGTAGACGATGATTCCCTCGGGCCGGTTGTATCCGGGGACTGCCCGGCTACCCGTGGATTCCAGGTCCCACAGGGCGTCGTCGATGACGCCGGTGTCGAAGGTGCCGCCGCTGTCGAGCACGGGCACCAGGCCGACGCAGGCGGGCAGCGTCTCGCCGGACCACCGGCCGACGTTGAACAGGGAGAATCGGCGTTCGTCGAGGCCGTAGCCTCGCTGGATGCCCTTGCCCCACCATTCGCCGTAGTGGTTGCCCGATCCCAGCTTGGACAGCTCGAAGGCGTTGGCCAGGGCCCACGCGGCGAACCCGTAGTTGTCGTTCTCCGGAGTGATCCAGCGCTTCCGCGAGCCTGCCCGCACTTCCCAGAGAACCCCGTCACGGGAAGTGAACGCCGAGTTGGTCACCGTCTCCCAATGCGTGCGTCCCTCGTCTTCGGGCTCGGATGCGCCCATGGCGCAGATACTGACCAGGGCGTTGGTGCCGTCAATCTTCTCCGTGATCACCATCTCGCGGAAAAGGCGGGGGGTCTTCGGCCAGGCCGGAAAGGAATCGGGGCCACTGCTCACGTACTGCTCTCCTTCGCTTTTGGTCTTGCGCGTCGAGGTAGGTTCCTGCTATCGCGATTCCCCCGAAGAACGCGATCATCACTGCTGAGACGATGAGAAAGGCGGTCACGGCTCGACGCCTGGCCACTCCCCGGACAAGACCAGGGCGAGGATCGCGCCGTACCCTGCGATGTCCTGCGCCGTGTCGTAAAGGCTCTCGAAGGCAGGCTCACCAGGCCGTGTGATCAGGTTCGCTGCCCGGTGCAGCTCCGCCGTGGCGGCGTCAGATTCCAATGCCTAGCCTTTCGCAGAGTGCCTCGCCGCCTTCGCGGAGCACGAACGTTGTCGGATCGTCCTTCTCTTCCGGGAGGCGGACCACGACCAGGCCGCTGATTGCCTCCGTGAGGGTTTTCACCAGTTTCTCGCCTGGCCGTTCACCGCTTCGCGGGTTGACCGGGTCGTGGTCGGGAATCAGGTAGACGTCGAGGCCTGCGAAGCATCGGGCCATGTACGCCTTCCAGGTATCGACCCCGGGAATCCCAACGGCTGGGATGCCGGTTTCCTGCTGTGTAACAATGGCGTCTAGCTCGCCTTCGACGATCGCCACCGTGCCAGCGGCGTAGGCCAGGGTTCCGGCGTTGTAAAGCCGCGGTGCCGCCCCGGGCAGGCCCCGGTACTTCGGCGTGTCTGTGGCACTCAGGCCAGGCATCGCCCGGAACTTGAAACCAACAACACCGGTTGGTGTCACGTAGGGGATTGCCAGGCGGCCCCGGACGTCCTCATGACCCGTCAAGGGCTCGGCGACGAATCCCAGCCTGAAAAATTGTGCGCTGTCCCCGGTGATCCCCCGGAGCGTCAAGTATTCGTGAACCAGGGGTTCTGCCCGTAGCGCCTCCTGGTAGGTCTGGCACGCCTGCTCCAACGACCTCCTGTATGAAGCGTCTGGCACTAGGGAAATCGAGTCCCTCCCTCCACATCACCAGGTTGTAGGCGTCGCCCTTCACACATCCTGAGTGGCATTTGAATGCGTTCTCGGTGAGGTTGACGGAGGCGGAGGGTAGACGATCCTCATGGAACGGGCATTTCATTTTCGCCCACCCCCCGCGCTCCGGTACTGTCCCGTCGTAAAATTCGAGGACTGCCCGAATGTCGGGCTTATCGCTCACCGCTCAATGTGCAGCTCGAAGTCGTGATACTCGCTGGCGGCAGCCTGGCGGAAGCGGAGGACCGCGCCGGGGGGCGCCTCGTCGACAAGTCGCTTCAGTTCGTCACGAGAGATACTGTCCCCGATGTCGAACAGAATTCCCTCGACGGGCGGAGGCGACTGATAGGAGAGTCGAGCCATGACGGTTTCCTTCCCTTAGCTGACGTGGTAGCCGCGTAGATCTCTCACGATCTCGCGGAATTGGTCGAGTTCCATCACTACATAGGCTTGTTCGACGGTCTTCCGTCGAGCCTTGACGACGGCAGCGTAATAGCGCGTATTAGCGTTCTCGCGCTCCCTCTTGGCCTCCGCCATATAACCGGCAAGCCTGATCTTCTCTTCGTCTTTGCATTCGATGACGAAACCGGTAACGCCGCGAATGTCACCCTGATCGAGGCGCCCATGCACATCCCCGTTGCGTTCGATGTCCTCCGGCCTGGCAGCCCCGAAGTCCCGGAAGTTCTCTCGCAGGTAGTCCCGGACCGCGGACTCCCATCGGGTGCCGCGAATCTTGCTCGGGTGGCTCACGTGGCCGGTACCAGCTCAGTCATCAGGCGCTGTGACATGGCGACCGCGAATGCCGCCGGCTCCGGGGTTCGCCACGCGCCGTTCTGCGCTGCTGCGGCCAGGGCCTGAGCGATCCACACAGCCTCATCCTGGGAAAGAACCAGGGTGGTCGTGACTACCCGGTCGACACGGATGTCAGCCAAGGTCGGCCGCGTGAAGGTCGATGCCGCCTGTGAGCCGTCCGAGCGGGTCAAGTTCGTCGACGATCCGGATCGCGGTGGCGTCGTCGGCCCTGCTGAGCCAATCCCGACCGTAGGCCTTCGAGGTGAGGCGCAGCAGGAATCGGAGTTCGTCACGGGTGAACTCGACGGTGATGGTTTCGTTGTCAATGATTCGAGGCATGAGCCTCCCCTTCTACTCAAATTCGATGTCGGTTCCGCAGTCCGTACAGACGGTGTCGTCGGCCGGAACGTGCCCGCCTCCCGCCTCACCCTTCGAGACACACCGGGGGCACGGCTTACAGAGAGGCATTCCCATCTGCGCGAATTCCGGGTCTTCGCAGATGTAACAACCGTCCCGGTGCACTTCCGGTGCGGTGGTGTGGCCGTCTCGCATCATGGCGAGTTCGGCTGCCCTGGCGAGGCGGACCCCTTCGCGTTCCATGATTCCGCGAAGGTCCCACTCGGCGGGGGCGATCATCTCGACGAAAGAGACCATCTCAGGCGACGTCATGCGGCTAGCCTCTCCGGGGGGTTCTGTTGCTCGATCCAGTCTGTGAGGCGGATTCCCTGCGCGATGCGGTCAGCGTGGGTAGATCTGTAGGCGTCGATCTGTGGGATGGCTAGTCCAGAATCTGGCCTGTAGTACCCCTCGATCACGTTGCAGTCGCGGCAGAGAATCCCCCGGACGCAGATTCCGCAACCGCTCGCCAGGGGATGGCATGCGTGGTCGTGATCGACACCGCGCCCCCGCCCGGTAACATCCGACAGGTCTAGTTGGCAGACGGCGCAGCTATACCCTTGCCAGGCTAGAATGGTCTCGAAATCGTGATCCGTGAGGCCGTATTTACGCCAGGATGGAATCTTGCGGCGCAGTTCTCGCGCACATTCCTGGCAGTAGGTCTGGAGGCCGTCAGGGTTTCTCGCGTTTCGATGGAACTCGGCGCCCTTCTTCCGCTTCTTACACCTCGTGCAGGCCTTCTCTCCGGCGCTCATGTCAGCCTCCCCGTCCTCAAATCCCAGCTAAGGAACGCCTGATATCGGCCTGATGGGTCGGCTTTACCTCCCCGGTTCTTCACGATCGCCACGCCCATTTTTGGAAACAGTTCGTCCCCGGCACGCCACAGGGTCAGCACCTGCTCAGGGACCTTCGAGACCTTCCCTCGAAGGCCGGACAGCGGCACAGGGTCTGTTCCGGTTTCAAACTCGCCGGTCACGTGGTGCAGGACGATGATCAGCGCGCCGGTTTTCCGGGCCAAGTCGTGCAGGTAGTCGAGACCTTTTTCGAGGGCTGACCATCGTTCCGCCTCGCCGGTGTAGATGTTGGAAAGGTTGTCGACCACGATGATTTCCGGCCAGGCTCCCCAAATCTGGGCGTAGGCTAGAAGTTCATCGTCGATGTCCTCTGTGCTGGGATTTGCATCGTAGTGCCATTGGATTGCGTCCGCACCTAGGTATTGGCGGTATCCGTGCGGCTCTCGCGCGATGTCTTCGAGGGCCAGGCCGGAGTGCAGCGCGACCAGGCGGCAATACTGGGTGTAGGCGTCGGTGTCCGCGCTGAAATACAGGGTGCGCAGCCTCGACGCGAACACCAGGTTGAGCGCGAACGGGCTTTTGCCGACGTTGGGGGCTGACGCCACCAACACCATCTGGCCTAGCCGCAGGGTGAGCCCAGAGGCTGTGAGGGCCGGGAAAACGGCAGGCACCGGAGTGCCCGCCGTCCCTGACGTCCGCAGGCCCCGGAGCGCCGTTACCGGCACGGACGCCTACCGTCGAGGCGGGTAGACCGGGGAGCAGCCGGAGCCCTGCGGACAGATGCCCTGCACGTACGCCTGGCCGTTCTTCGAGCTGACGCCGGTCGCGATCGACCGGGGCCCGTGCATGTTGCAGTGGAGCGCACCAGCGGGGAAGCGGGCGGCATGCTCGGCGTAGGCGGGGTTGTCCGGGCGGAAGATCTGCCGGCCCGAAGGCGCCTGCGGCGCCTGCTGCTGGGCCGGGTACGTCTGTGCCTGCGGCTGTGCCTGCGGGGCGCCCACGGGCGCCTGCGGGTTGATCAGGGGGCCCAACAACAGGGTCGCCTTGTACATCTCGTTTGCGCCTGCCAGGGCGGTTGCAACCTCCGCAGAGGTGACCGCCTCCGAGAGCGCGCGGAGTTCCTCGGGCGTGTCCGCCCGGATGGTCAGCATGGGTCCGCGGTCGGACATGCTGAGTTGAACCTTATAGCTGTCGGTCAGGTCGGCCCTTTCATTTGGAAGATCGGACAGTGCATTTTGACGTCACAGGCGCGGCAATGCTCGCCAGGGTTCGCAAGAAAGACACCTTCGGCGAGTGCGGTTTCGAGCGCCTGAAACTCGGCGTGCATGACCTCCGGCGTGTAGCCGGACAGCGGGATGGGTGGTGTGGCGGCTCCCTTCTTTGCCATGTAGTAGTCACCTTCGGTCACGACCTCACCGAAGAGGGCTTCGACGGCTAAGCCGTAGATTCCCAGCTGCCGGTTGCCAACTGGTTCTTTGGCCCCGGTCTTGTGATCGCGGACGCGGACGCTGCCCGCCCGCGTGACGTAGACCAGGTCAACCGCACCGACCAGGCGGACGACGGCGGTTTCCGTCTCCCACAGGGGCAGGACGAACGGCACCTCGACGGCCGGTGAGCCGTCCGGGAGTTCGTAGACCTCGACGGGGCTGGTCAGGGTCGCGTCGATGTAGGCCCTGATCATGTCCGGGCCCTGTGCGCGCCTGCGCTCAATGTCCGCCTCGACGCCACCGCGGCCACCGTAGAGCCAGAGGTGACGCGGGTAGGTGGTGCGCTGTTCGATGGCCAGCAACTCGCGGTCGAACTCGGCAATGAAGACGTCAACGGCAGCGTCAGGGGGCATGCCGCCGGATGTCTCGTACAGCTCGACGGTGCGGTGAAAGGCTAGGCCGGTGGCGAGCCACGGCGCCGGTAGGCGCTCGACGCGGTCAATGCGATGTAGCCGGTATTTCAGGCCGCACTGCGCCCACTCACTGAGCTGTGAGTACGACCGCGTGATGATCGTGCGTTCCTCGGTGACGTGCACCCCCTTACCCGGTGGGCGTCAAAGCCGGTGATCCCCTCGAAGGTCTGATGACAGGTGGCACAGTGGCATCGGGCTAGCCCGGTCCACCGGGCGTCACATCCGCCGCAGGTGGCGTACTGCCTGGCCTCACTGCCGGGTCGGCACTGGTCGTGCCATCGGCGCCGTACGGCGCCCTTGCTCGTCTCCAGGTCGTTGCCGCAAACCTCACAGGCTCCTGCCGGGGCGGTCGGTACCGCCTCGACGGATGTGGGTTTCTCTGTGCACTGCGGATGGGCGGTACGGGGCCGCCCGGGGCGCCCTGTGGGTGCTATCGGCTCATGGCAGATTCGGCAGGGGCGACCGTAGGGGTTGGTGTTTGCGCTGATCGCAATGCCTCCGGGTCAAGATAGGTCCGGATGACGAACCCGTCGGAAGATTCTTTGAGTACCGCTTCGAGCCCCACCGGCACCATGGTCAGGATTGCCCGAACAAAATGCCGTGGTAGGTCGTCGAGATAGCGCAGGACACAGAAGGCCCCGTCTCGGCACAGTTCCCAGATGCCTTCGACGCCGTCGATCAGTTCCGGCATGTCGCGCATGGAAAACCCCCGGCGGTCCCTTTGAGTTGGCTGTGTAACGCTAGCCCGGGGCAGGGGTAAGGCATATGGCCTTAGAACAACGGATACACAAACACGCTATGCATTAGCGCTCTGCGGCGTAGCTAGGCTGCGCTCCGCAGTTCCGCCCGGATGCGCTCGACGGTCCTAGACGACAGGCCGGTTTCGCGGGCTACATCAACATTCCGCAGGCCGGAGCGCAGAAGGTCCACGGCCCGTGCACGCAGGGGCCGCAGGCGGCTAACGGGCGCGCCTCCGGCAGGCTCTCCGCCCCATACGCCATATTCCTCGGTGGCTCCGACTCTTCGGCAGGCCTCGAAGGCGAAGCATCCCGAGTTGCACAGGGCGATGGCCTCCGCCTCCCGGGAGGGGTCAAACATCAAATCCCACTGTCCCGCGCAGGGCGCCTCCGGCATTTTCGATCTCTCCTGTCTGTGGGCGTTCCCGCTGACAAGAGATATCAAACTACACCTTCAGGGTGCCCGCAACGACGTTTGGCGGCACCCTGCCGGGACCGGAGAAATGATGCTTAGGCGACCTGACGTGATGCGCTCCGTGAGCGGAGCTTCTTTGGAGGCATCCTGACCAAATCCTCACCGGGCCCACGCGAAACGTAGGCGAATCCGCCTCGCTGCGGCGACGCGGGATTCGGCGGGACATCGGGGTGGTAATAGACCACCAGGTCGCCATCTCGCAAATCTTCTAGCCAGGCGTCGACCGCCTGATTTATCCGCGCATCCAATTTCTGCCCCCGGAGGCGCTTGGAATACTCGCGGAGCATTGTTGCGGCGTAGACGTGTTGGTGGTCCATCTTCATTCGCCAGGGGAGAACCTGCGCCCGTGGTGCCGTCTCGCCCATGGCTGCAAGGCGTTTGTTCACCGCACCCCGACTGACGTCGTACTTTTCGGCAATTTCGGCAATCGTCATGCCGGCTCGACGGTGTGCGCGGAGTATCGCGTCCGTGGGCAGCTTCGGCAAGGCTGGCATGTGTCGAGGGTAGCGCGCCGCATGATCGGTGCCAAAGTCCCCTTTTGTGTGCGCCACGTCACACGGTCGTGATCTATACGGGGAGTGACATGGACCGGTCGCGCCCCCTAAGATCACGTCAGCGGAAGCGCTGACCGGCTCGACGGGTCAGGGCCTGGTACGAGGCTTGATCCGGGTCTCAGGCAGGGGTGGCGCAGGCAGCCACGCTGGGCCGCCTACATAGCCCCTGACCTGCCCAAACCGGTCCGATTGGGCCTGCCACTCCGCGTGAAACGCCACGATCTCGTCATGACTACGAGCGATGAAGTTCCACCACATGACGATGTCCTCGTTGAAGGGTTCCCCACCGATCAGTACGACCCGTGCCGGGTCGCTGCCGGGGTTGCCCAATGTCAGGCTCGCCGCACCCGCGGCGAGGTACCCCAGCTCGCCAGCCGCGACCCGCTGTCCACCCGCGCCCGTGCCCGCGTCGGCGCCCGCGGTCACCTCGACGTCACCGGTGTCCACCAGGACGCCGTGCTCGTAGCCGGGGCTGACGGGCAACGTCAGCCGGGAATGCGGTGGGAGCACGAGCTCGGCGCCGAGAAGCGGCGAGAACGTGCGTACCGGTGACCGCTCGCCGGCGAGCTCGCCCAGGAAGACCCGTGCCGTCGCGCCGTCGAGGTCCACGACCGGCGGAACGTGGTGCTGGAAGTCGCGGGGGGCGTCGCGGTGCGCGTCGGGCAGCGCGACCCAGAGCTGCACCCCGTGCAGGATCGTCGTCCCCGGGGCGGTCACCTCGGAATGGCAGATGCCGTGCCCGCCCGTCATCAGGTTCACCTCGCCGGGGCGGACGAACGCGTGGGTCCCCAGGCTGTCGCGGTGCTCCAGGGCTCCGGCGAACAGCCAGCTCACCGTCTGCAGCCCGGTGTGCGGATGCGGCGGCACATCCATGCCGCCGCCCGCCGAGACGTCATGCGGACCGTAGTGGTCGACAAAGCACCAGGCGCCGATCATCGAGCGGCTGTGGCGGGGCAGGGTGCGCCGCACCGTCATCGCGTCGGCTCCGCCAAGCGGGACGTCGTGCGGGGAGATGATCTCCACGACCTGCCCCGAGTGCTCGTCGGCCCGGCACCGGATCTCGGCGGAAACCGTTTCCACATTGCTCACAGCGCACCGTCACCCTGGTCGGCCAGCATCTGAACCGAGCCTTTTCCGTCGTCGGTCACGAGCTGTAGCAACAGTGCCCGACAACCGTGAGATGGAAAAGGTTCACTGCACAACCTATTGCGACGATGCCCGTGTTCCACCAGTTCCGGTGCCGGATCCGAGATCGGAAGGATCCTGAGCCCTGAGCCCTGAGCCCTGAGCCCTGAGCCCTGCGCGCGGTCGCCGGCGCCTACTCGAACGCGGCCGCGGCCTCCCGCATCACCCGGACGAGTGTCTCGAGATCGTCCGGACCCGGCTCACCGGAGGTGTAGGTCACGCTGCGCAGCTGGCCGGTGTAGCGGAACGTCCGGTGCCGCTCGTGGACGGGCCAGGAGACCGGGGAGCGGCGGTCCACGCCGACGCTGATCCCCTGGAACGGCGCCATGCCGATCAGCTGGTGGACGCTGGCGAGCCGCGCCGTCTCGACTCCGTCGACGAGGACCCGCCACTCCCAGCGCAGGCCCGCCTGCGCCGCCACCGCGATGCGAACGGCATGCACACCCTCATCCAGCGGCCCGGCGTCCACCTCGTGCAGCGTGCCGTACTCGTTGTAGGCGAGGTGAAGCCGGCCGTCCTCCACGTAGACGCTGTAACCGCCTCCCTGGTCACCGTGCGAGACGAGCACACCCGTGTCGTCCGTGGCGTGCCAGGTCAGGTCGATGTCGATGTCGAAGGACCGGAACGTGATCAGTTTGGCGGACCGGTACCGCTCAAGCTCCGGCGTGCCGGCCAGCAGGGTGACCGGGCGGCGCAGGCGCTCCTCGGCCGGGTTGCGGATGGCCAGGCCGCCGCTCGCGTCGGTGAGCGGGAAGACGCCGTTGCGCCAGGCGGCGTCCTCCCAGGCGGCCGCCAGCGCCCTGACGACATCGGGGTGCTCGGCGGAGATGTCGTCGATCTCGGTCGGATCCGCGGCCAGGTTGTACAACGCCCATTCACCGTCGTCGTACGGCGTGCCGAACCGGTGCAGGGTGACCAGCTTCCAGCCATCCCGGTAGTAACTGCGGTTACCGGTCATCTCACAGTACTGTTCACTGTGGGTGCTGCCCGTGTTCTGGTCTGTCAGAACGGGTACGAAACTGACCCCGTCGAGTTCCTGGACGACCTGCCCGTGGCGCTGTTCAGGCCGTTTCACCCCGGCCAGCTCGAGCAGCGTGGGCGCGATGTCGGTGACGTACTGGTACTGCGCCCGGATGCCGTCGTCCTCCCCGGTCCGACGCAGGCCGGCCGGCCAGGAAAGCACGAAGGGAACCCGCACCCCGCCGGCGTGGGTCTGGCCCTTGTAAAGCCGGAACGGGGTGTTCGACGCCATTCCCCAGCCGCGGGGATAGTGCACCAGGCTCTGCGGCCCACCAATGAGATCGATCTCGCGCTCGACGTCGGGATTCCAGTCGGCGGGAAGCAGCGGGTAGTGAACGAAACGGCTGAAGTAGCTGCGGGTGCCCTCCGGGCCGCCTTCGCCGGTCCCGCCGTTGTCCGAGGTGAACAGGATGATGGTGTTGTCCAGCTCCCCGAGGGCTTCCAGGGTGTCCACCAGGCGGCCGAGGTTCTGGTCGACATTGTCGACCATCGCGGCGTACACCTCCATGTACCGGGCGTACAGGCGCTGTTCTTCCGGGGAGAGGTCAGCCCATGCGCCGACCTCGAATCCGGCCTCGAAGTTGCGGCGTGGCAGTCGGGTGCCCGGCGGGAACAGACCGGCGTCGAGCTGCCGGCCGAACCGGCTCTCCCGCAGTTCGTCCCAGCCGTCGGCGTACCGGCCGCGGTGCCGTTCGAGATCCTCCGCCTTCGCCTGCAACGGGCCGTGAACCGCGTTGTGCGCGAGGTAAAGGAAGAAAGGCTTGTCCGGGTCGTGCGCCCGCAGCGACTTCACCATCGAGATCGCCTCGTCGGTGATCGCGTCGGTGTAGTAGTAGTCGTCCGGCAGCTCGTCGATGTCGAGCGGGCTGTTGTCCCGGACCAGCTGATGCGGGTGAAACAGGCTGGTCAGCCCTTCGAGGACGCCGTAGTAGCGCTCGAAGCCCTTCTGCAGCGGCCAGTTGCGCCGGTCGTCGGCGGCGTTCGAGGCGGAATCCCTCGTCAGGTGCCACTTGCCGACCGCGTAGGTGGCATACCCGCCGTCGTGGAGAATCTCTGCCAGGGTGGGGATGTCGTCGGCGATCTCCATGCCGTAGCCCGGGAAGCCGGGGTCGGCGTTGGCAACCAGCGAATAGCCCACACGGTGCGGATTCAGGCCGGTGAGCAGGGCGGCTCGGGCCGGCGAGCACAGCGGCATGGTGTGGTAGTTCGTCAGCCGCACCCCGCGCTCGGCGAGCCGGTCCAGCACGGGGGTGGGAATCTCCGAGCCGAACGGGCCGATGTCGCTGTAGCCCAGATCGTCGACGAGCACCACGACGATGTTGGGTGCCCCGGGCGCGGGTGTCTCCCGCGGTGCCCAGGCCGGCTCCGACTGGCCCATCGTGCGTCCGATCCGGCCCGGGAAGTTGGCATACGGATCGCGGCGCCGCGGCGTGCCGACCGGCGTCGCCGCAGGCGTGCCCGTGCCCGTGCCCGCGGGCTGCAGGCCCGCGTCCGTGCCCGCTTCCGCATTCGTGGACTGCGCGTCCGGCCTGGCGTTCTCACCCGGGGCCTGATCGGACATACGGCTGTTCCTCGTTTCGTCGGGTACGCAGTCTGCGATGCGATGCGGGCGGAAAATGGCGCGCCAGATCTCCACGTGACGTGAGGTGCCCGCCCGCGCAGGAAAACGCCTACTTAGCTGAGAAAGAAGATCCGCACTGGGCGGATTGGTCTCGCTGGAGAATCAGCGAGCCGGTGTCAGGGACGACACAGACAGCCGGTGACGTGAAAATGCTCCACCGTGCACCGCGCGGACGACGTCACCTCGATCACGTTTACCACTATCTTGGTAGACAAGTGGCCTGTCAAGCGGGCCGATTGATCCGGGGAGGGAGAAGTCTGACCTGTCACCTGTGGTAGTCGATGAGTTACTCGGTCGCTTCTCGGGATTCCGCTACACGCTCCCTACCGTCATGATCCTCAGATTGCTCGGCAGTGGCAGTGGCAGTGGCAGTGGCTCGAGGCCACCCATCGAGGATCCCGCACCGCCGCGTAGCACCGGCAACTCACCTCAAGATGGGTAAAAGGGGTGCGGGTCGCCTGGCGACCCGCAAGGAGCGAGGCTTTTGGTCGTCGGAACGACCAAAAGTCTTCACTCTTGCGACTCTCCAAGCCGGGCCACCGGGGCTACCGGGGCCACCGGGCTCTCGGGCTCTCGGAGGTTCGGCCGTGTTCGTGGGGTGCGAGCCTCCCCGCCCACCAGCGATCTTGATCGGGGTCAATCTGCGACAGGCTCTCTGGCTCTGGCGACCACGATCCGCAGGTCTTGCTCGGCAGCAGCCCGAAGCTCGGGATTCTGCTACACCGGGACGACGTGCATCCTTCACCGGTGACATCCCCGCCGGTCTCGAAGGCCGGCGCAGCTACTCGATCGACGAGCGCATGCCGGGCTCCGACAGGCGGCCCTGCTCGAGGTGCAGCCAGCGGTTCACGCCGATCCGAGCCAGGAACCGTTCGTCATGGCTGACCACCATGAACGCGCCCTGGTAGGCGTTCAGTGCGCCCTCGAGCTGGCCGATGCTCACCAGATCGAGGTTGTTGGTCGGCTCGTCGAGCAGCAGCAGGTGCGGCGCCGGCTCGCCGAACAGGACACAGGCCAGCGTGGCCCGCAGCCGTTCCCCGCCGGACAGCGCCCCTACCGGCCGGTCGGCACCGCCGGCGCGGAACCGGAAGCGTGCCAGCAGGTGCATGCGCTCCGACGGCGGCATCTCCGGGGCGGACGCGGCCAGGTTCTCCGCGACGGTGCGGTCGAGGTCGAGCAGGTCGAGCCGCTGGGAGAGGTACGCGACCCGGCCGTCAGCCGTCCTGATCCGGCCGCCGGAGGGCTGGGCCTGTCCGCCGACCAATCGTAGAAGCGTGGACTTACCTGACCCGTTCGGGCCGGTCAACGCGATGCGTTCCGGACCCCGGATCGTCAGATCAACGCCACCGCCGTCAACGCCGCCCCCGCCCCCGCTCCCGACCTCGCCCCCGCCGCCGCCGGTGCCGGCCGCGACGAAGACGGCCTTCTCGCCGTACCGGACCTGCAGGCCTTCGCCGGCGAACACCGTCCGCCCGGCAGGCACACGGGTGGCGGGCAGGTCGAGCACGATCGGCCGGTCGTCGCGCAGCGCCTCCTCGGCGCGGTCCAACCTGGCCTGCGCCTGCCCGACCCGCTCGGTGTGGGCTTCCTGGGCCCGTCCCGCCGACTCCTGCGCCCGCCGCTTCAAGCCCCCGGCGACGATCTTCGGAATACCGGCGTCGGACAGGTTCCGCGCGGCGTTGCCGGCCCGGCGCGCCGCCCGTTCCCGGGCCTGCTGCCTGTCCCGCTTCTCCCGCCGCAGCTCCTGCTCGGCACCGCGGACCTCACGTTCGGCAGCGGCCTGACGCAGCTGGACGGCCTCCTCGTAGGCGGTGAAGTTTCCGCCGTACGACCGGACGTCGCCGCGGTCGAGCTCGACGATGCGATCCATCCGGTCCAGCAGGGCACGGTCGTGGCTGACCAGCAGCAGGCAGCCGGCCCAGGCGTCGACGACGTCGTACAGCCGGCGGCGCGCGGCGAGGTCCAGGTTGTTGGTGGGTTCGTCGAGCAGCAGTACGTCCGGACGTCTCAGCAGCTGCGCGACCAGGCCGACAGCCACGATCTGGCCACCGCTGAGCGTGCGCAGCGACTGGTCGAAGGTCAGCGCGCCGAGGCCCAGTCGATCGAGTTCGGCGTGAGTGCGCTCCTCGACGTCCCAGTCGTTGCCGATCGTGGTGAAGTTCTCCTCGCTGGCGTCACCGGCCTCCACGGCGCGCAGCGCACGGATCACCGGGGCGACCCCGAGGACCTCGGCCACCGTCAGGGTGTCCGTCCGGTGGTCGGCCAGCGGAAGGAACTGCGGCAGGTAGCCGAGCAGGCCGGCGACGGTCACGCTGCCGGCGGTCGGCAGCAGCTCGCCGGAGATCAGGCGGAGCAGCGTGCTCTTGCCGGCCCCGTTCGGGGCGACGAGCCCGGTGCGACCGGCGCCGGCGGTGAGGGAGAGGCCCTGGAAGACGGGGGTGTCGTCCGGCCAGGAGAAGGACAGGTTGGAACAGACGACGCCTGCGTCGGCTACGACGGACATGCGGAAGAAGACCTCGGCTCATGGTGTGACATGGCTGCCCGCATGGCACGCCTGCGCGCATGGCGCGGCTGCTCAGCGGCAGAAGGCAGGACGACTCGTCGGCCCGGGCGGTGCCGCTGTCGCGCACCGGCAGGCAGGCCGAACATCACCGGGGTCAGCCGGAGATGTCGTCGTCGCCCTCCATGTCGCCTCCATCGAGCTGGGGAGTCTGCCCGGACACGATAGCCCGCCTCGCCGGGCCACGGAAACCGGTTTTCGGCCGGGGCCCGCTGGCCCGGTTTCCGGCGAGGGCTGTTCCTTAAGTTTCGCTTGTGAAACGGACCGCTGGTCCGTACCGTAGCCGTGCATCCCGGCCGGGAGATTCGGCCGTCTGACCCGCCGGCCGCCCGCCTGCCCGACCCGTCCAGCTGCCCAGCCGTCCGACCGGCTGTCCCGCTGTCCGGATGCCGGGGGGCGGCCCGGCGGAAGAGATGAAGCCGACGGCCTGGACGGCACGACGGTCACCTACCGTGAGATGGGGGATACATACATGCAGGAGCTGGCGACCATGCCTGGGTCCAGCGGCGGAACGGGGCAGCGGCGGTCACCGCGACGGCGCGTGGGAGTGCGCCTGGCGGCGTTAGGAGCGTTAGGTGCCCTGTCCGCGAGCCTCCTGCTCGGGGCCTGCGGCGGCGACGAGGACACCGACAGCGCGGCGCCGGCTGACACCGCGGCGGCGGCGCAGGCGCTCGGGCCGGTGGCCCAGGCCAAGGGCGAGCCGGTCAAGATCGGCGTGATCTCGGACGGCCATAGCCCCGCCGCGGACCTGTCCTACGAGTTCAAGGTCGCCGACGCGACCGTCCAGTACCTCAACGAGCACCGCTCCGGCGTCGCGGGCCGGCCCATCGAGATCGTGCAGTGCGAGGCACAGGCCGACCCGGCCAAGGCCACCGACTGCGCGAACCAGATGATCGAGAAGAACGTCGTCGCCGTCGTCGTCGGTTCGTCCGGCGCCGGGGAGCAGATCTGGGAGCCGCTGCACGCCGCGCATGTGCCGGTGATGTTCTACACCGCGAACGGCGCCGGCTCGCTGGGCGACCCCGAGTCGACCTTCATCCTGAGTGACCAGTTCTTCCCACTGATCACGCTGCCGGTCAAGGTCGCCAAGGACGCGGGCGCCAAGAAGGTCACGGTTGTCGCGATCGACCTGCCGGTCACCACCGGCCTCTACCAGGTGACCAGGCCCATCTTCGAGAAGCAGGGCGTCGCGCTCGACGTCGTCCAGATCCCGGCCGGCACCGCCGACATGACGCCGCAGATGCAGCGCATCGTCGACGGCGACCCCGGGATCGTGCAGGTCGTCGGCAGCGACGCCTTCTGCATCAGCGCGTTCAACGGGCTGCGTGCCGTCGGGTACGACGGCCCCCTCGCGGCCATCGCGCACTGCATCACGGACGCGACCCGCGCCGCTGTGCCCGGCGACTTCCTCAAGGGCATGACGATCACCGCGACCGCCCCGATCGGCTCGGACGACCCGGCGATCGCCGTCTTCGAGGCCGTGGTCGACACCTACGGCAAGGACAAGGGCATCGACGTCACCGAGGCCGGCGCGGCCGCGATGTTCATCACCCTGTCGGCCTTCCAGACCGGGCTTGAGGGCCTGACCGGCGACATCACGCCGGCTACCGTCACCGCCGCCCTCAAGGGCATGCCGGAGAAGGACCTGCCGGGAGTGACCGGGCTGCGGTTCCGCTGCAACGGCAAGGCCTACCGGGACAGCCCGGCCGAATGTGCCCGCGGTGGTCTGCTGACGACGCTGGACGACAAGGGCAAGCCCACCACCTACAAGGCGGTCGGCGTTACCCCGATCGAGGACTGAGGTGAGCGCGCCGGCGCCGACGTCGGTGGGGTGAACCCGGACCGCCCTGCTCGACTGGATGATCAGCAACCCCGTCGCCGGCGCGACGTACCCCGCCTTTGACTTTCCTGGTTGGAAACTCTAGCCTGAGTTTCCAACCAGGAAAGGAGTGCGTGATGGGTGAGGTGTCTGCGAACGAGGCCCGGGCGGCCCTGGTCGCCGTCGAGCAGGGCCGGCGCAGTGTGGTCGAGCGGATCGCTGTGCCGGCCTGGTACTGGTGGTTTGTCGCGGCGGGCTGGGTGGCACTCGGCGCGGTGGCGGATCTGGGGCCCGCGTGGGCGACGACGGTCGCGACCGTGGCGTTCGGCGCGCTGCACTCCAGCGTGGCGCCGAGGGTGGTGCACGGCCGGCGCGGCAGCGCCGCGCTCAGCGTCCGGGCGGACGTCGTGGGTCGCCCGGTCGCGGCCGCGGTGCTCGGGGGGCTTGTCCTGCTCGCCGGCGTCACGGTCGCGGCGGCGTTCGCGCTGTCCGCCGACGGCTGTGGGCATCCGGCGACCTGGGCGGGTGTGTTCGTCGCCGTCATCGTGCTGCTGGGTGGGCCGATGCTGCTGTCGCGGGTCCGGCGCGCGGCGCAGGTGGCGGGCGCCCGGTGACCGAGGCTCGCTTCGACGAGATCATCCACCCGGGCACCCGGCTGTCCATCGTCTCGCTGCTCGCCGCGGCCGACTGGGTTGAGTTCGCCTACATCCGCGATGAGCTCGGGCTGTCTGATTCAGCGCTGTCCAAGCAGCTGTCCACGCTGCAGGAGGCCGGCTACGTCGACCTTGACCGTGAGACGCGCGGGCAGCGCCGCCGGATGCGCGCCCTGTTGACGCCGGAGGGCCGGGCCGCGTTCCGGGGGCATGTGGCGGCCCTGCGCGCGATCGTCGCCGCCGCGGATGCGCGGGAAACCTTCTGAGGCTCGGCAGGCAGGCGGGAACGGTCTGGCGTGGAGGCGGGCTTCTGGCGTCGAAACGGAGTCGGGTGCCTGACAACGGAACGCGCTTCTGGCGGACGGCGCGAACTGATATTCATGTTGCATCATTTGCTTTGCGATTCGACGGTCTGTCGATTCGCGTCCGGCTCGAGGAGCCTGAATGCGCTTCCGGTCCTGGCGATCCCGTGCGGGAATCGCCGTCCTCGCCCTGCTCGGCATCTATCTGCTGGTCCTCGGGTTCAGCGCGCTGGGCTCCTTCGACCGTACGAACGGTGGCGAGGTGGCCGTCGTGCGCAACGGAGGCCCACTCGACAACCACCGGATCCGGCAGGTCATTCAGCCGGCATCCGGACGCGTCTGGGTCGGCCTCTACTCCGACGTGCACAAATACCCTGCCCAGCAGCGCTTCTACACGATCACTGCGAACGAGGGGCAGGGCGACCGGCCTGACCACGAGGTCGTCCGGGTGCCGTCGAAGGACGGCGTCGAAATGGGCATCGAGGGGACGCTGTATTTCTCCCTCAACACCGACCCGGACGTCCTACGGACCTTCGATGACAAGTTCGGCACCCGCAAGTTCCGGCTGCTCTCCGACGGCAGGCAGTATGCGCCCTATGACGGTGACAACGGCTGGTCCGCCTTCCTGGACACGATCATCCGGCCGGTCATCGACAACGACCTGCGTGAGCAGATAAACACCTTCGACTGCGCCCAGCTGGTCTCCTCGTGCGCGTTGGTGCAGCTCGGAGCGAACCAGGCCGTGAACCCGGACTCCGTGACGGGAACCACGCCCACCGGTCCGGTGGAATCGTCCAACGGGAACATCGCCGCGGTGCAGAAGGCGATCAACGAGTCGCTCGCCCGCGATCTGGAATCGACCCTGGGCGAGGCGTTCCTGGTCGACCTGAAGTTCAATCTTGTTCGGATCACCCTGCCGACCCAGGTGCAGGAGGCGGTGAACAAGGCGCAGGCGGCGTTCGCCGGTGTGAGCGAGGCCCAGGCCCGCGTCGCCCAGGCCCGCGCCGACGCCGAGGCGAACAAGATCCACCAGTCCGGCTACGCGGCCTGCCCGGCGTGCGCGGCCATCGACGAGCTCAAGGCCATCCCGCCGAACGTGACGACGTTCGCTCCCGGAGCGGGCTTCGCGATCACTTCGCCCTGAGAGACCCGGCCGGGCCAGGCCTGCCGGACCAGGCGCAGCCAGGCCTGGTCCAGCACCAGATCAGACGCTGATGTAGGCCGCGAGGTGTTCGCCGGTGAGGGTGGAGCGGGCGGCGACGAGGTCGGCCGGGGTGCCCTCGAAGACGACGCGACCTCCGTCGTGGCCGGCACCGGGGCCGAGATCGATGATCCAGTCCGCGCGGGCCATGACGGCCTGGTGATGCTCGATCACGATGACCGACCGGCCGGCGTCGACAAGCCGGTCGAGCAGGCCGAGCAGTTGCTCGACGTCGGCCAGGTGCAGGCCGGTGGTCGGTTCGTCGAGAACGTAGACGCCGCCGTCACTGGCCATCTGGGTGGCCAGCCGCAGCCGTTGCCGCTCACCGCCGGACAGGGTGGTGAGCGGCTGGCCGAGGCTCAGGTAGCCCAGGCCGACGTCGCCGAGCCGCGCCAGGATCCGGTGCGCGGCCGGGGTCCGCGCCTCGCCGGCGCCGAAGAACTCGGTGGCCTCCGCCACCGACATCGCGAGCACCTCGCTGATGTCGCGGCCGCCGAGATGGTGCTCCAGCACGGACGCCTGGTAGCGCCGCCCCTCGCACTCCTCGCAGAGGCTGGCGACGCCGGCCATCATCCCCAGGTCGGTGTAGACGACGCCGACGCCGTTGCAGGTGGGGCAGGCGCCCTCGGAGTTGGCGCTGAACAGCGCCGGCTTCACCCCGTTGGCCTTCGCGAACGCCTTGCGGATCGGGTCGAGCAGCCCGGTGTACGTCGCCGGGTTGCTGCGGCGGGAGCCGCGGATCGCGCTCTGGTCGATCGACACCACCCCCGCGCCGGGCGGGATCGACCCGTGCACGAGTGAGCTCTTGCCGGAACCGGCGACGCCGGTGACGACGACGAGCACCCCGAGCGGGATGTCGACGTCCACGTCGCGCAGGTTGTGCGTCGCCGCCCCGCGGATCGCCAGCTGGCCGGTGGGTGTGCGCACCGAGTCCTTGAGCACGGTGCGGTCGTCGAGGTGGCGGCCGGTGACGGTGTCGCTGGCGCGCAGCTCGTCGAGGGTGCCCTCGAAGCAGACGCTGCCGCCCGCCGAACCCGCGCCGGGGCCGAGGTCGACGACGTGGTCGGCGATCGCGATCGTCTCCGGCTTGTGCTCCACGACAAGCACCGTGTTGCCCTTGTCGCGCAGCCGCAGCAGCAGCTGGTTCATCCGCTCGATGTCATGCGGGTGCAGGCCGATGGTCGGCTCGTCGAAGACATAGGTGACGTCGGTGAGCGAGGAGCCGAGATGACGGATCATCTTGACCCGCTGCGCCTCACCGCCGGACAGCGTGCCCGACGGCCGGTCGAGGGAGAGGTAGCCCAGCCCGATCTCCACGAACGCGTCGAGGGCGTGCGCCAGCGCCGCGAGCAGCGGCGCCACGGACGGCTCGTCGAGGCCGCGGACCCAGTCGGCCAGGTCGCTGATCTGCATCGCGCAGGCGTCGGCGATGCTGATCCCGCCGGACCCGTCAGCCCCGTCAGCCCCGCCGATCCGGGACGACCGGGCCGCTTCGCTGAGCCGGGTGCCGTCGCACTCGGGGCAGGTGGTGAAGGTGACGGCCCGCTCCACGAACGCGCGGACATGCGGCTGCAGGGAGTCGACGTCCTTGGCGAGGAACGACTTCTGGATGCGGGGGACCAGACCCTCGTAGGTCAGGTTGATGTTGTCGACCTTGATGCGGCGGGCCTCGCCGTACAGGAACTCCTCGCGTTGCCTCTTGGTGAACCTGGCGACCGGGACGTCCGCGGGAACCACCGCGGCGAAGATGCGCCCGTACCAGCCGTCAGCGCTGAAGCCCGGGACGGTGATCGCTCCCTCCTTCAGCGACTTCGACTCGTCGAACAGCTGGGTGAGGTCGATGTCGGTGACCGCGCCCCGACCCTCACAGCGCGGGCACATGCCGCCGGTGCGGGTAAAGGTCTTCGTCACCGTCTTGCTGTTACCGCGCTCGACCGTCATCGCACCGCTCGCCCGGACGGACGGCACGTTGAACGAATACGCGTTCGGCGGCCCGGCATGCGGCTGCCCGAGCCGGCTGAACAGGATGCGCAGCATCGCGCCCGTGCCGGTGGCGGTGCCGACGGTGGAACGGGGGTCGGCACCCATCCGCTGCTGGTCGACGATGATCGCGGTCGTCAGGCCTTCGAGGACGTCCACCTCGGGCCGGGCCACCGTCGGCATGAAACCCTGGACGAAGGCGCTGTACGTCTCGTTGATCATCCGCTGCGACTCGGCGGCGATCGTGCCGAACACCAGCGAGCTCTTGCCCGAGCCGGAGACCCCGGTGAACACCGTGAGCCTGCGTTTCGGGATCTCGACGCTGACATCCTTGAGGTTGTTCACCCGCGCGCCCTGCACGCGGATCAGATCATGGCTGTCGGCGACGTGCGGCGCGGGTTCAGGTGCGGGCGAGGACGTTTCTGATTTCGCGGCCGTGGTCAACGTGCCTCCAAACAGAGCTGGGCGTGCAGGGCGTGCGTCGCACGGGACTATTTCTTCTGTCAGCTTCTTCTGTCAGCGGGTCTCGTTGACGCGGACCATGTTGCCCGCGGGATCACGCACGGCGAAGTCGCGCACCCCGTACGGCTGCTCGGTCGGCTCCTGGACGATCTCGACATCGCCGGACTGCAGTCGTTCGAAGGCGCCGTCCAGGTCCTTGGTGGCCAGGACGATCATGGCGTAGGTGCCCTTCGCCATCATCTCGTGGACGACGCGGCGCTCGTCGTCGGTGACGCCCGGGTCGACGACCGGCGGGTGCAGCACGATCGAGGTGCCCGGCTGGCCCGCGGGGCCGACCGTGATCCAGCGCATCGTGCCACCGCCGACGTCGTTGCGGACCTCGAAGCCGAGGACGTCGCGGTAGAACGCCAGCGAGGCCTCCGGGTCGGTGTGCGGCAGGAAGCTGGAGTGAATGGTGATGTCCATGGCCCTCACGCTAGGTGCGGCTCCATGACCTGCGCTTCTCGATTCCTGACCGGTCTGCTCCGGACGGGCCTGCTCACCTGCTTCTCGACGCAGGACGGCAAGCCCGCGATCTCCGTGGCCGGCGTGCCTGTGGCCGGAGTGCTCGTGGCCGCCGCGCCTGCGGCGTCGATCCGCGATCTCGCCTCCGCCTCGGCGGCCTGGCGCCGGTAGACGCTCGGCGGCACCCCGACCAGCTCGGTGAACCTGGTGCTGAAAGTGCCCAGTGACGAACACCCGACCGCGAAGCAGACGTCGGTGACGCTGAGATCACCACGGCGCAGCAGTGCCATGGCGCGTTCGATGCGCCGGGTCATCAGGTAGGCGTACGGAGCCTCGCCATAGGCAAGGCGGAACTGGCGGCTGAGGTGCCCGGCCGACATGTGCACGCCACGGGCGAGCGCCTCGACGTCCAGCGGCTGCGCGTACTCCCGGTCGATCCGGTCGCGGACGCGCCGCAGTCGCGCAAGGTCACGGAGCCGCTCCAGCTCGCGCATCTGCTGCGCCGCGGCGGGTCTGCTCGTCACCCCTGAAATCGTGCCACGTCCCGCCGGAGTTACCTAGCGCCGCCCCCGGCGGGCCCGCGGTGCCCGACAGGTTCACCGGCACAGGCCACGGACGCGGGCCTGCCCGGGTGACTGGACATCGGAAAGAAGGTGCGCACAGCGGGCGGATGGGGCGCTAGAATCACGACTGCATTGACAGGGGGCATGGTGCACATCGTTCGTCTGTACCTGAAGGTGCTGTGTTGGATGGGTCTGCCAACCGGTTTGCTCATCGGTTTCATGTCTGGCCAGGTGCAGGTCGGGGTTGCTGAAGGGCTGGCCATTTCGGCCGCGTTCGGCAGCATCACCCTGTACAGGCATCGGGGGCTGGGTGGCGGCGACTACTCGCCCCGGGTCACTTCGGTTGTTCACGTGCCCGCGGATTCCGTGTTGGTGCACCAGCGGGTACTGGAAGCCCTCCCTGCTCTGCGGGCGCGGGTCGTCGCCGACGACGGTGGGCACATCGTCGCGCGCACCCGGGTGAACAGGCACACCCGGGGCGAGCGAATCACGGTAGACGTCCGTCCGAGCACGGATGACACCGAGGTGACGGTCCGCAGCGTCCCGCGCGCCAGATGGGCGCCCGTCGACATTTACGCCAGGGGCCGCCGCAATGTCGAGGCCGTGGTCCGCGCTCTGGGCACCGACCTCACCGGCGAGGTCGGTGCTGTCGGGTCGAAGTGAGCAGGAGGACTTCGTCTCCTACATGGCTGTCGATGCCGGCTGGGCGGGGTGGTTCCCCTGGCAGCTGGAGGACGCCGGACACCGGGTGCTGATCCAGAAGTGGGATTTTGTTCCGGGTTCAAACTCTCGTTTTCGGCTACAAGGCCGGTTGCTTTCTGCGGATGGTCGAGGTGGCGGGCGGCCTGTCGGCGGCCAGCCCCTTTTCTCTGACGACGAGCTCGATGTGGCGCGGGGCCGCCTGTGGCAGTACGGTTTTCATATCGACGCCTGACAGCCGCGTTCGGCACGACATCGACCGGGGGGCATGATGCAGGTCGTTCGTCTCTACCTGAAACTGATGTTCTTGACGGGTCTGCCGTTCGGTTTGTTCACCGGGCTGGCATCCGGCCAGGTGCAGGTCGGGCTTGTGGCAGGGCTGTTCTTCGGGCTGGCCATGTCGGCGGTGCTTGGCAGCATCACCCTGTACGGGCATCGGGGGCTGGGTGGTGACTTCTCGCCCCGGGTCACTTCGGTTGTCCGCGTGCCCGCGGATTCAGCGGTGATTCATCGGCGGGTGCTGGAAGTCCTTCCCGCTCTGCGTGCGCGGGTCGTCGCCGACGACAGCGGGCACGTCGTCGCGCGCACCCGGGTGGACATGCGGACCTGGGGTGAGCGAATCACGGTGGATCTCCGTCCGAGCACGGACGGTACCGAGGTGACGGTCCGCAGCGTCCCACGCGTCAGGTGGACACTCATCGACTACGGCAGGGGCCGCCGCAACGTCGAGGCCCTGGTCCGCGCTCTGGGCGCCGACCTCACAGGCGGAGTCGGAACGACCAGGCCGGTGTGAACGAGGCCGGCGCGTGGCTGTTGGGGGCCGGGGTCAGTGCTCGTGGACGCCGAGCTCGGCGAGCAGCAGCCGGTGGAACTCGGCGAAGCCGGGATCGCCCACGGAGCGGGGCCGGGGCAGGTCGATGCGGCGGTCGAGGGAGATCTGCCCGTCGGTGAGGACGACGACGCGGTCGGCGAGCACGATGGCCTCGTCGACGTCATGGGTGACCAGCAGGACGGCCGGGCGGTGCCGGGCGCACAGATCGCCGATGAGCTGGCGCATCCTGATGCGGGTCAGGGCGTCGAGGGCGGCGAACGGCTCGTCGAGCAGCAGCAGCTGCGGTTCCCGGACGAGTGCGCGGGCCAGTGCCACCCGCTGGGCCTGGCCGCCGGAGAGGGTGGCCGGCCAGGCGTTCTCCCAGTCCTCCAGGCCGACCTCGGCGAGTGCGGCCCGGGCGGCGGCCCGGCCGCTTCGCCCGCCGCGGCGCCCGACGACGACGTTGCGCCAGACCCGCTGCGACGGCACCAGCCGGGGTTCCTGGAAGACCACGGTGCGGGTCGGGGGAACCCAGACGCTGCCGCTGTCGGCGGCTTCGAGGCCGGCGAGGATCCGCAGCAGTGTGGTCTTTCCGCTCCCGCTGGCGCCGAGCAGCGCGACGAACTCGCCGGCGTGGATGTCGAGGCCGATCCCGTCGAGGACCGGGCGGGCGAACGCCTTGCGCACGTCCCGGACCCGCACAGTCAGCTGCCCCTCGGCCGCTGATGCTGCCGAGGACGACGGCGCCGCCGAAGCCGAAGGCGAGGTCGGGTCTGAGGTGACGGTCATCTGGCGGCTACTCCTCGGTGCCAGGGCATGAGGACCTTCTCCAGGACACGGACGACGAGGTCGGACAGCAGGCCGAGGATCGCGTAGATCGCCAGCACCACGACCAGGATGTCCACCTGCTGCAGCGACTGCGCCTGGTACATGAGGTAGCCGAGCCCGGCGCTGGAGTTGATCTGTTCGGCGGCGATCAGGGCGAGAACGGAGACGCCCAGGCAGAACCGCAGGCCGGTGAGGATGGACGGCAGCGCCAGCGGGATGATCACCTTGGCGACCAGGCGGGCGCCGCGCAGGCCGAAGACGTCCATCGCCTCGATGACGCGCCGATCGACGTTGCGGACGCCGTTGTAGGTGTTCAGGTACATCGGGAACAGCGTCGCCAGCGAGATCAGCAGCACCTTCGGCGTGTCACCGATGCCGAGCCAGACGATGAACAGCGGCACCACCGCGAGGAACGGGATGGTGCGCAGCATCTGCATGGTCGCGTCGAGCAGTTCCTCGCCGATGCGCCACAGGCCGGCGACCGCGCCGAACAGCAGGCCGAGACTGCCGCCGATGAGCGCGCCGCGCAGCGACAGGCTCAGCGAGACCCACAGCTGGTGGAACAGATGGTCCTCGCTGACCAGGTCACCGAACGTCCTGACGACCTCCGGCGGGGAGACGAGAACGTTGGCGGAGATCCGGCCCGTCTCCGTTCCCCACCACCACAGGCCGAACAGCGCCAGTGGCAGCAGTGCCCGCAGGACGAGCGTGAGGCCCCGGCCGTGCCCGCGCTTCCTGGCCGAGCGCGGCCGGACGAGCCCCGGCGCCGGAGCAACGTCCGAGACCGGAGCGGTTTCCGAGGGCGGAGGGGTGTCCGAGGGCGGAGCGGTCTGCGAGTTCGCAGCGGCTTCGGAGACCGGCGGAGGTGCGGGGGTGGCCTCGGCCACCCCCGCGACGGGTAGATCGGTCATGATCCGGAGGTGGCTTTGGTGACGATTGGGTTGTAGCGGTCGTCGAAGACCTTCGTGGCGTCGACGGTCGACTTCAGCACGCCCTGCTCGGTGAAGAAGTCGGCCTCCGACTGGTGGGCGTCGATGATGGTGCTGTCGATCGGCACGTACTTGAACGGCGCGAGGGTGACGATCTTCCTGGCGATCGCGTCGTCGACCTTGTAGATCGGCTTGACGATCTCGGCGGCCTTGTCCGGGTTGGCGTTGTACCAGTCCTGGG
The DNA here is from genome assembly GCF_000177675.1 of Parafrankia sp. EUN1f. Lineage (GTDB taxonomy): Bacteria > Actinomycetota > Actinomycetes > Frankiales > Frankiaceae > Parafrankia. The sequence goes on from NZ_ADGX01000004.1 coordinate 80,054, forward strand.
ATTTGGCGACCCGGCCGAGGAAGTCGCCGAGGGCGGCGCTGGTCTTCGGGTCGGACAGCGCTCCGTCGCGGGCGACGAGGTAGTTGAACCCGGGCAGCAGCCCAGAGCCGGAGATGAGGACCCGGTCCTGGCCCTTGGCCAGGGTGGTGACCAGCGGCGCGCCGCCGCTGCCGGAGACGTCGACGTCGCCGCGGTCGTAGGCGGCCTGCGCACCCTGCTGGATGTTGACCAGCTCGACGTCCTTCGTCGTCAGGCCGGCCTTCTCCAGCACCCTGCCGATCAGGTACTGCGACACCGTGCCCTGCGAGTTCAGGATCTTCTTGCCCTTGAGATCGGCGATGGTGCGGATCGGGGAGTCGTTCTTGACGATCAGGGCGAAGTTGTACTTCGCCGGGTCGCTGATCTTCGAGACCCCGACGACCTTCACCGGGCTGTTCGCCGCCTGGGCGAAGACGACCGGCGTCTCGCCCATCATGCCCAGGTCGACGTCGCCGCCGGTCTCCGCCGCGATGACCGCGGGGCCGCCCTGGAACTGGCTCCACTCGACCTTGTACGGGGCGTCGTCGAGCACGCCGGCGGCCTCGAGCTGGGACTTGAGGATGTTGTACTGGTCGCCGACGTGCAGCGTGACACCGGTGAGGTCGACGGCGGCTGCGCTGGCACCGGCGGCGGCGGCTGGCGCCGTCGCGTCGGACGTCGCCTCGGTGTCGTCGTCGCTCCCGCAGGCGGCCGCGAACAGTGCCACCAGGGCGACCAGCATGGCGAGCAGCGGGAGTCGGGCGCGGCGGGACCGACGTCCGCCGGAAAGCTGAGTAGTCACAGCAGTTCTTTCAGTGAATGTGTCTGACGAATTGTGTTTGGTGTGGGCTGTGCGGGCTGTGGGGCACGCGGTGCGGGAGGGCCGCGGTGCGCGGGTGGCGTCAGTGGCTGTTGACGGCGAACTCGCTGATGGTCACGCGCTGGAGCGGCCGGGGGGTGTCGCCGAAGTCGATCGAGGCCCGGTGCAGCACCGTGCGGTTGTCCCAGAAGGCGATGTCGCCGGGGCTCCACTTGAACCGCGCGACGTACTCGGCGCGCGAGACGTGCGCGGCGAGCAGGGCGAGGATGCCCTTGCTCTCCTCCTCGCTCAGGCCCTTGATCCGGCGGGCGAAGCCGGTCACGGCGAACAGCATCCGGCGCCCCGTCTCCGGGTGCACCCGCACCAGCGGGTGCTCGACCGGGCGGGCCGCCCAGGAGAGGATCTGGTTGCGCCGTGCCTCGTCGACGTTCGGGCCCCACGCCCAGTCCTGGAAGTTGTCGGCGTAGTGGATCACCGTCAGGTCGTCCACGAGCGTGCGTACCGGCTCGGAGAGGTCGTTGTAGGCGGCCTCCAGGTCGAGGAACAGCGTGTCGCCGCCCACCGGCGGGATCACCGGAAGGGTCAGCAGCGTCGCGAACGGCGGCTCCGGCAGGAAGGCCATGTCGGAGTGCCAGCCCTCGGCGCGGGTCCGGATGCTCTGCTGCATCAGCCACTCGAAGTCGGGGTAGCCGCCCGCGAGCTCCTGGATGGGGTGCGGCGTCAGGTCGCCGAAGTGCTCCGCGAACCGGCCCTGCTGCTCCAGGTCGAGGTGCTGGCCGCGCAGGAAGATCGCCTTGTGGTCGAGCAGGGCCTGGCGGACGAACGCGACGGTCGCGGGGTCGAGCGGTCGGCTGGCGTCGACGCCGTGCACGACCGCGCCGATCGTGGGGTGGATCGGCTCGACTCGGAGCAGGGTGGTGGGAGCCTCGATCGTGGTCACGTCAGCCCTCCGCGGGGTCCGTCGATGCGTCGGATAATTCCGATCGGATTGGTGAAGTAGCGTGTTGCAATATCGCAACCCGCCTCCTCGTCTGTCAAGGCTGCCGGTAGACGCTGGTAGTGAGCCGGTAGGCGGCTGGGGCGACTCGGGCAGACTGTCGGGTGTCGACCACGCCATGGCCCTGAGTGAGGAGCGATGACGGCGCGCAACACGGCTATCTCCGCCGACACCCGTAGCGATCGGGTGTCACCACCGACGCGACGGGTGATCCGCATCCTGGAGCTTCTCGGTGCTCACCCGGACCGCTCGTGGACACTCGCGGAGGTCGCCCGGGAGCTCGGCCTCGTCCCGAGCACGGCGCTGGCGATCCTCAATGAGCTGCGTCACTCGGCGCTGGTGGTCCGGGACGAATCCGACAAGAGCTACACACCGGGGCCCGCGCTCCTCGCCCTCGGCAAGGCCGCGGACGCCAGGTTCCCGGCCCTGCGCGCGCTCGCCCACCAGCTCGAACCGCTCAGCCGGTCACTCGGCTACGGGTGCTCGATCCACATGCGCGACCACGACGAGCTCGTCATGGCGCACCGTTTCGGCCCGTCGGAGCGCTTCGTCGAGGCGGTGATCGGCGTCCGGTACCCCTTCGCGCCCCCGTTCGGCCTGCTGATCACCGCCTGGGCGTCGGACGAGGACCGCGCGGCCTGGCAGGCCCGCACACCGCGGGTCGCGCGGCATCTGGACCTGCCCGATCTGCTGGCCCACACCCGGCACCGCGGCTTCGGCGTCGAGGGGATCGGCCTGCTCACGCCGAGCGCGATCCTCTCGGTGATCGCCGATCTGGACGACGATGCGGCGGCCGGTCCGGGGCGCACCGCCGTGCCCGCCGCCGCATCCGTCCCCGCCGACGGGCCCGCGGGCGAGCCCGCCCCTTCCAACCCGGAGGACATCCAGTACGGCTACGGGCCGATCGCCGAGGACGAGTCGTATGTCGTCGGCCTGATCGGGGCACCGGTGTTCGACAGCTCGGCGCGGACCCGGTTCATCGTCTTTCTGCATCTGGGGGGTGAGGCGTTGCCCGGTGCCAGGGTCAACGCCATCGGAGCCGCGCTCGCCGCAAGGACAGCGGAGGCGACCCGCCGCCTGCACGGCGTGTTCCCACCCGACTACCCGGACTGGACGTAACGATCGCTCACCTCGTGGGGGAGAAGGCGGGGTCGCCGTGGCTGCGGGATGTCCGTGCTGTGGGCCGGTCAAACGGTGAACCGGTCGTCCGGGAGGTGGTGGAGCGGCTAGGATCGGAAGTGAGCGTTTACGCACTACTGCTGACGCCGCTGCACCGCTGACGTGACGACGGCGAGAACCAGGAGCTCACGATGCCGAGGCCGAACTGGCAGCTGCTTGGGGACCCCGAACCGCAGGAGCGCAGCTACTCGATCGTCTCCGTCGATGATCACCTCACCGAGCCGGCCGACGTCTTCGTCGGGCGGTTCCCGGCGAAGCTGCGTGACTGGGCACCCCAGGTGATCACGACGCCCGACGGCTCGGAGGCCTGGCTCTACCGCGACCGGCTCTACCGCGACAACGGGATGAGCGTCGTCGCCGGGCGCCCGAAGTCGCAGTGGACCCTCGACCCGCTGAACTTCGACGAGATGCGCCGGTCGGCGTGGGACGTCCACGCCCGGGTGAAGGACATGGATCTCGACGGCATCTGGGCGTCGCTGTGCTTCCCGTCCGGGGCATGGGGTTTCACCGGCCGGGTGCTGTCGATGAACAACGACACCGAGGTCGGGCTCGCCGCGATCCGGGCCTGGAACAGCTGGATGATCGAGGAGTGGCACGGCGCGTACCCGGAGCGCTTCATCCCGATGCAGCTGCCCTGGCTGAAGGATCCGAAGATCGCCGCCGAGGAGATCCGGCGCAACGCCGAGCTCGGCTTCACGTCGGTGTCGTTCCTGGAGTCCCCGCACCTGCTCAAGCTGCCGCCGATCACGAACCACCAGCACTGGGAGCCGTTCTTCAAGGCGTGCGAGGAGACCGACACGGTCATCTCGCTGCACTGCGGGGCGAGTGGCTTCGTCCTGCAGGGCTCGCCCGGTGGCGGGCTGAACGTGCAGACGTCGCTGTTCCCGGCCGGCGCGTACTGCGCCGCCATCGACTGGGTGTGGGCGGGCATCCCGGCGCTGTACCCGAACATCAAGATCGCGTTGAGCGAGGGTGGCATCGGGTGGGTGCCGATGGCCATCAACCGCCTCGACTACGTGATGGAGCACTCCGGCGGCGGTGGCACACCGTGGACGTATGACCTGACGCCGAGTGAGGTACTGCGCCGCAACTTCTACTTCTGCATGCTGGACGACCCCGGCACCCTCGACCAGCGGCACATGATCGGGATCGACCACATCCTGTTCGAGACGGACTTCCCGCACGCCGACTCGACCTGGCCGAACTCGCAGGACCTGCTGCGCAAGCGCTTCGCGGACCTGCCGCGGCACGAGGCCGTGCTGATCGCCGGTGGCAACGCCGCCAGGCTGTTCCGCCACCCGCTGCCCACCGGTGACGACTGGCCGGCCCTCCTCCCGTAGCCGGTAGCCCGCCGCCCGCCGCCCGCGGTCGCGGGCAGCGGGGCAGCGGGGCGCCTCAGTCGCCCGAACAGTTTTCTGATGGGGTGTCAGGAAATGGTTCGGGTGCCCTGTACGCGAATAAGAACCTGTTCTAGTCTGTCGGGGTGTCCGCCGGCCGACCAGACGGGCGGGCGCGCGTCGCAGGACTGAGCGAGGAGGCCGGTTCGCATGGGTTCCGACAACCGCCTGTTCATCGGAGGAAAGTGGGTCCCGTCGGCGGGGGAGGGCTTCGTCGATGTCATCAGCCCCGCGTCGGAGGACGTGATAGGCCAGATTCCGTCGGTCGCCCGCGCCGATATCGACGCGGCCGTGGCGGCCGCCCGCACGGCATTCGACAGCGGCCCCTGGAAGAACACCGACGGCGCGGCCCGGGCCGACGCTCTCGCCCGGATCTCGGCACAGATCAGCGCCCGCTCCGAGGAGTTCGCCCGCACGATCAGCAACGAGATAGGCGCGCCCATCACCTTCTCGCGCCTGGGCCAGGTGCTGGCCGCCACCATGGTCGCCGACTATTACGCGGAACTCGGCAGAAACACCGCCTGGGAGGAGACCCGGGCCGGGCTGCTCGGGCCGTCCGTGGTGCGCCGAACTCCGGTCGGTGTGGTCGCCGCCATCGTTCCCTGGAACGTCCCCGTCTACGCCACCATGCTCAAGCTCGCGCCCGCGATCGTCGCCGGCTGCACCGTCGTGCTGAAACCGGCTCAGGAGGCCGCGCTGTCGGCCCGGCTTCTCGGCGAGGTGCTGGAGGAGGTCGGCCTTCCCCCGGGTGTGGTGAACATCTTGCCGGCCGACCGTGTGGTCGGCGAGTATCTCGTCACCCATCCCGGTGTCGACAAGGTCAGCTTCACCGGCAGCACGGCGGTGGGCCGCCACATCGCGTCCCTGTGCGGGCAGCGGCTGCGCCGGGTGACCCTTGAGCTCGGCGGCAAGTCGGCGGCGATCCTCCTTCCCGACGTGGACCTGGCGGCGGCCGTCCCGGCCCTGCTCGGCGCGGGCCTGATGAACAGCGGTCAGGCGTGCGTCGCGCAGACCCGCGTCCTCGCCCCGCGCGACCGCTACGACGAGGTGGTGGAAGCGCTTGTCGCCGGTGTCGAGGGAGTGAAGGTCGGCGCGCCGCTCGACGAGGAGACGCAGGTCGGGCCGCTGGTGAGCGCCCGGCAGCGTGGGCGCGTCGAGGAGTACCTGGCCGCCGGGGTGGCCGAGGGCGCCAAGGTCGCGGTGGGCGGTGGGCGCCCGGCCGACCTCGACCGCGGATGGTACGTGGAGCCGACCTTGTTCGTCGGCGTCGAGAACGGGATGCGGATCGCCCAGGAGGAGATCTTCGGCCCGGTGCTCTCCGTGATCGAGTACGACGGTGTGGACGACGCGGTGCGCCTCGCGAACGACTCGAACTACGGCCTGTCCGGATCCGTCTGGACGGCGGATCACGACACCGGCCTCGCCGTCGCCCGCCAGGTGCGGACGGGGACCTTCAACGTCAACACCTTCATGCTCGAGAACTGCGCGCCCTTCGGCGGCTTCAAGGATTCGGGGCTGGGCCGTGAGCTCGGGCCGGAAGGCCTCGCGGCCTATATCGAGTACCAGACCGTGAACATGCCGGCGGAATGGGCCGGAAGCTGACCGGGCCCACCCTTTCCGCAGGCGGCATGACGTCCTGGCACACGGCACGAAAGGGGAACCGGTGCGATGGCGGCGACACATCTCTGGGGCACGATTGACGGGGCCGAGATCACGTTCCCGATGCGGGTGGAGGCGTTCAACGCCGCCACGCTGACCTATTCGGTCCCGGCTCGGGAGGCCGCGGCCCTCCTGCCGGGGAATTCTTTCGAACTGGTGGAGACGGCGCCCGGTGTGGGCTGCCTCGTCATCGCCGCGTGCGATTTCCGGCGCAATCCATGGGGCGACTACAACGAGCTCAACGTCGGCTTTCTGAGCCGGCCGTCCGGCGCCGGCGACGAAACCGTCGGATCGTTCATCTACCGGATGCCGGTCAACCAGCCCTTCACCTGCGAGGCCGGCAACCGGGTGATGGGATTCCCGAAGACGGTCGAGACGATATCCGCCGGATACGGCGGCGGCGGGTTCACCTTCCGGGTGAGCAGCCCGGCCGGCCTGCCGGCCCTCACACTCGGGTTTCCCCGGCGCCCCGCACCGCTCGGGCCACCGGTGGTGCTCATCGTGGAGAGCTACTCGTACCTCGACGGGCACCCGTACGCGACGGCGGCCGAGATGGAGATCGGCTCGGACGCCGTAGATCCGTCCGAGGTGTCCCTCGAACTGGGGGAGGGCCCGCTCGCGGACGAGCTGCGCGGCCTCGGCCTGCCGGCCGCGCCCGACAGCTGCGTGTGGGGCGAGGGCCTGCGCGCCACGTTCCAGCTCGGCCGGCGGCTGGTGACCGCATGACCACCACCCCGAACCACCGGTCCGGTACCCCGAACCCGGCGGCGGACGCGGCCTGGTTCCGGCGGGTGCTCGGCACGTTCCCCACCGGGGTCGCCGTCGTCACCGGGATGGGCGCGGACGGGCAGCCGGTGGGGATGGCCGTCGGCTCCTTCACCTCCGCGTCCCTCGATCCTCCGCTGGTGGCCTTCTTCCCGGACAAGTCCTCGACGTCCTGGCCGCGGATCCAGGCCTCGGGCCGGTTCTGCGTGAACGTCCTCGGCAGCGACCAGGAGGCGGTGTGCCGGGCGTTCGCGGCCCGCGGCGGCGACAGGTTCGCGAGTCTCTCCTGGCAGCGGGCACCTTCGGGCTCGCCGCTGCTCGACGGGGTCGTCGCGTTCATCGACTGCGAGATCGAAGCAGTGCACTCGGCCGGCGACCACTGGATCGTGATCGGCCGGGTGCATCATCTCGACGTGGGCCGTGAGATCGCTCCGCTGGTCTTCTTCCAGGGCGGCTACGGCCGGTTCGCGTCGCCGTCGCTGGCGGCCTGGGAGGGCGACCTCGCGGTGCAGCTGCGCTGCGCGGACATCGCCCGCCCGCACATGGAGGCGCTCGCCGACGCCCTGGGTGCCGAATGCGTAGCCAGCGCGGCAGTCGGTCAGGAGCTGGTCCTGGTCGCCAACGCGGGCGGCTCGCGTTCCCACGCGCTGCCGACCCGGGTCGGTCAGCGGATTCCGTTCCTGCCGCCGCTGGGCACCGCCTTCGTCGCCTGGGCTCCGGAGAACGTCCGGCGTGCCTGGTGCGCGCAGATCGGCAGCGGGGCGCAGCCCGGTGCGTCCGAGGCGCTGAACGCGACACTCGCCTCGGTGCGCCGGCACGGCTACGCGGTCGGGCGCGGGCCGGGGTGGCACGTGTCGCTGTTGCGCGCGCTGATGCGCACCGATTTCACCGACCGGGCGCAGACAGAGGCCCGGGACCTGATCCGGGCCCTGCCACCCGGCTGGGAGGCACCCGACTGGGAAGCACCCGCGGGGGATGCGCCGGCGGGGGATGCGCCGGCGGGGGATGCGCCGGCAGGGGAAGTCGCGAACGGCTCGTTCCGGCGCGATGTCGGCGGGCGGCGCGATGCCGGCGGGCGCGAGGCGGTGGAGACGCTGTCGGCTCCGGTCTTCGACGCGGACGGGAGCGTGGTGCTGGTGCTGAGCGTGATCGGCCGCGACTCGGGCTGGCACACCGGGCCGCGGGCGCAGGCCCGCCAGCTGCTCGCCACGGCGCGGGAGGTCACCGCCGCCCTCGCCGACACCCCTGCCTCCTGACTCGGACCGGCTCCTACCCCCACTTCCAGACCGGCGCCGCCGCCACCGCCTCGCCGGAAAATCGTAAAAACCACGGTGATCCGCCGCGAATGGTCCCGCGGCGGATCACCCCTGCCTCGGCCCCAACGCGCCTGGATGCCGCCCACCGCACGGCCGCCCACCGAGGGATCCCGCATTTTCGTAAAGCGCCAGCAATTCAGAACAAGAGCCATAAAAGGGGCGCGTGGTGACCTGGCAATCCGCAAAAGTTGAGGATCGTGGTCGTTCAAGCGACCACGATCCTCAACGCTTGCCCGGCGTCAGCCACGGCCAGAGCGACAGCCCGATTCTGGAGAAGGGTCAGTGGACGCGGCGTTCGCCGGTGGACCAGTAGCGGGCGCGCAGGGCCTTCTTGTCCGGTTTGCCGACCGGGCTCATCGGCAGCTCGTCGACGACGTCCACGCTCTTCGGGGCATGATGCGGGCCCTTGCGTTCCCGGACGAGCGCGGTCAGCTCGGCGGTGGAGACCTCGGCTCCGGGGCGCAGGGTCACCACCGCCTTCACCGCCTCCCCCCAGGTGTCGTCCGGCACGCCGATGACGGCCGCTGCCGCGATCGCCGGGTGCGAGCACAGGACGTCCTCGACCTCCTTCGGGAAGATGTTGAACCCGCCGGTGACGACCATGTCCTTCTTGCGGTCCACGATGGTCAGGAAGCCGTCGGCGTCGCGGCGCGCGATGTCCCCGGTGTGCAGCCAGCCGTGCTCGAACAGCTCCGCCGTCTGGTCCGGGCGGCGCCAGTAACCGGCTGACAGCAGCGGCCCGCGGACGCAGACCTCCCCGGGCTCACCGTCGGCCACCTCGGCGCCGTCGTCATCGAGCAGCGCCACCCGCACCCACGGCACCGGACGCCCGCAGCTGGCCAGCCGGTCGGGGCGGGTGACATCGTGGTCCCCGCGGCGCAGGACGCTGATCGTCATCGGGCATTCGCTCTGCCCGTAGAACTGGAAGAAGACCGGCCCGAACCGCTCGATGGCCTCCGCCAGCCGGGTCGGGCTCATCGCCGAGGCCCCGTAGAAGACGGTCTGCAGGCTCGACGTGTCCGCCGTCGCCAGCTTCGGGTGGTCGAGCAGGTGGTAGAGCATGGTCGGCACGAGCATCGTCGCGGTGATGCGGTACTTCTCGATCGCGTCGAGCACCGCGGCGGGGTCGAACCGGGGGAGCACGACCAGCGACCCGCCCCGCAGCAGCACCGGCACGAAGAAGGCGGCGCCCGCGTGCGACAGCGGTGTGCAGACGAGGAAGCGGGTCTCGGTCGGCCACTCCCATTCGGCGAGCTGGATCTGGGTCATCGTGGCCGCGCCGCGGTACGTCGACATCACCCCTTTGGGACGTCCCGTCGTACCGCCCGTGTAGGTGATGCCGGAGACGTCCTCGGGCCCCACCCGGGGCGCGACCAGCGGGCGCGGGGTGAACCCGGCGGCCAGCGCGGTCAGGTCCGTGCCCACCTCCGCCGGCCCGAGTGACAGCAGGTTCACCAGGGACGGCACCCGCTGCGCCAGCTCCGTCGCACGATGGGCGAAGGCCGGGTCGAACACGAGCGTCTCGATCTCGGCGTCGGCGAGGATGTACGCGTGATCATCAACGGAGCCGAGTGGATGCAGCGCGGACGACCGGCATCCGGTCAGCATGTTCGCGCCCATGGTGAAAAGCACCTCGGGGCGGTTCGCTGAGATCATCGCGGTCGGGCTGCCGACGCCCAGGCCGAGCTTCGCGTACGCCTGCGCGTATCGGCTCATCTCGTCGCGCACCTCGGCCCCGGTCAGCACCCGGCCGTCGAGGTGCACAGCCGGAAGGTCGCGGCCGCGTTCGAGCGCCGCGATGAGCAGATCGGGCAGGAACGATGCCCGCTCCCGCCGTGCCACGTCGGCCGCGGATCCATCAGCCGCCAACTCGCCGATCACGCCCGCCGGGCTCAGGCCGGGGGCAGGGGCGGAGCCGGGCGGTTCGGCGGAGCCGGGTGGTTCCGCGGAACCGGATAGGTCGGTGGCGTCGGGTGGTTCCGCGGAACCGGACAAGTCGGCGGTACCGGATGGTTCCGCGGAGCCGGAAGGGTCGGCGGTAACGGGCGGTTCCGCGGAGCCGGACAGGTCGGCGGCGCGGGCGCGGGCCCAGGGGATGTCGACCTTTCCGGCCGGGCTGCGCCTGATGGCGGTCACGGTGTGGATCTCCCGCGGCACCTTGAAACCGGCGACGAGGCCTCGGCAGTGCGCGATGAGCGCCGCGGAGTCGGGCGCCCGCCCGGTGCGCAGGACCGCGAGGGCGACGACCCGCTCGCCGAACCGGGGATCCGGGACCCCGACCACCACCGCGTCAACGAGGTCGGGATGCGTCTTCAGCGCGTCCTCGACCTCCTCGGGGAAGATCTTCTCGCCGCCGGAGTTCACCACGGTGCTGCCGCGGCCGAGTAGTCGGACCGTGCCGTCCGCGTCGACGGTGGCGAGGTCGCCCGGCACTGCCCAGCGCACCCCGCCGGCGTCGGTCTGGAACACGGCGGCGGTCTTCTCCGGGTCCTTGTAGTAGCCGAGCGGGATCGCCCCGCGGCGCGCGATCCGGCCGACCGCGTCCGCTCCCGGGTTGATCGGGACGAGGTGCTCGTCGAGGACGGCGGTGTCACCGCTGAGCCGGAAGCGTGCCGGCCCACCTTCCTCGGCGCCGCTGTGCCCGAGCTCGGTGGCGCCGTACGAGTCGATGATGAGCACGTTCGGCAGCAGCCGCGCCAGCCGGGCCCGGACCCCGCTGGACAGCGGCGCACCACTGTTGGCCAGAGCGAACAGCCCGGAGAGATCCCAGCCGCCGGGCCGTGCCTCCAGCGCGTCGACCAGCGGGAGCGCCATCGCGTCGCCGACCACGGTCATAGACGTCGCCCGCTCGGCCGCGGCGAGATCCCAGATCGCGGGCGCGTCGAAGCTGCGGCCCGTCCACAGCACGGTGGTGCCCGCGGTGGCGATCGCGATGAGCACGCCGAGCTGGGCGGCCCCGTGCATGAGCGGCGCCAGGGTGAAGTAGTTCAGCGGCGGGTTCGCCGCGTGCTCGACGAAGTCGGTGATGCCGGTCGGGACCCGGCCGTCCGGCAGGGGGCGGGCGATCGCAGCCCGGAACAGGTCGGCGGACCGCCACACCACCCCCTTGGGCAGCCCCGTCGTACCGCCCGTGTAGATGATGTAGTGATCATCGCCGTCGCGGGGGATCCGCACCGGTCGCGGATCCGTCGCCGGATCGGCCGTAGGGTCCTCGAACCCGACCGTTCGCCACGACGTCGCCTGACTCCCGGCCGCGCCGCCGCACCTGCCGTCGGCCGGGACGTCGGCCGGGACGTCGGCCGGGGGTGGGGAGCCGTCCTCGATGACGACGACGGCGCGTACCGGTGAGACGTCCGCCAGCGCCGTGGTGAGGGTGGGCAGATAGCGCCGTTCGACGACGATCGTGCGCAGGTCGGCGTTGTCGATCAGATACCGCAGCTCCGCCGCGACATACCGGTAGTTGATGTTCACCGGGGTGGCCCGCAGCTTGAGGCAGCCGATCATCGCCTCGACCCATTCGATCCGGTTCACCGCGTAGATGCCGACGTGCTCGCCGGGCTGGACTCCGGCGTGCCGCAGCAGCCGCGCGGCGCGGTCGGCACGGGCGTCCAGCTCGGCGTAGGTCAGTCGTGACGATCCGGCGACGATGGCCGGCCGGCCCGGCACCGTGTCCGCGATGAGCTCGATCATGTCCGCGAAGTTGACCCCGGTGCTCACGATATCCCCTTCGACGTTGAGCCTTTTCCATCTCACGTTTGTCGAGCGCTGTAGCCGCAGGTCGGAGCCGACGATGGAAAAGGCTCAATCCTGGCGGCTGGAATTCGGGTGGATGGGTCGTCGGTACGGGACGGATTCGGACCGCTATTCGAAGGTGTTCGTCAGCTCGGCCACATTGGACGGATCGCAGTTGTAGATGCCGTTGTTCGGCCGGGTGAGCTCGCGGTCGTAGACGAAACCGTCGGGGGTGACCTTCATGAGCAGGACGCAGGTGCTGAGGTCACCCTTCCCGCCGGGGGCGATGTCGTGCGCGGGATAGAGGCCGCCGGCCGACCACTGCTTCGTTGCGCCGGCCTTCTCCAGCACACAGGCGGTGGTCAGGTCCGCCCCGCATTCGGTCGCCGCCTTCGCCCACAGCAGCCAGGCGTTGAAGCCGATGGCGGTGAAGTCGGTGAGCTTCGCCTCCGGGTGGGTCTCCCGCAGAATCGTCACGGCTTCCTTCACCGCGGGTACCGTGTCGGCGAGCTCGAACGGAACGTGGTCGAGCGTGAGGTAGACGTTGGAGAAGTTCGCCGTGGTCACCGCCTTGATCGTGCCCGGGTCGTACAGCTGGTGCGCGATGACGACGAAGTCCGGCTTCCACCCGATGTTGTTGATCGCGGTCAGCGGCGCGGTGAGGTCCTGCAGGGCGATCGCTTCCAGCCCCCGGGTCCCCTTGGCCCGCATCTCCTCCATGTACGGCCGGTAGTTCGCCACCAGCGGGGGCCATTCCTGGTAGGAGCTCACCCCGAAACCGTTGGTGGTGAGTGCCTCCCGCAGCCGCAGGCCCTGCGGGCGCAGGGTCGCGAGGTTGTTTCCCGCCACACCGAGATGGTCGGCCGCCTCGGGATAGCGTTTCACGAGCTGCCGGTAGGCGCCGATCGGGTACTGGTCGAACGGCGCCGGAATCGGCACGACCTGAAGCGGTGCCCTGATGGCCTCCGGGGAGACGGTGTAGCCGGAGATCTGGCCGAGCCCGCAGTCGACCCGCGGCCCGACCGCGGCGGCGTCACCGACCATTCCGCCGCCGACAATCATGAAGTCGGTCTGGCAGGCCTGGATCATCTGCGCGGCGGCTTCGGACAGTTTCGCGTCGTGCTTGATGAGCTTGAGCTTCCGGCCGTTGATGCCGCCGGCCTTGTTGCACCAGGCGACGAACGCGTCGCCCACGTCGAAGAACTCCTGGCCCAGGCCGGGGGTGATGTTGCTGCCCACATCGGCGGTGGTGCCGATCGTGATCTCCGAGTCGGTGACCCCGCGAACGCTCGCACCGCCCGCGGCCCCGCCGCCGCTACCGCTACCGCCGCCGCTCGCGGGGCCGGGGCCGCAGACGCCCCGCAGGGTGCCGAAGTCGCCGGCCGCGGCCGCTGCCGGCGATGCGCCCGCCGTCGTCGCGGCGGGCTCGGATCCCCCCGTCTCACGTTCGTCGGCGGACCGGGTGCACGCCGTCAGGGCTATGGTCGCCGCGATGGCGACCGTCAGCGCGGAAGCCAAGCGGGCTCTGCGACGGCGGGGGTGGGGTCTCATCGGGGGATGTCCTCTCCCTTGACGCCCGCACGTCGGCCGGTCAGCCAGCGGCCGGCGGCCGCGGGGAGGCAGGCCGCGGCGACTCGGCGGGGCGTGTGAGGCGGCGAAACGCGCTCGTTGCACCGGGCGCGCCGACAGACCGACAGACTAGAACACGTTCTCTTCTGGCGATAGAGGTTTCCGCAAGGTTTCTGACGCCATCTCAGGCATGCTTTGCTGGCTGCGGCGCAAATACCGGCACTGATTGCTTGCTGTGCGGGTCCAGGTCGCCCCGTACACCTGACGGATCGTCAGAAACGGAGCTACCCTGCCCCCATGCACGACTTCCCGAAGATTGTCTCGGTAGACGATCACGTCGTCGAGCCACCCGACGTCTGGAGCAGCCGGCTGCCGGCGCGGTACCGCGACGTCGGCCCCCGGGTGGTCCACGCCCCGAAAGGCGAGGTCACCTTCGTGGGCGGCCGGCTGACGGTGACCATGGGCTCGCCGGGCAGCGGCCCGGACGTCGCCTGGTGGCGCTACGAGGACCTGTGCCGCCCGCTGATGCGCCTCGACGCCGCGGTCGGCTTCGACCGCGACGAGGTCGACCTGCGGCTGGTGCGCTACGACCAGATGCGCCCGGGTGCCTTCACGGTCGCCGACCGGCTCGCCGACATGGACGTCAACCACATCGAGTCGTCTCTGTGCTTTCCCACCTTCCCGCGTTTCTGCGGCCAGACCTTCACCGAGGCCGCCGACCGGGAGCTGGCACTGCTGTGCGTACGCGCCTACAACGACTGGATGGTCGAGGAATGGTGCGGCGCGGCGGCCGGCCGGCTGATCCCGCTCGCGATCGTCCCGCTGTGGGACGCCGGGCTCGCCGCCGCCGAGGTCCGCCGCAACGCCGCCCGGGGTGTGCGCGCCGTCTGCTTCAGCGAGATCCCACCGTTTCTCGGCCTGCCGTCCATCCACGACCGCGACCATTACTGGGATCCGTTCTTCGCCGCCTGCGCCGAGACCGGGACGACCATCAACATGCACATCGGGTCGTCGTCGAAGATGCCCTCGACGTCGGCGGACGCCCCGCCGGCCGTCGGCTCCACCCTGACGTTCGCGAACTCGTGCTATTCCCTCGTCGACTGGCTGCTGTCCGGAACGTTCGAGCGCTTCCCGGAACTCACGATCGCCTACTCCGAAGGCTCGATCGGCTGGATTCCGTACATCCTGCACCGCGCCGACGTCGTCTGGCGGGAGAACCGAGGCTGGGGCGGGCTGGGGGAGACCGTGACCGTGCCCCCGAGCGAGCTGTACCGCCGGCACGTGTACGGCTGCTTCTTCGACGACCCGCACGGCCTGCTCAGCCTCGACGAGATCGGCGCCGACACCGTCACCTACGAAAGCGACTACCCGCACTCGGACAGCACCTGGCCCGACACCCGCGCCGTCGCCGAACGCCAGATGAAACATCTGCCGATCGAGACCATCGAGAAGATCGTCCGCGGCAACGCGATCCGCATGCTCGGCCTCACCGCGAACGGCCGCTGGGCCGCCGCCCCCGACCTGCCGGCCCCCCGGGGGTAGCGCCATGTTCGACACGCTGATCACCGGTGGTCTCGTCGTGGACGGCACCGGCGCGCCGGGCCGGCACGCCGACGTCGCAGTCAAGGACGGTCGGATCGCGGCCGTAACCCCACCCGGTGAGCCCACGCAGGCCCGGGTGCGGATCCAGGCCGACGGCCTCATCGTCGCGCCGGGCTTCGTCGACGTCCACACCCACTACGACGCGCAGCTGCTCTGGGATCCGTACGCCACCCCGTCGAACGTGCACGGGGTCACCACGGTGATCGGCGGCAACTGCGGGTTCACCCTCGCCCCGCTGCGCCCCGGCGGGGCCGACTACCTGCGCCGGATGATGGCCCGCGTCGAGGGGATGCCGCTGGCCGCGCTGGAGACCGGCGTCGACTGGGGCTGGGAGACGTTCGCCGAGTACCTCGACACACTCGACGGGCGGATCGGCGTCAACGCCGGGTTCCTCGTCGGGCACTGCGCGCTGCGCTCCTACGTCCTGGGCACCGAGGCCGTCGGCCGGGCGGCGACCGCGGGCGAGGTCGCCGCCATGACGGCGGCGCTGCACGACGCGCTCGCCGCCGGCGCCCTCGGCCTGTCCACCACGCTTTCCTCGACGCATGTCGACGGTGACGGCCGGCCGGTCGCCTCCCGCTGGGCGTCCCACGAGGAGACGCTCGCGCTGTGCGCGGCCGTCGGCGAGCACGAGGGCACGTTCCTGGAAGGGATCGTCCCCGGCTGCCTGAACACCTTCGACGACGACGAGATCGACCTGCTCGCGCGGATGAGCGCGGCGGCGGGCCGCCCGCTCAACTGGAACGTGCTGACCATCGACGCGGCCGCCCCCGACCGGGTCCCGCACCAGCTGGCCGCCTCCGCGCGGGCCCGCGAACTCGGCGGCCGGGTCGTCGCCCTGACCATGCCGACGCTGGTACCGATGAACATGAGCCTGCGCACCTTCTGCGCGCTGCACCTCATCCCCGGCTGGGGGGACGTCCTCGGCCTGCCGATCCCCGAGCGGATCGCCGCGCTGCGCGACCCGGCGGTTCGCGCCCGCCTGCTGGAACGGGCCCGCTCCCCGGAAGCCGGCGTCCTGCGCCGACTCGCGGACTTCCGCCGCTACGTCATCGGCGACACCTACGCACCCGCCAACGCCGGCCTGACCGGCCGCATCGTCGGTGACATCGCCGCCGAACGCGGCCTCGACCCGTTCGCCGCACTCGTCGAGATCGCCGCCGCCGACGACCTGCGCACGGTCCTGTGGCCGATGCCGACCGACAACGACCCCGACTCGTGGGCGCTGCGGCGCGACACCTGGGCACATCCGGACGTCCTGCTCGGCGGCTCGGACGCCGGTGCGCACCTGGACCGGATGGCCGGCGCGCCCTACCCGACCAGGTTCCTCGGCGACTGCCTGCGCGGGCGCCGCCTCGTCGGCCTGGAGACGGCTGTCGCGATGATGACCGGCGAGCCGGCGGCCCTGTTCGGCCTGCGCGACCGGGGCAGGCTCGCACCGGGCTGCCACGCCGACATCACCGTCTTCGACCCGGCCACCGTCGACGCCGAGCCCGCCGCCCTGGTCGACGACCTCCCCGGCGGCGCGGCCCGCCTCACCGCCGGCTCGATCGGCGTCGCCCATGTGCTGGTGAACGGCGTCGAGATCGTCCGGGACGGGACGACCACCGGCGCCACCCCGGGCACCCTGCTGCGCTCCGGCCGCGACACCTTCAGCGTGCCGACCCGCTGAAGGTTCCTCAGTCGTCGGCCGCTGGCTGATGCCGCTGCAGCCGCGCCGGCTCACCGTGGTCGCGGACTGAGGCCACCCGTTCAACCAGGTGCGCATGGCTCCTCGGGTAAAGGTCCTTCCGCAAGCTCCACAGGGTCTCGGCAGCGAAGAGAATGCTGCACTCAACAGCTATCCGCCTGGACCGGAACCGTCCGTTTATCACCCGGTCGAGCAGAAGAGCCGGGCTGGCGCAAACCACGTAGAGGCCGAGCCTCCGGAGCGTCGAGGCATGGAACTCGGAGCTGGGGCTTACTGCCGACTGATCACCGGTGGCGGGTAGGCGTGGGGCCGCCGGGCCGGAATCGCACGCCCAGGCGGCGAACTTCAGCGTTGCTTCTCAGGAAGCACCGACGGCCTCGTGACCGGGACCACGTCCATGAGCCTTTCCAGGCCGACGTAGTCACCGGGATTCGTGGTGAACAGGGGCAGGCTCTCCGTGATCGCCGTGGCCGCGATCATGAGATCCGCGACGCGGCGGCGTGGCCTGCGCCCAGCGGCGACGACGGCTGCCGACAGACGACCGTAGACACGGGCCGCTTCGGCATCGAACGGGATCGGGTCGAACTCGTTCTCAGCGCGCTGCAGGGTTTCCATCCGTCGCGCGCGTTCCTCGTGTTCGTCGTACAGGTCCTGGTCATCGTTGCGCCGGACCTGATGCGGCCCTGCGGACAGCTCGGCAAGCGTCACGGCGCTGATCGCCATCTCGTCGGGGAGCTCGGCGGGATCTATCCATCGACGCAGGATCAAAATGTTGGTGTCGAGCAGGCCCTGCCGAAAAGCCTCAGTGGTCATAGGCGCCGGTGGCCTCGTGGTCGACCGCCGCGTCCTGGTCGGCGCGGAAGGCAGCCAGATCCGTGTCGGGCGCGTTGCGTGACATCGCGGCGAACTCCTGGCGGGAAATGAACCTGCGCCTACGCCGAATGGGCACCAGCTGGCCGATCTGACGACCATCCCGAGTGACAGTGAAGGATTCGCCGTGCTCGACGGCATCCATGATCTCCCGCGATCTCGACCGCAGATCTCGCTGGGTGATCTCCAGGCTGCCCATGACATCCACGGTAGCACCCTGTAGCACCTGGTGTCACAGGGTGCTGCCGTGGGTGTCTGTGGCCGGTTTCGACTATGGCGAGCACCTGACGTGCTCCTGTGCCTGCCGGCCTGTCCTGCCTGCGGTGAGCGGTCAGTGCGGGTACTGGCAGGCGGCCCGACGGGCGTCCTCGCGGTCCTGCGCCGACGGCGGCCCGGACGAGGCGGTGAGTTCGGCTGATATTCCGGGTGCAGCCGCGCGCAGGGCGCCGAAGTCCACGGCCTCGGTGGGGCCGCCGCCGCCCAGGCACGCGACCGCGGCGACGGGCACCCGATCGCCTGCCTGCGGAGGAAGCCGTAGCCCATCCGGGCGCCAGCTCACCGAGAACGCCTGGCTGGCCTCACTGGTGATGCCGATCTGATGCCAGCGTCGAAGGGACGGGCTGGCAGGGTCCTCCGCGTAGTAGGCGGCGAACCCCACGATCTGAGCATTCGGTCCGTGCGCCTGCAGAACGGCCGTGAGTGGACTGGCCGGATCGCCGGACAGCTCGAGCGAAATCTCGGTGGGTATCGGATAGCCATCCGGACAGGTGGCGGCAGTGATGCCAGCCGGCGGGTTTCCGTGGATGATCGCCGACGCCACGAAGCCGCGGTCGTGCGGGAGGGCGAACCAGCGGGTGTCGGCGATTCCGGCTGTCGGGTCCAGGACCTTCTCCCCGATGCAGAAGCCGGCGAATCCGATCGTGCAACCGGGCGGAACGGTCGTCAGCAACGGGCGATCAAGCCGAGCGCCTGACCGGACGTTGGCTCCGTTGTCGTAGGTCGTCCCGGTGAACAGGGCGTCCTTTCCCACCGCCGGGCACCGACTCGCGTCGGTGCTTCCCGACTGGCTGCGGATGGCCACGGCAACCGTGATGCCGACGACGGAGACCAGGACGAGGCCGATCGCCACGAGTATCAACAGTCGACTTCGCGGCGGAGGAGGGGGTGGCGGAGGCTGTGGTGGCGGCGGGGCCAGCCGTGCCCCTGAACCGCCCGGCTGCCCGTTCGGGCCTCCGGATGAATTCTCGTCAGGGGGCTCATCGGCTTCTTGTCGGGGTGTCGGTGGATCGACAGGTTGCGGGGGTTCCGGATCCGCTGCTGGGAGCGGCTCCTCGGCTTGTAGGGCCTTGTACGTGGCCAGCCACCGGTCGCTCCATTCGCCGCGGTCACCATTGCAGGCACCGACAAAAGCGAGTGTGACATCCAGCGTTGGCAGTCGAGTTCCGCCGGCGGCTTCCGAGAGTGTGGTGGCGGAGTATCCCGCGCTTTTCGCCAGGACCCGGTAGGTCGGCTGGCCGGCCTTCTCACGTAGCTGCCGGAGGTCATGAGCGAATTCCTGTACCGGTCCGGCACTGGGATCGACCGGTCGTTGCTGTCGGGCCATTACGACCGCGGGGTGGATCGGGTCAAGGATCGGACTCCTCTGGAGAGCGACTACTCCCGCCGCTGCCGGTGATCTGCTGCTCAGCGGACGGATGTCGCACGCGGTGAACCGCGGTGGCCCGAAAGAACCCTGCGTGGTCTCTGAACGGCCCCCCGTGGCCAGGCCGCGCTGACCTGCGCGACCTGGTCGAGATTGTCCGGGATTGATTGATCGGATGCAAACCTGCTGGTCGTTCAACGTTTCGGCTGGCTTACTCAGGGCGGGGCGGCTGTCCGGCAGATCGACCAGCCGAACCCTGCGGGGCGCGTCGTCTCCACTCTGGTTCGTCCGCCGGCGATGGTGCGCCCGCGATCCCGTTGGTTGCTCAAAAGAAAGAGAGACCTGATCGACAGGCGGGTGTGGGCCGCGCGGCCGGCGGAGCCCCGGAAGGGGCGCCGGTCGCTGCGGAACTCCGGTCGAAATGCTGCCCGTAAAAGATTCATCTCACAGAAGCGGAGCCTACGGAAAAATGCGCGGGACCAGAATCTTCGGCGCCGGTGGAGTCAAGCGAGCGGCCTTGCTGGCCGCCATCCTGACGGGGGTGACTGGTAGTACGGTTCTCGTGTCCTCGGGAACTGCCAGCGCCGGAGCAACGTATAACGGAGAATGCGGCACCGGCTACAGTGTGATCGATTCGATCGGGCTGGACGGTGGCAAGGTCTTCCTGACCTACAGTCCGGCCTCCGGAAAGAACTGCGTCGTCGCGATCCGCGACAGCGCGGGAGGGTCCGGCCGTCTGGCCGCGGACGTTTCGCTGGCTGAGACCGCCAGCGTTGGCTTTGCCCCCGGAATCGCCGGAGGTGGAGGTGGGGTGGCTCCCGGAATCGCGGGAGGTGCAGGGATAGCACCCGGAATCGCGGGCGGCGCCGCGGGAATCAACGGCGATTTCATCTCGGGTTCCCCGGCCAGGCGCAGCGAGCCGAAATATGTCTATGCGCCCGATTCGTGTATCACATGGTCTGGCAGCATCGGACGTTCCCACTTCGAGGCGACCTCCGTCCACTGCGGCTGACGGGACGCACCGGACCGCCCGCCGGGTGCGCTCAACGGCGCGCGTACCCGGCGGATCCCGGACCGATGGCGGGAAGCGCGGGCCGCCCGTCAACGCGTCGATGCGGGGGGCTACCTGGTGAAGGTGAGGACGCCGCGGGCCAGGTCGCCGGTCTCCAGGTCGTGCATCGCCTGGCCGACGGCGTCGAGGGGGTAGGTGCGAGTCACCAGCTCGTCGAGCAGGAGGCGGCCGCCGCGGTACAGGCCGAGGTAGGTGCGGACGTCCCGTTGCGGGCGGGACGAGCCGTAGCGGCAACCCATCACCGACTTGTCGAGATAGAGGTCGGTGATGGGGACCGAAAGCTCGGCGGCCTCCGCCGGCACCCCGAGAAGGACGGCCGTGCCGTGCCAGCCGAGCATGTCGACGGCGGCCCGGGCGAGGGCGGGGTGCCCGACGCATTCGAAGGAGTAGTCCACGCCGGTGCTGTCGGCGGGCAGCAGGTCGCGGACGGCACCGGCGGTGTCCCGGCCGGACGGGTCGACGAAGTCGGTCGCCCCGAACCGGTACGCGAGTTCGGCCTTCGCGGGGTTGGTGTCGACGGCGACGACGCGGGTCGCGCCGGCGAGCGCCGCCCCCTGGATCACGTTCAGGCCGATGCCGCCGACGCCGATGACGGCGACCGTCGACCCGGGCCGCACCTGGGCGCGGTTGAGCACGGCGCCGACGCCGGTCAGCACCCCGCAGCCGAGCAGCGCCGCCGACGCGGCGGGGACGTCCTCGGGAACCGGCACGCACTGGTTCGCGGCGACGACGACCCGCTCGGCGAAGCAGGACGTGTTCGCGAAGTTGTAGGTGGGCGTGCCGCGCCAGGTGAACGGCTGCGGCCGGCGGCCGAAGGTGGAGCGGCACATCGTCGGCTGGCCGGCGTCGCAGTGCTCGCAGGCGCCGCAGTTGCCGAGGGTGGTGAGCGCGACCGCCTCGCCCTCCGCAAGCCCTGTCACTCCCGGCCCCAGCGCCGAGACGACGCCGGCGCCCTCGTGGCCGAGAACGACCGGGGTCGGGAAGGGGATTGTCCCCCGCACGACCGCCAGGTCGCTGTGGCACAGGCCGGCGGCGGTCATGCGTACCTCGACCTCGCCGGGCCCGGGCGGGCGCACCTCGAGGTCGTCGACCACGTGGTAGGCGGAACCGTCCCAGACGATGCCACGCAGCAGATCACCCATGCTCGTCGCTCCTCAGCTTCAGCTTGACCAGACGATGCTCTGTAACTCGCTGTAGGCGTGCATCGCGAAGGTGCCGCAGTCGCGCCCGACGCCGCTGTGCTTGAAACCGCCGAACGGCGTCTCGTGGTTGCGCTGCACGGTGTTGATCCCGACGCTGCCGGAGCGCAGCCGGCGGGCGACGCGGTACCCGCGCCCGGTGTCCGCGGTCCAGACATAGTCGCTCAGGCCGAACGGGCTGTCGTTCGCGAGCTCGACGGCCTCGTCCTCGTCGGTGAACGTCATGAGGACGACCACGGGCGCGAAGAACTCCTCGCGGGCGATCGACATCCCGGGCTTGACGTCGGTGAACAGCGTCGGCGCGACGTAGAAGCCGGTGTCGGACGCCGGCCGGTGGCCACCGACCGCCAGGGTCGCGCCCTCGGCCACACCTTTCTCGATCATCACCTCGACCCGGTCCCGGTGCGCCGCGGAGATGACCGGGCCGACGACGGTGTCCGCGGCGCGCGGGTCGCCGACCCGGCAGACGCCGGCGTAGGCGGTGAGCCGGTCGACGAGGGCGTCGCGCACGCCGCGCTGGACCAGCACACGGGTCGGCGCGGTGCAGATCTGCCCGGAGTGGAAGCTCCAGGTCGAGCCGATGCCGCCCACCGCCGAGTCGAGGTCGGCGTCGTCGAAGACGATCGCGGCGCCTTTTCCGCCGAGCTCCATCAGCACCCGCTTCATGTCCCGCCCGGCGGCAGCGGCGATGGCCTGTCCGACCTGGGTGCTCCCGGTGAAGCTGATCATGTCGACGTCGGGGGAGTCGACCAGCGCCGCGCCGATCGACGGCGCCGACCCGGTGACGACGTTGACCACGCCGGGCGGCACCCCGGCCTCCGCGACGATCTCGGCGAAGCGAAGGATCTGCAGCGGATCCTGCGGCGCCGGTTTGACCACGACGGTGTTGCCCATGGCGAGCGCGGGCGCGACCTTCCCCGCCAGGCTGACCAGCGGGAAGTTGTACGGGGTGATGCAGGCGACGACGCCGACGGGCTGGCGCACGGCGACCGCGCCGATCAGGCCGCCGGACGCGAGCGGGGTGGCGGGCATCGGCTGCGGAGGCAGTGGCACGGCGACGGGGTCGAGCGCCTCCTTGGCGTAGCGGCGGAAGCGGTCGACGGCCACCGGCACCTGCATGGTCTGTGCGACCCGTGCGGTCGCGCCGGTCTCCGCCTGGACCAGCCCGACCAGCTCGTCGTTGTGCGTGATCAGCAAATCGGCGATCCGCCCGAGCAGCTCCGCGCGCCGCTCGGGGGCGGTCTGCGACCAGGAGCGCCAGGCGGCGCGGGCCGCGGCGGCGGCCTCGTGGGCCTGCTCGGGTGATGCCTGTGGTGCCTCGCCGACCAGCTCCTCGCTGGCCGGGTCGATCACCGGGTAGCGCCCCGCCGCGCCCGGCACCGGGTCGCCGCCGATGAACAGCGACCCGGCGTGCGCGGCGGTCGTCTCCAGAGCGCTCATGACCATCCTTCCGTCCCCCGGTGAGAAGCAGCCGGACGCAGGCGCCCCGGTACCTGACGATGAATCAGGTCCTGGCTCGGGTTGGTGACGGCGTCCGGCGACTCTTGCACCCACGGTTCCAGTCGCTAGAGTCTAGAACACGTTCTAGATGCTGTCGCTGTCGAGCCGCGAGTTCCGGACGGGGCGTCAGGTCAGCGAGGCTCGGGTCGGCCGGTTGGGCGGGCCGCGCCGGGTGGGCCGCGCGCGTCGCGCCGCGGTCGTCAGTCGAACGGTGAGAGGTGGTCCGGCCATGGAATTCGGGATCTTCAACTCGCTCTACCTGCCGCGCCGGCTGTCGGAGCGCGATCCCCGCAACGCGGAGCACAACCGGCTGATGGACGAGGTGGCCTGGACCAGGGCCGCCGACCGGGCCGGCTTCAAGTACACCTGGGCCACCGAGCACCATTTCCTCGACGAGTACTCGCACCTGTCGGCGAACGAGAGCTTTCTGGCCTATATCGCCGGGGTCACCGAGCGCATCCACATCGGCAGCGGCATCTTCAACATCACGCCGCCGGTGAACCACCCGGCCCGCATCGCCGAGCGGGCCGCGATGCTCGACCATCTCTCCGGCGGGCGGTTCGAGCTGGGCATGGGCCGTGGCTCGTCCACCACCGAGCAGCGCGGTTTCGGGATCACCGATCCGGACCTGACCAAGAAGATGTTCGACGAGGTCGTCGCCGAGCTGCCGAAGATGTGGGCGGACGGCGAGTACGAACACGACGGTGAGTTCTTCTCGATGCCGGCGCGGAACGTGCTGCCGAAGCCGTACACCCGTCCGCATCCGCCGATGTGGGTGGCGGCGGGAAATCCGGGGACGTTCGAGAAGGCCGCGCGGATGGGGCTCGGTGTGCTCTGCTTCGCGCACGGAACCCCGGACCAGCTCGCCCCGCTCATCGAGATCTACAAGAAGAACATCGAGAAGGCCGAGCCGGTCGGCGGGTACGTCAACAACAACGTCATGGTCACCAGCCAGATGCTCTGCCTGGAGGACGGCGCCCGGGCCCGGGAGATCGCCACCGACATCACGATGAGCTACCAGAACAGCCTCGTGTACCGGTACCTCGACACCTTCCCGAAGCCGGCCTACGTACCCGACTGGCCGCAGGTGCTGCCCGAGCCGACCGTCGAGCTGCTCGACCTCGCGATCGGGGCGGGCCACATCGTCATCGGTGACCCGGAAGAGTGCGAGCGGGCGGTGCGCACCTACGCCGACATCGGCGCCGACCAGCTCACCTTCGGCATGCTGTCGACGACGATGCCGGTCGAGGTGGCCTGCGAGGCCGTCGAGGTGTTCGGCCGCCACGTCCTGCCGATCTTCGACCGGGACCCGGTGCACAGCACCACCCGCCAGCGGGCGGCGCAGCTCGGTGACGACGCACCGACCCCCGCCGCCGGCTGAGCCGCGGCAGTCCCGCTCGCGCCGCCGCGGTTCAGCGGGGCGGGCGGGACTGCGGCTCCTGAGCGTCGCCGCCGAGCGCTCCCTCGGCTCGCAGACTGTCGATCCGCGCCTGGTCGTAGCCGAGGACATCGCGCAGGACCTCGGCCGTGTGCTCGCCGACCCGCGGCGCGCGGGCCGGGTGCGGAAGGCCGCCGTCGACGATCCTGATGGGAATCGGCAGCTGGTCGGCGCCGAGGCTTTCCTTGGGAATCCAGGGCAGCCGGTCGGCGAACTGGGGGTCGTCCGCGAGGGTGCGGGGAGTGTTGACCGGGGCGATCGGGGTGTTCACCCGCCCGCCGAAGGCGATCCATTCCGTGCTGGTGCGGGTCAGGAAGACGGCCCGCAGCTCCCGGCGCAGCGTGGTGTTCCCGGCGGCGTGGTCGGCGTAACGTTCCCCGGGATAACGGTCGAACAGGTCGGCGCGGCCCACCCCGACGCAGAAGTTCTTCCAGAACTCCCGCTCGGACGCCATGAAGAGAATGTGGCCGTCGCTGGTCGCGTAGATGTTGTAACGGACGCCCTCGGCCATTCCGGCGGTGCCGGGAAGCCGGCGGCGACCGCCGTCGGAGGCGTTTCCGGTCACCTCGTGCGCCGGGCGTTCGTAGGCCCGGTGGGTTTCCGAGCGCAGCCAGTCCACGGCGGCCGCCGCGTCGGACTGGGCCACCTCCAGCCACCGCCCGACACCGGTGGCACGGGCGGCCAGAACGCCCGCGAGAATGCCCAGCGAACCGTAGAGCGGGCCGGCGTTGATACCGAGCGAGACGTGCTCGGGAATGGCGGTGAAACCGTCCTCGTCGACGACGGGGGTGACCACACCGGCCCAGGTGTCGTACGCGACACCGTGGCTTGGATAGTCCTTGTACGGGCCGGTCAGGCCATAGCCGGAGATCGTCAGCAGGACGATCGCCGGGTTCACCGCCCGCAGTGCCTCGAAACCGAGGCCGCGGCGGGCGAGCCCACCCGGGCGCATCGCCTCCACCACCGCGTCGGCGCCGCGGACGAGATCGAGGAACACCGCCCGACCGCCGGGGGTGCGCAGGTCCAGCACGATCCCGCGCTTCCCCCGGTTCACATGCAGGTGCATGAGGGACGTCCCCTCGACGATCGGCCAGGTCATCGACCGCACGTAGTCGCCCTGGGGCGGCTCGACCTTGATGACCTCGGCGCCGAGGTCGGCCAGCGCGGTGGTGACGGCGGCGGGCCCGAGCATCGAGCACTCGATGATGCGGACGCCGGCCAGTGGGGTGACTGTCTCGGGCACGCCTGCTCCCCTTCCACTTCCACGGATCCGACGGACCTGACTACCCGTCAGATCTTCGACGGTAGCGCGCCGCGCTCGACCGCGGATGACGAACCGCGCAACCGGGCCGCATCCCACAACGCCCTGCTCACCAGGGATTTTCGTGATGGCGGGCGACAGAAACTAGTACGTGTTCTAGTCTGGGGCCGCGCCGTGGGACCAGTCGGCGGCAGCGCGCTCCACCGTGGCGAACGAACCGTGGAGGACACGATGAGCGAACATCTTGTGGTCGAACGTTCGGGCCCCGTCGTCGTGGTGACGATGAACCGGCCCGAGGCGCGCAACGCCCTGTCACCATCCATGATCGTGGGCCTCGCCGACGCCTGGGAGATGATCGACACCGACCCGGCGGTCCGCGTCGCCATCCTCACCGGAGCCGGTGGGGTGTTCTGCGCCGGCGCCGACCTGAAGGCGATGAACAGCGCGGTGAGCGCCGACGACGCCGCGAAACGCTTCCGGGAGGACACCGGCATCGCCTGGCGGGCCCTGCTGCGCTCGAAGCAGCTGGCCAAGCCGCTGATCGCCGCGGTCGAGGGTCCCGCCGTCGCCGGCGGTACGGAGATCCTGCAGGCGACGGACGTCCGGATCGCCGCCGAGAGCGCCACGTTCGGCGTCGTCGAGGTCACCCGCGGACTGTTCCCACTCGGCGGGTCGACGGTCCGGCTGCGCCGGCAGATCCCCTACGCGCGGGCGATGGAGCTGCTGCTCACCGGCGAGACGATCACCGCGGCCCAGGCCGCCGACATCGGCCTGATCAGCCGGGTCGTCCCGGATGGCAAGGCCCTCGACGAAGCCCTGCGCGTCGCCGAGCGCATCGCCGCCAACGCCCCCCTGGCCGTGCAGGCGGTGAAGCGCTCGGTGCGGGAGACCGAGGGGCTGCCCGAGGCGGAGGCGCTGGCCCGCGAGCTGGAGATCGGCCTGCCCGTCTTCGCCACCGAGGACGCCAAGGAGGGCACCCGCGCCTTCAAGGAACGCCGCCCCCCCGTCTACACCGGCCGCTGACCCGAGACGGATCACCCGAGAGGAGCCGGCGTGCTCACCGTGCTGCGCTTCAACTTCGCCGTGCCCGGCCTGGACCCGGCCGGGCTCTGCGCCGCCTACGCCGCGGGCATCGAGATGGCCCGCCATGCCGACGCGCACGGCATCGACCTGGTCAGCCTGGAGGAACATCATGCGTCCGGCGATGGCTGGAGCCCCGCGCCACTGCTGAACGCGGCGATGATCCTCGGTGCGACGTCCCGGCTGCGGGTGATCATCCAGGCACTGCTGGTGCCGCTGTACGACCCGCCTCGGCTCGCCGAGGAGCTCGCGGTGCTCGACCTCGCCAGCGGTGGGCGGCTCACCATCGTCGCCGGTCTCGGGTACCGGCCGGAGGAGTACACGGCGCTGGGCCGGGACTGGAAGGCCCGCGGCCGGGCGCTCGACGAGGCCCTGGAAACCCTGCTCGCCGTCTGGTCGGGCGAGCCGTTCGAGCACGAGGGTGCTCAGGTGCGGCTCACCCCGGTGCCGCGGCGCGCCCCGTCCTCCCTGGTGTGGGTCGGCGGCGGAAAGCCGGTGTCGGCACGCCGGGCCGCCCGCCTCGGCCTGCCGTTCTGCATGCCCAGGAACGACCCCGCACTCGCCGCCTACTACACCGAACAGCTCACCGCGCATGGGACGTCCGGCTTCGTCGTCATGCCGCCGGAGCGGACCCGGCTGACGTTCCTCGCCGACGACCCCGACCGGGCCTGGGCGCGGCTCGGCCACCACTTTCTGCATGAGGCCCGCGCCTACGCCTCCTGGCAGCAGCCGGGCCAGACCTCGGCGGTCCGCTCACACGCCGACACCGTCGACGAGCTGCGCGCCGAGGGCGTCTACGAGGTCCTGACCCCCGCCGAGTGCGTCGAACGCGCCCGCGCCGCCGGCCCGATGGACACGATGGTCCTGCACCCGCTCGTCGGCGGCCTGCCGCCCGCCGACGGCTGGGAGAGCCTGCACCTCTACACCGACAAGGTCCTGCCCGCGCTCCATCCCTGATGTCCATGGCAAGGCTCAGGTAGCGCTTTCCTGGACATGACACGCGGGCCGGCTCTCGTGCCATTTGCGTGACGAGATGTCCCCGCGACGTGATCGAAGCGCACCCATGTGTCGTGTTGTGTGTGAATAGTGAATGGGTGGCTCGTCGGGGTTCTTCGGCTTCGCGGCGTCGTCCGAGTGCTCGCCGTACTCGTCCGTCTCAGGCTCACCGGGCGCGCGGGCGTCCATCGGCCGGCCCGTCGGGGCCGTTGGCGGCGGTCGCATTCGGCCTCGTGTGCCTCGCCCTGATCGTCCAGGGGGTCGCGGCGGCGTTGGGCTGGTGGACGCTGCCACTCGGGCTGCTCGCGGTGGCGGCGGCCATCGGGATCTGGCGCGCGGTGCGCGCCAGCAGGATCCGCGAGATCGGCCGGAGAGTCGCGGTTGCTGCCCTCGACACCCTGAGCCCGACCGAGTTCGAGCATCACGTCGCGGATCTGCTGACTCGCGACGGCTGCCGACGGGTTCGGGTCGTCGGGGGCCGTGGGGACGGGGGTGTGGACGTGCTCGCCCGCACCCCGCGCGGGGCCCAGATCGCGGTGCAGTGTAAGCACTACCGCAGCCGTGCCGTCGGCCCGTCCGAGGTGCGGGACTTCAACGGCTGCGCGTGGACGGACCACCGTGCCGATATCGCGGTGATGGTCACGTCGGGCCGGTTCACCACCGCGGCCGCGGAATTCGGGGAACGTCACCGCATTCGGATGATCGACCGGGAACTGCTGGCGCGGTGGATGGTCGGCGAGCGGATCCTGCCCGGTATCCCCGCTCCCCGACAAGGCCACATCGACGTCTCGCCCATACCTGGAGAGGCCTCACGATGATCGTGCTGTTCGTGTGCGTTGTGCTTCTGCCGTTGTTCGCGGGTCTGTACTGGCTGTCCCGCTGTGGCGCGGCGACCCGCTCGACCGGCCGGCTGTGCTATCGGCGGCGCCGGGGGCTGCTCAGCCGCTGCCACGATCACGGGTTCCAGCTGATCGCCCGCGGTGATCTACTGGCGCTCGGTTGCTTCGTGTTTGCCTACGGTGGGTTCCGCTTCTATGGGATCTTCGACTAGTGCGGCGCCTCAGTAGCTTCTTGTCCCTGACCGCTTCCGCCGGTCGACGTCACGTCCACCCGCCGCACTGCGACCCATCGGGGATCCCGCGCCGCCACGCAGCGCCAGCAATTCGCACCAATAGGGACAAACGGGGCGGCGGGGTCGCTTGGTAATCCGCAAGAAGTGAGGGTTTCGGTTGCTGCAGCAGCCAAAATCCTCACTGCTTGCTCGGAAGCGGCGGCGGCAGCGGAACCTCGAGGCTCGGGATTCTGCGCCGGGCTCTGGGATGACGAAAATCCTCCACTCCTCGGACGGTCGGCTGTGCTCCGGGGTATCAGGGAATGGTGGGCGGTGGGTTGCCGGCGCCGGTGGCCGGGCCGTGCGGGCGGATTCCGTCCAGGAGCATGCGCAGGAAATGGTCGGCGAGCTGGTCGGGTGACAGCCGCCCGCCGGGGGAGTACCACCGGACGGACACCCAGACCGAGTCGCGCAGGAGCCGGTAGGTGATCTTCGGGTCCAGGTCGGCGCGCAGTTGGCCGGCCGCGATGCCGTCGCGCAGCACCTTCATCCACAGCCGTTGGGTCGACTGCTCGGCGGCGGTCAGATAGGCGAAGCGCGGAAGCTGGATGAGGTGCACCCGCTCGTTCTGGAAGACGGTGACCGCGGCGCGGTGCCGGGCCACCGAGGAGAACGCCGCCCGCACGAGACCGTCGATGAGGTCGACGGCCGTCCCGCCCCGCTCGACGATGGCCTCGTATTCGCGGTGCAGGTCGTCCAGGTAGCTGGACAGCAGCTCGTCGATGATCGACTCCTTGGAGTCGAAATGGTGGTACAGGCTACCGGAGAGCATCCCGGCCGCGTCCGCGATCTCGCGTACCGTGGTGGCCCGGTAGCCGCGCTCGGCGAAGAGGTCGGCGGCCAGCCCGACGATCGCCGCCCGGCGCTCCGACTCGCCCGACCCGGCGGCCCGGCCACCGCCAGCCCGCCGGCCG
>NZ_ADGX01000003.1 GCF_000177675.1 Parafrankia sp. EUN1f
GGGCAGCGCCCGGCGCCGCGCCCGGGGCGCGGGCTGCCCGTCCCGCGGGCGTGCCGGCTGCCCACCACGAGGATGAGGGGGCTGTCTGTTCCCCGGACGTGCCGGCTGCCCGTCGCGCGGGTGTGGGTGCTGTCCGTCCCGGGGATGCGCGGGTGCCCGCATCGGTGGGGGTGCCTGCGGACGCGGCGCCCGTGCGGGCCCCGGCCCCGGCATGGGCGTATGCGTGGGCCGAGGCCGAGGCCGAGGTCGAGGCGGGGGTGGATGCGGGGCCTGCTCGGTCCCGGGTGGCGGACTCCACCAGCTCCGCATCAGCCGGCCGGTCTCGGCCGGGTCGGTCGGGGCGTCCGCCGGCCGACCCAGCAGGTTCGCCAGGATCTCCGCGGCGCCCGGACGGGTCTGCGGGTTCTTGCGTAACGCGGCGTGGACCTGCGGTGCCACCAGCGGCGGCAGGTTCTCCAGGACCGGCGCGCCGTTGAGAATCGCGAGCGCCACAGCCTGCGGCTGCTCGCCGCGGAAGGCAGGCCGCCCCGCCGCCGCGAACGCCACGCAGGCTCCCCAGGCGAAGATGTCCGCGGCCGGGCCGGCGCGTTCGCCGCGCAGCTGCTCGGGCGCCATCCAGGCCATCGTGCCGACGAGGCTGCCGGTCCGGGTGAGCGAGGTGGTGGCGTCGTCCCGGGCGACACCGAAGTCGATGACGCGCGGACCGTCCCAGGCGAGCAGGATGTTCGCCGGCTTCAGGTCACGGTGGACGACCCCGGCCGCGTGGATGGACACCAGCGCGTCGGCCAGCCCGACGGCGACCGCGGTCACGAGGCGCTCGTCGAACGGGCCGCGTGCCAGCACCGCCTCGGAGAGGCTGCGCCCCTCCACGTACTCGGTCGCCAGCCACGGTCGCGGCCCGGTCGCGTCGGAGTCGAGGACGGCGGCGACCGCCCGGCCGCGGACCCGGCTCGCGGCCGCGACCTCCTGGCGGAAGCGGGAGCGGAACTTCGGGTCGTCCACGAGTGTCGTGGCGGGAACCTTGACCGCGGCGGCCCGGCCGTCGTCGGTGAAGCCGAGATAGACGACGCCCATTCCACCCGCGCCGATGCGGTTGGTGAGCTGGTAGGGCCCGATCTGTTGCGGATCGTCCGTGGTCAGGGGGGTCAGCACCGCGTCCTGGGCCTCGTCTCCTGTCTCGTGCCGTTTGGTCCCAGATGTCGATGTTCTCACCCGCGGTGGTCGACAGGCAGCGCGGGCTGCGCAAGGCCGTCCGCGAGGTACCGGAGGTTGATCGGATCGCGGTTCCGCTCGGTAACCGCGACCCTGGGATGGTGGCGCCCGGCGGTCCCGGTGGAGGCGTGGTGGTGACGTTGAGCACCGAAAGCGACGGGCCCGGACGTGCAGGCTCCGAACGGGATACATCGAACAGACCAGGGTGGGAAACGAGACGGCGCGACGAACAGATCACGACGAACAGGGCGTGACGAACAGATCACGACGAACAGATCACGACGAACAGATCACGACGAACAGATCACGACGAACAAAGCGCGACCTACCGAGTCAGACGCGAGCGAGGAGGCGGGCTGTGGCGGTCGGGCACTTCCAGATCGGTACCTCGGCGGGCGGCGGGAACCACCTCGGCCCCGCCGACGTGATCCCCGTGTTGGCCAGGCATGTGCTCGTCGACGGGTACGACATCGTCTGCGATCTGGAGGCCAGCTCCGGCAGCACGATCGTCGACGCCCGCACCGGGACGCGGTATCTGGACCTGTACAGCTTCTTCGCGTCGGCGCCGCTCGGGGTCAGCCCGCCGGCCCTCGTGAACGATCCGGCCTTCCTCGCCGAGCTCGCCCGCGCCGCCGTCAACAAGCCCGCGAATCCGGACATCGCCACCGTCGCGTTCGCCCGCTTCGTCGAGACCTTCACCCGGGTCCTGGGCGATCCTGAACTGCCCCACCTGTTCTTCGTCGAAGGCGGATCGCCCGCGGTCGAGAACGCGCTGAAATGCGCCTTCGACTGGAAGAGCCGCCACAACGAGGCACACGGACGTCCCGCCGAGCTCGGGCGGCGGGTCCTGCACCTGCGCTCGGCCTTCCACGGCCGCGGCGGCTACACGCTCTCGGTCACCAACACCGACCCGGTCAAGACGGAGCGTTTCCCCGTCTTCGACTGGCCGCGCATCGACTGCCCGGCGATGACCTTCCCCTGCACCGGGCCGGCGCTCGACGCGGTCGTCGCCGCCGAGCGGCGCGCCCTCGCGCAGGCCGAGGCCGCGTTCGCCCGCCACCCCCACGACATCGCCTGCTTCCTCGCCGAACCGATCCAGGGGGAGGGCGGCGACAACCATCTGCGCGGCGAGTTCCTGCGCGCGATGGCGGCACTGTGCGAACGCCACGACGCGCTGTTCATCGCCGACGAGGTGCAGACCGGCGTCGGCCTCACCGGCACGGCGTGGGCGCACACCCAGCTCGGGCTACGCCCCGACATCGTCGTCTTCGGCAAGAAGGTGCAGCTCGGCGGCCTGATGGCCGGGCGGCGGGTGGACGAGATCCCCGACAACGTCTTCCGGGTGCCGGGGCGGATCAGCTCCACCTGGGGCGGCGGGCTCGTCGACATGGTCCGCTCCCGGCGCATGTTGGAGATCATGGATGCCGAGCGGCTCTTCGACCGCGCGGCGGCGCTCGGCACCGATCTGCTCGCCGGGCTGCGGGACGTCGTCGAGCGCCACCCCCGGCTGCTCGGCAACGCACGCGGCCGGGGGCTCATGTGCGCCGTGGACGTGGCGGACAGCGCGTTGCGGGACGAGGCCGTCCGCCGGCTGCGCGAGGACGAGCGGGTGCTGCTGCTGCCCGCGGGGGAGCGCGCGGTGCGGTTCCGGCCGGCGCTCACCATCAGCGCCGACGAGCTCGAACGCGGGGTGCGGGCACTGGACCGCGTCGCCACCGCGCTGGGACGTCGCCGGATCAGAAGTGTGGATCTCGGCTCGTCGACACAGGAGAAGGGACAGCGATGACTCTCGTTCATCCCCGCCGGGTGGCCGCGGTGATCGGTGGACGTCAGCACGACCTGTACGCCACAGCCGGCCCGTCCGGCATCGCGCCGGAAGGCACCCAGG
Source organism: Parafrankia sp. EUN1f (assembly GCF_000177675.1). Lineage (GTDB taxonomy): Bacteria > Actinomycetota > Actinomycetes > Frankiales > Frankiaceae > Parafrankia. Next base: position 3,101 of record NZ_ADGX01000003.1, read on the forward strand.
TGATCACCTCGACGAACCCGGCCCGCCTCGACGAGGTCGTCGCCGAGGTCGTCCTCGACGGCGCGGAGTCCATCGTCGCCGCCGCGGCGGCCGCCCGGGCCGCCCAGCGGGAATGGGCGCAGGTCCCGGCACCCGTGCGCGGGGAGGTCATCGGCGCCTTCGGGCGGCTCGTCGAGGATAACGCCGAGGCACTGGCACGCCTGGTCACCCGGGAGGTCGGCAAGCCGCTCGCCGAGGCACGCGGCGAGGTCCGCGAGATCGTCGACACCTGCACCCTGTTCCGCGCCGAGGGCCGGCGCCCCCACGGCCAGACGGTGGACTCCGAGATGCCCGACCGGGAGCTGTTCACCTACCGGGAGCCGCTCGGCGTCGCCATGGTGATCACCGCCGGGAACTTCCCGGTGGCGGTCCCGTCCTGGTACCTGGTCCCGGCGCTGCTCACCGGCAACGCCGTCGTCTGGAAACCCGCCGAGTACGCTGCCGCGTGCGCCGCGGCGCTGATGGACCTGATGACCGCCGCCGGCGTGCCCGCCGGAGTCGCCAACCTCGTCCTCGCCGACGGGCCGACCACCTCCGTCGGCCTGGAACGTGCCCTGGAAGCCGGCCTCGTCGACAAGGTCGGCTTCACCGGGTCGACGTCGGTCGGCCGGTTCATCGGCGCGCTGTGCGGGCGGCACCTGCAGGCCCCCTGCCTGGAGCTCGGCGGCAAGAACCCGATGGTGCTCGCCCCGGACGCCGATCTCGACGCCGCCGTCGCCGCCGCGCTGTTCGCCGGCTTCGGCACCGCCGGCCAGCGCTGCACCTCACTGGGCACGGTGATCGCCCACGAGTCGGTGCACGGCGCGTTCCGCCGCCGGATGACCGCCGCGCTGGCCGCCGCGTCCATCGGCGACCCGACCCGCGACGTGCTGTACGGACCGCTGCTCGACGCGCGGTTCGCCGCCGGGTTCGAGGACCACCTGGCGCACATCCGCGACCACCACCAGCCGTTCGGCTCCACCGCACTCGGCCGGATCGGCCCGTCCAGCCCGCGCCAGGGCTTCCTCGGCAACCCCGAGACCGGCCTTTACTACCACCCGGTGATGGTCGACGGCGTGCGCCCCGACGACGACCTGTTCACCGAGGAGACCTTCGGCCCCATCGTCGGCCTGACCACCTACCGCAACCTGGAGGAGGCCATCGAGCTCGCCAACCTGCCCGGCTACGGCCTGTCCTCGTCGATCTTCACCGGTGACCCGGTGACGGTACGGCGCTTCCGCCGCGGCATCCGCGCCGGCATGGTCAGCGTCAACACGTCGACCTCCGGCGCGGAGGCGCACCTGCCGTTCGGCGGCAACGGGCGGTCCGGCAACGGTGCCCGCCAGTCCGGCCAGTGGGTCCTCGACCAGATGACCCGCTGGCAGTCGCTGACCTGGGAGCTGTCCGGTCGCCTCCAGAAAGCCCAGATGGACGTCACCGTCCCCGCGGCCGACCTCAGCTTCCGCCTGCGGGGCTGACGCCGCTCTCAGCCCGGCGCGCCCCGTGCCGCGCCGGGCTCAGTACGAGGGGCGCAGTGGCTGGTGTGCGTCGCCGCCGTCGGGGCGCACACCCAGCACCTGGTGGATCTGCGAGAAGCCACCTTCGAAGCTGAGCGCCGACCCGGCCATGTACAGCCGCCACACCCGGGCCCGGCCGGCGCCGACCATGGCGACGGCCTCGTCCCACCGCTGCTCCAGGTTGGTGACCCATGCCCGCAGGGTCAGGGCATAGTGCTCACGCAGGTTCTCGACGTGGCGCACCTCGAACCCGCCGCCCTGCATCAGGGTGACCAGCGCGCCGATCTCGTGCAGCTCGCCGTCCGGGAAGACGTAGCGGTGCAGGAAGTCGGCGCTCTCGGGCAGCGGAACCGGCCCGATCCGGGGGCGCCGGCGGGCGGCACCGGCCGGGTCGCCGGGGAACGAGATCCCGTGGTTGAGCAGCCGACCGCCCGGGCGCAGCAGGCGGAACAGGTTCTCGAAGTACGTCGGCAGCTTGGCCCGGCCGACATGCTCGACCATGCCCACCGAGCTGATCGCGTCGAACGGGCCGTCTGTGATCTCCCGGTAGTCCTGCAGCCGGATCTCGACCCGGTCGGCCAGCCCGGCCTCGGCCACCCGCCGGCGAGCCAGGGCAGCCTGCTGCTCGGAGATCGTGATGCCCACGCCCTGAACCCCGTGATGGCGGGCCGCGTGCAGCAGCATGCTGCCCCAGCCGCAGCCGACGTCCAGCAGCCGCTCACCCGGCCGCAGCCCGAGCTTGCGGCAGATCAGCTCGTGCTTCGCCGCCTGCGCCCCGGCGAGCCCGGCCGGCAGCGGGCCCTGCGCGGCCGGGGAATCCCACACCGCGCACGAGTAGGTCATCGACTCGCCCAGAACGAGCCGATAGAACTCGTTCGAGACGTCGTAGTGGTGCGAGATCGCCGCCGCGTCCCTGGTGCGGCTGTGTAGACGTCCCCGCAGGCGGGCCTCCTCGGGCGGCGGCTCCGGCGGGCGCAGCCCGAACTGCCTGACCAGTGCAACGGCCGCCCGCAGCACCGCCGCCGACGGGCGCACGCTCGCGATCCGCTCGCGCAGCGCGAGCGCCTCGAAGATGTCGCCCTCAACCTCTAGATCACCGGCCACGAAGGCGCGGGCGAACCCGAGCTCGCCAGGGTGGGACAATGCCCGGCGCAGCGCGTGCGGGTTGCGCACCAGAACCCGCGTCGACGTCCGCGGCCCCAGCGCGAAACCGTCCCACATCTCGACCCGGACCGCGGGATCCGTCCCGAAAAGGTCGACGAGAAGATCGCGGGAAGCCTTTTCGACCTCCGGCGGCCAGTCGCGCCCCGGCGGACGCGGGTCGCCCGGCGCCCATTCACGCGCACCTTCCGCCCTGCTCGGCGCGGCGTCAGCCTGGCGCGTTTCCCGCGGCGTTGACGTGGTTGCTTCCGACCTGACGGGGTGATCGACCGTCACGTTTTCCTCCGGTCCCTGCGGGCGCCGGGGCCTGTGGTCACCACGGAACCGCCAGATCGCCCGCGCGGCGACCACACGACACGGGTAATGCGGCGGGCGGCCGCGGAGGAGCACCGGCCCTGCCTGCTCAGTCTGTGCCAGGGCGGCGTCAGCTGGAGCAGGGCGACGCGGGCCCTTCCTGACCGCATAGTCCCCCAACAAATGGGTGGTGCAAACAACCCGAGTGCCGTGCCGCGGGTGTTTCCTGCCTCACAGCGTCTTGGCGGCCTGTTCTGACCGCGCCGGCCTAGTCCGGCCCAACCGTTTGGGACATTGCCCGTGCACGAGGAGTGTCATTCTTTGCTTCGGTCAGAGATTTCGCCGAGTTCAACGAGGCAGAAGTGATGCCTGATGTCGAGCGCGCCGCAGTAACGTGGCCCCGGGTCGGAGTTGGTGGCGCAGACGCGTGTCGAGGTCTCGCCTTACCCGGAGTCGGCGATGTTGGCGATGCCCGGGTTCGCCGACTTGTTGACCGCAGTGCGGCGAGTCCGGTGAGGAAGACGGGGTCGTCCAGGTCGCCGTGCGGACCCGCGAGCCCGCTCCATGGCGCGGCCCCCGCTCGCGAGCCCACGGAAGCATCCCTCGATTGCATACCGGGTATTGTCCGCCATGCATACTCGGTATGTAGAGGAGGGAGGCCCGGCATGTCGGTCCGGAACGGGCTGCTCGCGCTGCTGGCGGAGCGCCCGATGTACGGCTATCAGCTGCGGGCGGAGTTCGAGGCCAGGACAGGATCGACCTGGCCGCTGAACATCGGGCAGGTCTACACGACGCTGCGCCGCCTGGAGCGGGACGGCCTCGTGACAGGCGAGCGCGCTACCAGCCCAGGGGACGCCGCCGCCCCGGACGCTCCGGCCACGGAAAGGCCGACCACGAGCGCCACAGCCAAGGCCACGTCGGTCACCGGCACTCCGACGGCCAGGGCCGCGGTCGTGAACCCGGAGCACGGCGACGGCGACGGCGGCGACGGCCGAGGGATCGTCTACCGGCTCACCGCCGCCGGCGAGGCGGAAGCGCGGCGCTGGTGGGTGACCCCGGTGAGCCGGCGGATGGCGGGCCGCGACGAGCTCGCCATCAAGCTCGCGCTCGCCGTCACGCTCCCAGAGGTGGACGTCCGATCGCTGCTCCAGCGGCAGCGGGTGGAGACGCTCCGGGCGATGCAGGAATACACCCGGCTGCGTCACCTGGCCGACGACAGCGCCGACCTCGCCTGGCTCCTCGTCCTGGAAAACCTGATCTTCACCGCGGAGGCGGAGATCCGCTGGCTCGACCATGTGGAGTCGCGCCTGATCCGCCGCGGCTCCGGCGTTCCCACCGGAACCGACCGTGAGGACACCCGATGACAACGGCACTGACCAGCCCGGACGCCCAGGTGGTGGTCGGACGGGCACCCGCCCTGGAACTCCGCGGCGTGCACCGGGAGCACGGCCGGGGCGCGAACAGGGTGCAGGCGCTGCGCGGGGTGGATCTCACGGTGTGCGCCGGTGAGCTGGTGGCGGTGATGGGCCCGTCCGGGTCGGGTAAGTCGACCCTGCTCGCCCTCGCCGGTGGTCTGGACACCCCCACCTCGGGTGAGGTCCTCGTCGCGGGCGTGACGCTGAGCGGCCAGTCGCCGAAGGCGCTGGCCGCGCTGCGGCGGCGGGCGCTCGGCTATGTCTTCCAGAACCTCAATCTGATTCCGGCGTTGACCGCGGTCGAGAACGTCATGCTTCCCCGCGAGCTGGACGGAATCTCCGCCCGGGCGGCCCGGCGGGAGGCGCAGGCGGCCCTGGCCGAGGTCGGTGTCGCCGACCTCGCCGACCGGTTCCCCGACGACATGTCCGGCGGCCAGCAGCAGCGGGTGGCCATCGCCCGCGCGCTGGTCGGCCCGCGCGGCCTGGTCCTGGCGGACGAACCGACCGGCGCGCTGGACTCGAACACCGGCGAGGCGGTTCTGCGGGTACTGCGGGCCCGCTGCGACGCCGGCTCCGCGGGGCTGCTCGTCACGCACGAGGCCCGGCACGCGGCCTGGGCCGACCGTGTGATCTTCCTGCGGGACGGCCTGGTCGTGGATTCGACCGGTACGCCCGCGACCCCGGAGTCCCTGCTGGGCGCCCCGGTCCCCTTCCCCGCGGACGGTTCGAGGGCCGGCGCGGCGGCGATCCCGGCGCCGGACGGGCCGAACCCGGCACGGGACGGTACCGGCGGTTCCCACGGTTTTGACGAGTTCGATGAGTTCCGTGAGTCCGACGAGTCCGACGAGTCCGACGAGTCCGGCGAGTTCGACGGGTTTGAGGGGGGCCGGCGGTGACGGCTGGCCGGCTGCGGGCCTGGCGGGCGGCGCTGCGCCTCGCTCGGCGCGACGCTCTGCGTGCCCGCGGGCGCACCGCGCTCGTCCTCGCGATGATCGCGGTGCCGGTGCTGCTCGTGTCGGCGGTCGACGTCATCGCGCGGTCCAGCCAGGACGGCCTGGCCCAGATCGCTCACCGCCATCTGGGCAAGGACCCGTCCGTGCAGGCTGAGGTCTTGTTCTTCGGGCCGGACAGTCCGTTGGCCCAGAGTCCCGATGGCAGCGACATACGGACCGAGGACCTCCCCACGCCTCCGCCAGGCGCCGTCGACGCCGCGCCAGATCCCGCCGACGCGCGGCGGCAGGCGCTGGCGGCCCTGCCCGCCGGGAACACGGCCGTCACCGAGCTGCGCGGCTACCTGAGGTTTCGGATCAGCGACGGGTCGGAACACGACCGGGCCGTGGGCGCGAACGTGCGGGAGACCGACTGGAGCCGTCCTCAGCTCGCGGCGTTGGCAACGGTCCGATCCGGCCGGCTGCCCACCACCGTGGGCGAGGCCGCGGTCAGCCGGGCACTCGCGCGCCACGCCGGCCTCGGGGTCGGCGACACGCTCACGGCGGCAGCGCTCGCCGCGGACGAGGCCTCGGGCCGGGCCCCGGGTTCCGGGCCCGTGCTGACGATCGTCGGGGTCGTCGAGGAAACCCGGGGGCCTCAGGAGAGGACGGTGCTGCTCCCACCCGGCACGCTGGCTCCGGTGGCCTCGGAGGTCACCCAATCGCTGTATGTGGTCGGTCCGCATCCCATCGACTGGTCGCGGGTACGTGCCGCCAACGCGGTGGGTGCGGTGGTGGTGAGCCGGGCGGTGCTCGCGGACCCGCCCCCCGAGGCCCAGATACCGGTGGCCCTCTCGACCGGCCCCGCGGCCGACATGGTCGCCGCGACAGTGCTCGCCGCGGGCCTGGCACTGCTGGTGGTGGCGCTGCTCGCCGGGCCCGCGTTCGCGATCGGCTCCCGGCGCAGCCGCCGCCAGCTCGCGCTGATCGCGGCCGGCGGCGGGGCACCCGCGCACCTGCGCGACATCGTGCTGGCCGGCGGTGTGGTCATCGGCCTGACCGCGTCGCTGCTCGGGGCGGCCGTCGGCACCGGGCTCGGAGTGGCGCTCATCCCGACTCTGGTGGACCACGGCCGGGCCGACATCGTGCGCACCGACGTCCGAATCCTGGATCTGCTGGCGATCGTGGCGGTCGGCACGCTCACCGCGATCGCCGCCGCGGCCGCCCCGGCGATCTCCGCGAGCCGGCTGGACGTGGTCGCCGCGCTGAACGGGCACGGCAGTCCGGCCCGGATGCGGCGCCGCGTCCCGGTCGCCGGGACCGTCCTGGCCGGCACCGGAACGGCCGTGGCGCTCCTCGGCGCCGGCGGCCGCAGCGGGCTGCTGATTCTCGCCGGGACGACGCTGGCGATGCTCGGCCTGATCGCCGTCGGCGGCGTCCTCGTGGGCCTGGTCGCCCGCCTCGCCGGGACCCTGCCCGTCGCCGGTCGGCTGGCCCTGCGCGACGCCTCGCGTCAGCGTGGCCGCACCACCCCGGCGATCGGCGCGGTGATGGCGGCGGTGTCGGCCTCGGTCGCCGTCTCCCTGTTCGTCGCCGCCATGGATGATCACGATCGTCGTGCCTACCAGCCCATGCTGGGCGACGGCGTGGCACTGATCAGCCTCGTCGACGACTCGCGGGACCAGGCCGACGTGGCGCGGGAGCTGGCCGGTGCGGAGCGGGTGCTGCGGGAGCACCTGCCCACCCGGGCGGTGCACGTGGTCGAGACGCCCGTCGACGCCTCCGGCAGGAGCCTGCCGATGACGCTGTCGCCACCCCTGCCAGCAGGCTGTTCATCGCCGGCTGGGGGGCCGCCCGCGGACGACCCGCGGTGTCAGGAGGTCTTCGGTGGCTGGGACAGCACCGGCCCCTACCCCGTCACCCTCGGCGGCAGCGATGTGGTGGTCGACGACGGGACGGGTCTCGAGGTGGCACTCGGCCGCACCGAACCAGCCCTGCGCCGGGTGCTGGCGGGAGGCGGTGCGGCGGTGTTCGACGACCGGCTGCGCTGGCCGGACGGAACAGTGCACATCGTCGTCACCGTCGACGCCGACGACGCGGGCGGGGGCACCCTGCGGGAGATCGTGGTACCCGCCACGCGGGTCCCGACGTCGGCGCCCTCCTCCGACCTCACCTTCGGCGGCCTGCTCCTTTCCCCCGGGGCCGCCCGCGACCTGGGCCTGCGCAGCGGCCCGGCCCAGATCGTCGCCGCCACGGACCGCACGCCGACCCAGACCGAGGTGGAGCGCCTCAGCGCGGCGGCGGAGGACCTCGGGCTCAGCTCCCCGGTAGTGGAACGCGGCTACGTCAGTGAGTTCGGTATCGGCCTGCTGGCACTGGCCGCCGGCGCTGGCCTGATCACCCTGAGCGCCACCGTGATCACGGTCGGGCTGGCGGCCGCGGACGGCCGTGCGGACCTCGCCACCCTGGCCGCGATCGGCGCCAGCCCCGGCCTGCGCCGGCGGCTCGCGGCGAGCCAGGCCGGCGTGGTGGCCGGGCTGGGCACCGTCCTCGGCGGCATCGCCGGCTTCCTCCCCGGCGCAGCCACGGTCCTGATGATGCGGCAGGGCGAAGACGTGGGCGGCCTGCCCTGGCGGCTGGTCATCCCCTGGGAGACGCTGCTGATCGTCATCGTCGCCGTACCGCTGCTCGCGGTCGCCGCCGGCTGGCTGTTCACCCGGTCACGGCTCCCCATGACGGGGCGCGCCATCCCCTAACGCCAACGGTCGCGATGGCGGGCTCCGTGGGGCGTGCCGCGACGATATGGTCACCCGGCGGCGCTGTTTCGGAACCTCCGGCACCCCCGAAAACCCCGGCAATGCGTGGTGGAGCGCGGCGCGGACCTACAAGTGGCACCGACGGCTTGCGGCCTTCCCAGCACCAGCGGCGCTACGACACCGGGTCGGGTGAGATGAACTCGATCCGGTTGCCGACCGGGTCGGGGCTGTAGAAGTGGCGGTGGCCCGGAAGGTCGTGCGACCAGGTCACCGCGATGCCCGCGGTCGCCAGGCGTTCAGCCAGCGCGTCGATGTCGTCGACGAGGATGGCCGGATGCCCCTTGGCGGCCGGAGTGAACGCGGGGTCCACACCGACATGCAGCTCGAATCCGGTTCCGCGGAACCACGCACCGCCCCGAGCCGCCATCGGCGGCGGCTTCGGCACCTCGGTGAGGCCGAGCAGGCCACACCAGAACGCCCGGCAGGCATCTTCGGCGCCGGCCGGGATCGCCAGCTGAAGATGATGAAGCCCGAGAACGCCGGTGAACGGCTCGCTGACGACGTTGTTCGTGCCGACGCTGGTCATTGAGGATGCCTCCCGAACGCCCGGTGTCCCGGGCTCAGGGTAACCGCAGGCGACCCGCGCCCGCGTCCCGCGCGGCCTCAGGCCCGGGCCGGGATGACCACGTTGTGCGGGGGATGGCCCGCGGACAGGGCGGCGATCTGGCGGCGCACCAATGCGACGACCCGCGGCAGCATCGCGGCGCTGTGCCCGCCGACATGGGGGGTGAGCAGGACGCCGTCGAGGCGCCACAGGGGGTGCTCCGGCGGCAGCGGTTCGGGGTCGACGACGTCGAGCGCGGCGCGGACGTGGCCGGCCCGGACCGCCTCGACGAGGTCGGCGGTGACGACGACCTTGCCTCGTGCGACGTTCACGAGCAGGGCGCCCGGCTTCATCAGGGCCAGCAGGTCTCGGTCGACCATGCCCTCCGTGGTGGTGTTCAGCGGGACGGCGAGTGCGACGATGTCCGCGTCGGGCAGCAGCTTGGGCAGCTCGTCGACCGACCGGACGATGCCCTCGGCGTCCTGGCGATGCGTCGCGGCTACCCGGGTGATGTCGACCTCGAACGGCCGCAGGCGGCTGATGATCGCCCGCCCGACGCCGCCCTGCCCGGCCACGATGACTCTGGAGTCCGCCAGCGACAGGGACGCGGTGTGCGCCCAGCGCTGATCGAGCTGGGCCTGGACCAGCGCTGGCAGCCGGCGCTGGCTGGCGATCATCAGACCGATCGCCAGTTCGGCGGTGGACGCCTCGTGCACGCCGGCGGCGTTGCTGAAGGTGAGGCCGGCGGGAAGGGCGGCGGCGACCCGGTCGTAGCCGATGGACTGGCTCTGCACGAGCCGGGGCCGCAGCCCGTCGAGTGCGCCGAGCACGGACGGATCGGACATGTAGGGCACCACGACGATGTCGGGGTCCCGCCGTGGCGGCGCGCCCGACAGGTCCCAGACGATCACCTCGGCTTCGGGTGCGGAGGCGAGCGCCTCGCGGAGCTCCTCGGTGGGCACGGTCACGACCAGTGACCGGTGGTGCTGCGACAACAGGGTTCCCTCCCGATCGATTCCTGGGCGCATGTCAGCGGGGTGCCGTCAGCGGAGCCTGGCGCCGTACACGTGGTCGACCGTCATGGTCATGAGGACCCGGCGGTCCGACACCATCGTCGAGCGGTACTCGTCCCAGTCGGGATGGTCGCCCGCGGCGAGGCGGTAGTAGTCCACCAGTGCCTCGACCTCGGGACCGTGCGGGTCGGTGCCTGGGCCGACGAGGGTCACCGTGCCCTCGGCGGTGGCCCAGGCCCAGCCGTCGGGACTGGTGACCTCCAGGGCGGCGCGCGGGTCCCGGCGCAGGTTCGCCGTCTTGGCGCGGCCCTCGGTCATGGACACGTAGAGGACACCAGCCGGCCGATCGTAGAAGGGCAGGACGGGGGAGAGTTGCGGGAGCCCGTCCGCCTTGATGGTGGCGAGCACCCCGAGTCGGCTTTCCGCGAGCAACGTGTGCGGGTCGAACGGCGTGGTGGTCATGTGTTCGTCCTCCTGTTGCGGGGCTGCGGGGCTGCGGGACTGGGGCTGGCGGTGGGCTGGTCAGTGGTGGGTCGGTGAGAGGCCGGCCGGGGTCGCGGTGACGGCGACGGTGGTGATGCCGATGAGAATCTGGCCGTCCTGCTCGGTCGGGGCGAAGCCGGTGGTCGGGCCCCCGGCCAGTTCGGCCCGCAGGGCGGCGAACACCGCCTCGCGGTCGGCCACCGGGGTCAGGATCCGGTCGATGGGCAGCGTGGATCGTCGGCGGGCCGGGTCGCCGGTCAGGGGGCCCACTGTGGCACGCAGCAGTGCGGTGATCTCGGTGTCGAGGAGGGTGGCCGCGTGCGAGGGGTCGATCCTGCGGTGCAGGTCGTCGAACGGGCCGCGCAGGCGCGGGCTCGGGGCGACCATGTCGGAGACCACCACCCGGCCGCCGGGGCGGCAGACCCGGGCCATCTCGGCGACGTACGGCCGCGGATCCGGGAAGTGGTGCAGAGCCGCCTGGCAGTAGACCAGGTCGAAGGACGCGTCGAGGAACGGCAGCCGGGCGGCGTCGCCCTCCTGGAGGAGCACGTTGGCCACACCGGCGTCCCGCAGACGCGTGGAGGCGATCCGTAACAGCTCGGTGGTGACGTCGAGGCCTACGACCTGGCGGACGCGCGGCGCCGCGAGTTCGGCGATGTGGCCCGCGCCGCAGGCCACATCGAGGATGATCATGTCGGGGTGCAGTGGCTCGAGCCAGGGGACGGCCGGCTCGCGGGCGGCGAAGACCGCGTCACGGTCGGTGAAGAGGCGGGTCTGGCGGCTGAAGGACTGACGTACCGTCCGTGCGTGGTCACTCGCATCCATGATCTGATTTGTAGACGCCATGGGTGGTGGCCGTCTCCGCACGATCGGCCACGATCCAGCCGATCGCGGTCAGGCCACGGCGGAGGCGCCGAGCAGTGCCTTGAGGTCGCCCATCAGCGCGGGTGTCCGCTGGACCTTGAAGGCGTCGTCGAGGCGGAGCAGGGTGACCCGGCTCGACGACTGCAGGCGCAGGTGTACCTCGGTGGTGCCGGGGTGGTCGCCGAGCACCTCACGCAGCCGGTCGACGGTCGGCGGGTTGACCCTTGAGGCCGGCAGCGTGATGACCACGGGCGGGCTGAGCGCATGGTCGCTCAGGTCGGGGACGGTCAGGTCGGAGGCGACGAGTCGGGGGGTGTCCTCCCGCTTGTCGATGCGCCCCTTGACGATGACGACGGCGTCCTCGGCGAGCTGGGTCGAGCACGTCTCGTAGGTCGCCGGGAAGAACATCACCTCCAGGCCGCCGCCCATGTCCTCCACGGTGGCGAGCGCCCAGAGCTTGCCCTGCTTGGTGACCTTCCGCTGCAGGCCGGAGATGATGCCGCCGATCGTGACGACCGAGCCGTCCGGATACTCGCCGCCGTTGAGCGCGGCGATGCTGCAGTCGGCCTTGGCCGCGAGGATGTGCTCGACGCCGAGCAGCGGGTGGTCGGAGACGTACAGGCCGAGCATCTCCCGCTCGAGGGAGAGTAGCAGGGACTTGTCCCACTCCTGGTCGGAGAACTCCTGGACGCCGAAGATCGGGGCGGCGTCCTCCTCGCCGCCCTCGCCGTCGAAGGCGAACAGGTCGAACTGGCCCTCGGCGTTCTTCTTCTTCACGCCCATGACGGCGTCGACGGCCTGCTCGTGCTTCTCGGCGAGGCCGCGCCGGGTGTGCCCGAGCGAGTCGAACGCGCCGGCCTTGATGAGCGATTCCACGGTCCGCTTGTTGCAGACGACGGCGTCGACCTTGTCCAGGAAGTCGGGGAAGGAGGCGAAGCGGGTCTTCGCCTTCCGGTTACGGACGATCGATTCGACGACGTTGACGCCGACGTTGCGGATGGCGGCGAGGCCCACCCTGATCTCGTTGTCGCCGTGCGCGGTGTAGTCGGCGTCGGAGGTGTTCACGTCCGGGGGCAACACCCGGATGCCCATCCGCCGGCACTCGTTCAGGTAGATCGCGCTCTTGTCCTTGTCGTCGCGGACGGAGGTGAGCAGCGCGGCCATGTACTCGGCGGGGAAGTTGGCCTTGAGGTAGGCCGTCCAGTAGGAGACCAGCCCGTAGCCGGCGGTGTGTGCCTTGTTGAAGGCGTAGTCGGAGAAGGGGACCAGGATGTCCCACAGCATCTTGATCGCCTCGGCGGAGAAGCCGTTGGCCTTCATACCGTCGGAGAACGGCACGAACTCCTTGTCGAGGATCTCCTTCTTCTTCTTGCCCATCGCCCGGCGCAGCAGGTCGGCCTGGCCGAGGGTGTAGCCGGCGACCCGCTGCGCGATGGCCATGACCTGCTCCTGGTACACGATCAGGCCGTAGGTGGTGTCCAGGATGTCGGCCAGCGGCTCGGCGAGCTGCGGGTGGATCGGGGTGATCTCCTGCTGGCCGTTCTTGCGCAGCGCGTAGTTGATGTGCGAGTTCGCGCCCATCGGCCCGGGCCGGTAGAGCGCGAGCACGGCGGAGATGTCCTCGAAGTTGTCGGGGCGCATCATGCGCAGCAGAGAGCGCATCGGCCCGCCGTCGAGCTGGAACACGCCCAGGGTGTCGCCGCGGGCGAGCAGCTCGTAGGAGGGCGGGTCGTTGAGCTCCAGGCCCATCAGGTCGACCTTGAGGCCGCGGTTGGACTCGACGTTGCGCACCGCGTCGTCCATGACGGTGAGGTTGCGCAGGCCCAGGAAGTCCATCTTCAGCAGGCCGAGGGTCTCGCAGGTCGGGTAGTCGAACTGCGTGATGATCGCGCCGTCGGCGTCGCGGCGCCACACCGGGATGTGGTCGATGATCGGCTCGGCGGACATGATCACGCCGGCGGCGTGCACGCCGGCCTGGCGGATCAGCCCCTCCAGGCCCTTGGCGGTGTCGATGACCTTGCGGACGTCCGCGTCGGACTCGTAGAGGCTGCGGATCTCACCGGCCTCGCTGTAGCGGGCGTGCTTGGGGTCGAAGATCCCGGACAGCGGGATGTCCTTGCCCATGACGGCCGGGGGCATCGCCTTGGTGATGCGGTCGCCGACCGCGTACGGGTAGCCGAGGACCCGGGAGGAGTCCTTGATGGCGGCCTTCGCCTTGATCGTGCCGTAGGTGACGATCTGGGCGATGCGGTCCTCGCCCCACTTGTCCGTCACGTAGCGGATCACGTCACCGCGCCGACGTTCGTCGAAGTCGATGTCGATGTCCGGCATCGAAACGCGGTCGGGGTTGAGGAACCGCTCGAACAGCAGGCTGTGCGGGATGGGGTCGAGGTCGGTGATGCCGAGCGCGAAGGCGACCATCGAGCCCGCGGCGCTGCCACGGCCCGGGCCGACCGGGATGCCCTGGTTCTTCGCCCACATGATGAAGTCGGCGACGACCAGGAAGTAGGACGGGAAGCCCATCGAGAGGATGACGCCGAGCTCGTACTCGACCCGGGTGCGGTGCTCCTCGTCGAACCCGTCCGGGAACCGCCGGTCCATGCCCGCCCAGGTCTCCTTGCGGAACCAGGACTCCTCGGTCTCGCCGTCGGGGACGGGGAAGCGGGGCATCAGGTTGCGCTTGGTGAACATGCCGGCCGGCTCGACCCGCTCGGCGATCATCAGCGTGGTCTCGCACCCCTGCTGCCAGGCGTCGGAGGTGTCGATCGCGTACATCTGCTCGGCGCTCTTGAGGTAGTAGCCCGAGCCCTCGAACTGGAAGGTGGGGTTCGCGATCGTCGACGCCGTCTGGACGCACAGCAGAGCGGAGTGGGTGGCCCGCTCCGACTCGTAGGTGTAGTGCGAGTCGTTGGTGACCACGAAGCGCATGTCCAGCGCGCGGGCGATGTCGATCAGCCCGTCCCGCACCCTGCGCTCGATCTCGATGCCATGATCCATGATCTCGCAGAAGAAGTTCTCGCGGCCGAAGATCTCCTGGTATTTCGCGGCGGCCTTGAGTGCCTCGTCGTAATGCCCCAGGCGAAGCCGCGTCTGTACTTCCCCGGACGGGCACCCGGTTGTCGCCATCAGCCCTTCGGCATGCTCGGCGATGATTTCGGAGTCCATGCGTGGCCATTTGATGTAGTGGCCTTCGATGGACGCACGGGAATTGAGTCGGAACAGGTTGTGCAGCCCGGTCTCGTTCCGTGCCCACATCGTCATGTGGGTGTAGGAGCCACCACCGGAGACGTCGTCGCTCTTCTGGTTCGGGTCACCCCACCGCACCCGCTGCTTGAGCAGGCGCGACTCCGGTGCGACGTAGGCCTCGCACCCGATGATCGGCTTCACCCCGGCCGCCGTGGCCTGCCTGTAGAAGTCGTACGCGCCGTACATGTAGCCGTGGTCGGTGATCGCGACGGCTGGCATCCCCTGCCGGGAGACCTCCGAGAACATGTCCTTGAGCCGGGCCGCCCCGTCGAGCATCGAGTACTCGGTGTGGACGTGAAGGTGGACGAAGGAGTTCGGCATGTCGTCGGGACCTTCCCGCGCGCGGAGGGCACGCCGGTCGATGCGGGGCGGGGGCAGGGGCGGGGCGATATGGGCCGGGCTACAGGGGTGGCGCGATACGGGTGCGGGCAGACCGGAAAGAAAGCCGGCCGAAAAATCCGCCGACTTACTCGCTTATTGTTCCGGGCTACTTCAGGTTGTTAGTGTGGCTTCACTGTGTCTCTCGGTGAAGGATTGTGGTCTCTCGGTGGTGGTGAAGGCGGTCGACGGCTGACGCGCGGCGGGTCCGGCGGCATTGACGCAGCCTAGCGCTGCCCGCCGACAGGCCCGACGAGAACATGCCGGCCGCGCACCACCGGGCCACTCACGCGTGACAACGGCCACGTGCGTCGGCTATGGCGGCCGCGATCGCCGCGACGGCCCGGTCGACGTCCGCCTCGGTCGTCATCCAGTTGCAGACCGACAGCCGCATCGCCACCGCTCGATGCCACACGGTGCCGGAGACGAGCGCCTCGCCGCCGGTGACGACGAGCTCGATGACCGCCGCCGTGGTCGCGTCGTCGTCGTCGATCCGGACCAGGACCTGGTTGAGCTCGACGTCGTTGAGCACCGCGACCCCGTCGAGCGCGCCCAGCGCGTCGGCCAGCCGCCGGGCGTGCGCGCAGCAGCGGTCCACCAGGTCGGTCAGGCCCGCCCGGCCCAGCGAACGCAGCGCGGCGTAGAGCGCGAAGCCGCGGGCCCGCCGGCTGAACTCGGGTGTCCACTCCAACGGGTCGTGCTCGTCGGCGGCCGGGGGCGGGATGTAGGGGGCGCGGGTCGACATCGCGGCCCGGTGCGCCCGCTCGTCGGCGACGATCGCGATGCCGCAGTCGTAGGCCAGGTTCAGCCACTTGTGCCCGTCCGTGGCCCAGGAGTCGGCCTGGTCGATCCCGGCGACCAGCGCGCGTCGCCGGGCGGAGGCGGACACGGCCGCCCACAGCCCGAACGCGCCGTCGACATGGACCCAGGCGCCGTGCTCGTGGCTGATCGCGCAGATCTGCCCCATCGCGTCGAACGCACCGGTGTTGATCTCGCCGGCCTGCGCGACGACGATCGCCGGGCCGGTGCCGGCCGCGACCGCGGCCCGCAGTGCCTGCGGCCGCATCCGGCCGGCGTCGTCCGTGTCGACCACGGTCAGGCGGCGGGAGCCGAACCCCAGCAGGCGCAGCGCGGCGTCCACGGTCGTGTGGCGGGCGGCTCCGACGAACACCCGTACCGGCGGCGCGCCGTGCAGGCCTTCGGCCTCGACGTCCCACCCGTACCGGGCCAGGGCGCGGTGCCGGGCGGCTCCCAGCGCGGTGACATGGGCCATCTGGGTGCCGGTGGTGATGCCGACCGAGGCGGTGGCGGGCAGGCCCAGCAGCTCCTTGATCCACACACCGGCGACCGCCTCGGCGGCCGCGGCGGCGGGGGAGAGACTGGCGAGGCCGGCGTTCTGGTCCCAGGCGACCGCCATCAGATCGGCGGCCAGGGCGGCCGGGACGGTTCCGCCGATGACGTAGCCGAAGAACCGCGGTGATCCGGTGGCGGCGAGCCCGGGTTCGGCGGCCGCGGCGAGCTCGTCGACGATCTCGAGAGGATCGGTGCTGCCGGCGGGCAGCGGGACGCTCAGCCGGGCATGGATCTTCGCGTAGCCCTCGGCCGCGCTGACCGGCCGCTCCGGCAGGCCGGCCAGGTAGTCCGTGATGTGGGCGAAGGCCCGCTCCGCAGCGGTGCCGGCCTCCCACCGCGGACGTGACGCCATCGTGCTCCTTCCCGGCCGCTCCCCGTCGTTACCCGTCGTCTGTACGCCGTTCGGGTGTGGTTCGGCGGTGGTTCGGGTGCAGTTCGGGTGCGGTTCGATGTGTGGACGTACCTCACTGTGACCGCCGACACCTCCCGTACTGGCCGACGCGCCCACTGGATACCGTTTTGGTATTCAGTGCCGATTCGATAACTCTTCGAAAGGTGTCGCGCATGGATCAGGACGAGTCGGTCGTTCCCCAGGCGGGGTCTGCGCCGCACGGCCAGCGGGAGACGGTCCCTGGCACGGTGGACGGCGGCGAGCTCGCGGAGCAGAGCACCGACGGGCTGTCCTTCGGGTCGCTGGCGAACCCGAAGCGGCTGCGACTGGGCGTATCGCGCTCGTTGTGACCACCGGTGGCCCCGACCACCGGTAAACGGCTCAGTGCCCCGGAACGCCGAAGCGTTCCGGGGCACTGTCGCGTGTGGGCCCGCAGCGTCGCGGTCGCCTACCGCGGTCCTACCCGGCTGGCCGGGCTCAGCTGCCGGAGGCCGGCGCGGCCTCGACCCGCGGGGTGCGGTTCAGTCCACGGCTGGTCCGGGCCGGCCGGTGGCCGTCGAAGCGGGGGCGCGAACCGCCGTCACGGTCGCCGCCCTCACGCCCGGAGCCGCTGGCCCCCGAGCCCGCCTGGCCGGCACCCGGACCGCCACGCCGGTAACCGCCCTCACGCCCGGCACCGTCACGCCGGCCGCCGTCGCGGAAACCGCCCTCGCGGAAACCGCCCTCACGACGCCCGCCCTCCCGGCGCCCCCCGTCCCGCCGACGGCGGGCCTGGATGGTGGCCGGGTCGACCGGCGGCGCCGGCGGGCCGGCGAGCTCGGTGACGATCGGGTCGTCGGGCAGGGTGGGCACCGGCTGGGCCGGCACACCGACGGCCCGCAGCAGCGAGCGGGCCTTCCCGCGCTCGGCCGGCACGGTGACGAGGACGTCGGCGCCGTCGGCGCCGGCCCGCGCGGTGCGGCCACCACGGTGCTGGTAGGTCTTCGGGTCGTCGGGCGGACCGAGGTGCAGCACCAGGCTGATGCCGTCGACGTGGATGCCGCGGGCGGCGACGTCGGTGGCGACCAGCACCCGGTAGAAGCCGTCGGTGAAGCCGGCCAGCGCCCGGGTGCGCGCACCCTGGGGCATCCCGCCGTGCAGCGGCTCGGCCGGCACCCCGGCCTCGGTGAGCGCCTGCGCGACGCGGTCGGCGTCCCGCTGGGTGCGCACGAAGACCAGTGTGCGCCCGGCGCCACCGGCCAGCGCCGTCACCAGACGGAGCTGGGCCGCGCGGTCCACGGACTCCAGCGCGTGCCGCGCCAGCGTCGAGACCTGCGAGACCTCCGGGTCGATCGCGACGAGGACCGGCTCGGGCAGGTAGCTGCGGACCAGGACCTCGACCTCGCGGTCGAGCGTGGCGCTGAACAGCAGCCGCTGGCTGCCCGACGGGGTCATGTCCAGCAGCGCCTTCACCGCCGGCAGGAACCCGAGGTCGCACATGAAGTCGGCCTCGTCCAGCACGGTGATCTCGATCTCGTCCAGCAGGCAGGCGTCCCGCTCGATGAGGTCGGTGAGCCGGCCGGGGGTCGCCACGACCAGGTGCACACCGCGGCGCATCGCCGAGATCTGCCGGCTGATGGACGTACCGCCGTAGACCGGGGTCATCCACAGCCCCAGCGCCCGGGTGAGCGGCGCCAGCACGTCGTTGACCTGCTGGGCGAGCTCCCGGGTCGGGACGAGGATCAGCCCACGGGGCTGGCGCGGCCGGGCGGGGCCGGTCGCGGAGAGCCGGGCGAGCAGCGGAAGGCCGAACGCCAGGGTCTTGCCCGAGCCGGTGCGGGCCCGGCCGAGCACGTTCTCGCCCGCCAGCACGTCAGGCAGTGTGGCGGCCTGCACGGGGAACGGCGCGAGGATCTTGCGGTCGGCCAGGGCCGCCACAAGCTTCGGGGGGAGCCCGGCCGCCGCGAACGACTCGGCGGGCGGACGGGGTGAGCGGGTGGCCAGCGCCGGACGCGCGACCGGCCGCTCGCCAGCTCTGAACGGGGCAGGACGGGCCCCGCCGCGACCGTGTCCGCTGGGGCGGGGACGGCTGCCCCGGGCGGGGCGGGCCGAACGGTGGGCGGGGGTGGGCTGGGTGCTGCGGGGCTGAGTCAGGGGATCCGCCGATCAGGTCAGGGCCGACAGAACACACGCCACATCGGTTCCACGCGCCATGCGGCGTGGTTCACGAACGCGGAAAGTGTCATCCGGCGGCCGGGGGGCGGCCGGTTTCACGCGACCGGACCCAACCGCGGTTTCGGACCGCCATGGCGCTCGCACCGACCTTGGACATCCGACCTGGCTGGTCGGATGTCCCGAGATCTTGTCGCCGCCTCGTGGGCTCGTTGCCCTCGGTGACGCCGACAGGAAGACGTTACCTCCTACCCGGGCGTGATCGGGGGCCGTGCGGTGTGTGCTTAACCATCAGGGGAGGACGTTCTACGTCACATCTGCCCCGGTGAACCGCCGAACAGCGGTTCGCAGTCGTCCGGACGACACTTCCTTCTCGGATGACCATGGCGACGTGGCCACACGCCGGAATGCCCATGCCTGGCATGCATCTGTTACTGGGGGTGCATCCGGCCCGTTCGGGTGCGCGATGCACCCGCGGTCGGCGCGGGAACCGCCGCTGGAACCGGGCCCGAGGCCGCGGCCGGGCCCGGAACAGAAGCGGGAGCCAGGTCGGAGGGCGGGCCGTCCCCGATGGGGAGGCAGGCGCGGACGGCCCAGGCCACCAACACGATCGTTCCCACGAGCGTGCCGTAGGCACCGATCACCCGATGGTCATCGCCGTGCACGCGTGCCACAGCCCACAGCGCCGCTCCCAGGGCACCGACGAGCCCCGCGGCGAGGGCGGCCCGGGCCGCCGTGCGGGGGAGCCCGGCCAGACCCGCCGGATGCCCCGGGCCCCTCGGCCGTCCCTCGCCCGGTGGGTGCGGCGCGCGCAGCGGACGCAGGAACGGGACGGTGACCAGTGGTACGAGGACGACGGACGCGACCAGCAGGTCCATCGGGGTGCTCAGGTGGGGGGTCACAAGCAGCCAGCTACCGGCGGTGAACAGCGCCAGCGGGCGGTTGGGATCACCCGCGCCGGCGCCCGCCCGTGGCCCGGGGACGCCACGGGTGATCGCGAGCAGCGGAGCGACGAGGAGAAGGAGATAGTGGCTCCATACGATGGGCGATGCCACCAGCGCCGCCGCGATCACGCCGGCGAACAGCAGACCGTCCGCCTCCGCGCGGCCGGACCGCCGCGCATACCACACGCATCCGGCGAGCAGGGCTGCGGCGGTGATCCGCGCCACCCAGGTGGCGGTGCCCGTGCCCAGCCCGGTGTTCATCAGCAGGCCGGTCAGGCTCAGGCCGTCCGGGGCCTCCTCGCGGGCCAGCACCCCCAGCATGTCCGCGTAGGTGCGGGCCTCGACCGGGCTGTACACCTCCCCGACGGCGGCCAGCGCGGCCAGCGCGGCCAGCGCGTGCGCCGCCGCGCGCCACCGGCGGGTCAGCACCAGCCACAGCACGACCGGAAAGAGGAAGAGCTTGCTGTACACCAGGAGCGCGGCCAGCACCCCGGCCGCCACGGGGGTGTCCCGCAGCCGCCACAGGGCGACCAGCCCGCAGAACAGCAGCGCGTTGAGGGTGCCCATCTGCAGGCCGGTGATGGTGCAGGAGGCACCGAGCACCAGTGCGGACGTCCACCAGCCAGCCCGGGCGAGCCGGCAGGCCACGAACAGGGCCACAACCGACAGTGCGATGAACAGGTCGTCGGCTCGCGGCAGGCCGGAGAGCGGGACGAATGGCAGGGACATCAGGTACGGGTAGACGAACGAGAACCCGGAGTAGACCTCGGGGGTGCCCGGCACGGGATAGGGATCCCGCCCGTCGCCGACAGCCGCGCCGGCCCGCAGGAAGACGTCCACGTCGAAGTGGGCGATCGGGGCCACGAAGCCGACCCAGACCAGGGCGATGATGCCCACGAGGACGAGTGGGCCCGCCGCGTTCGCGACGGTCGCGCCGACGAGGCCGGCCGGACCGGCCGGCTGGCGTCGCGTGGCCGGGCGGGTGCTCCCGGCCGGTCGGCCCGGGGCCGTCGTCACGACGCCCGCTTCGGTCTGCGCTCCACCCAGTCTCCCGGTTCCTCGGCTCGCGGCCGTTCGGCGCCTGCTACGGCCATGTTCCCACCTCACTGGTGCGCTCGGTGACGCAGCCGGCCGCCTACGTCACACGACGTGGACCGGGCGGGTGCGGTGACGGTGGCACGGGGCCCGGACCGGGCGGTGAGCCGCCCCGGATCAGGGCAGGACCTCGGATCAAAGCAGGACCTCGGTGACAAGACGGATGAGCAGACCGGCGAGCGCACCCACGACGGTGCCGTTGATGCGGATGAACTGCAGGTCGCGCCCGACGTGCAGCTCGATCCGCCGGGAGGTCTCGTCCGGCTCCCAGCGGGCCACGGTGTCGCCGATCACGGCGGCGATCTCCGCCCGGTACCGCCGGACGGCGCGGGTGGCGACGTCGGCGGCGGCCCGGTTCACGGTGGCCGCGAGATCGGGTTCGCTCACCAGCCGGGCCCCGAAGGCGGCCAGGGCCTCGGTGGCCCGGGTGCGGGCGGCGCCGGCCGGGTCGGTGGTGAGGTCCAGCAGCACGCCGCGGGCGGTCACCCAGATCGCTGTCACCGCCCGGTCGGCCTCGGGGTGGGCGACGATCCGGCGCTTGAGCGCCTCGACCTTGTCGCCGAGCTCGGGATCGGTGCGCAGCCGCTCGGCGAAGGTGAGCAGAAAGCTGTCGAGGGCGCGGCGCAGCCGGTGCCCGCGGTCGGTCCGCAGATCCGCGGCGAAGCGCAGCGCCTCGGCGTAGGCCCGCGCGGCGACCGCCTCGTCGAGCCACCTCGGTGTCCAGGCGGGCGCCTGCTCACGCACCAGGCGCAGGACCGTCTCCGGGTTGGCGGCCAGCCAGTCGGCGAGCTGATCGACCAGCAGGTCGATCAGATGATGGTGTGTGCCCTCGGAGACCACCCGGTCGAGGGCGAGCCCCAGGGCGCCGGCCCAGCGTCGCTCCAGCAGCCGGGGCAGGACGGACTTCTCGACGAGCTCGCGGACGAGGTCGTCCTCGATGCCGGAGATCATCGCGGCGGCCCGGGTGGAGATCTCGGTGGTGACCCGTTCGGCGTTCGCCGGCCGCGCCAGCCACCCGCCGGCCCGGGTCGCCACCCCGAGCTGGTCGACCTTCTCGCGGACCACCTCCTCGGAGAGGAAGTGGGTGCCGACGAAGTTCTGCAGCCCGCGGCCCAGCGCGTCCTTGCGGCGCGGGATGATCGCGGTGTGCGGGATCGGCAGCCCCAGCGGGTGCCGGAACAGGGCGGTGACCGCGAACCAGTCCGCGAGCGCGCCGACGGTGCCGGCCTCCGCGGCGGCGGCGACGTAGCTGACCCAGTCGGGTGCGCCGGAGGCGTCCCACCGCCAGGTGAGGACGTAGACGGTGACCATGAAGGCGAGCAGCGTGGTGGCGATCGCGCGCATCCGGCGCAGCCCACCCCGCATCCGGGACTCCGCGTCGGCGTCGCCGCCGGGAAGACCTCCGCCGGACAGCCCTCCGGACATCGCGGCGCCGGGTGGCACACCCACACCCATGCCCGCAGCCGGCTCCGTGCGCGCCGCGTCACGTGCCATCCGTGCCGGCCCACCCTCCCCGTGGTCCCGCCGGCAGGTGCCCGGCGCGATCAGGAGCGAGCGTGCCGCGCCGGCGGGGATCTCCGAACAGCCTACGGGCGTGGGCTCCCGCTCCGTCGTTGCGTGACCATCCGGCGATGGATCACGATCAGATCGATGAGCGCCGTGGCCCCGATCACCATGAGGGCAACCGCTGGCGCGGTGTGATCCGCGACCGCGAAGAGGCCGCTCACGACGCCACAGAAGACCACACCGAACAGCGCCAGCGCGCGCCGGAGACCAAGCGCGCTGGCGGCCGGTGGGGCGCCGGTACGGCGGTCCCCCCAGGTGCCCGGCGAGCGCCACCACGGCTGCTGCCGCGGTGTGCGTCCGGTGCGCTGTCTGGGTACCTGACGGGTCACGTCCTGCGGTGTGCCCTCGTCCGCACCGATGAACCACCTCACGCCGGCGTGGGCGATTGTTCCCCGCAACCGCGGCGCACCTGGACCGGGTTCCGCGTCAGCGCCTCCCGTCAACAGGGAGAAAATGACCTGGCATGAAGTTGTCACGCGGATGTTTGGTGATGGAGGCATGCATTGCGTGTGGTAAAAGCCTCGTCCGGAGTATGGGCATCAAGTAGTGGGAGCGGTGGAACGCTCGGCGCGGGAGTGTCAGGCCATGGCGGAAGAAGCCAATTCGGGAGGTATCCCTGATTTCGTGACGGGTCGGTCGGCCGCCCGGGGGACCGGTGGCGGAACCCCCGGGCTGGCCGCAGAATATTTCGCGAGTCACTGCTGCGACCTGAGTTTTGCCTGATGTTTGCCCGCATCTACGGAATCCTTCGCACTCAGGGCGTCCTCCGTGTCGTCGGTGAGTGCGTCGACGAGCAGCTTTGTGCTGGTGAAATCCACCGGGACCTCGATCACCCGGACGCCGTGCCCCCGCAGCGCCGCTCGCAGCCGCTGCCGATGGTCGGCCGCGCGGCGCAGGCCGCCTCGCTGTCCCCACACCTCCACAACGAGGTCGACGTCCAGCGCGGACGCGAGATGCAGCAGTGTCGCCGCCGGCCCCACGGGCGGGTCCTCGACCACCGCCACGCCGATGTCGCCGTGCAGGCCGGCCAGCAGCGCGCCGGCCAGCGCGACCGGGCCGCCAGCTCGCAGGACTCGTACCCGGCCGTGGGCCGGTCGCATGGCGTGCTCGATCCAGAGCCCGGCCGGGCCGGCCTCCGCCACGACGAACCCGCTGGTGGGCAGCGTCTCGGCCAGATCGGCGGCGGCACGGGCGGGGGTGAGCGGTGCCTCGTCCTGCGCCGCCAGCGTGCCGACGATCTCGGCCAGCCGTCTGGAGATCGGGTTGTCGGCAGCGTTGTCAGCATTGTCAGCGGTGACACCTGGCGTGGCCGTGACGTGGGTGACGGGTGCGGGGAACGTGGTGTCCTGGAGTGGTACGGCGTCCGGGAGGGGCGTGTCCAGGGGGAAGGTGGGGCGCAGCCGGATCTCGTGGGTGCCGGCGGATCGAGCGGCGCTGACCGCGCGAAGGAGCTCCGCCGGCGTCGCCACCTCCTCCACCGGCCCGCCTGGGCCGGGCACCGCGGGGTCCCGTGGCGCGTCGGTGGGAAACAGCAGAGTGAGTACCGCGCCGTCCCAGCAGGCACCCGGTCCCTGGTCGAGCTCCGCGGCCGCCAGGGCGATGAGACGCGCGCAGATCTCGTCCGGGGCCGGGACCAGCCGGGGCGAGGTTGATCCCGCGGCCAGCGTCCGCGCCGCGCGGGAACCGGGCAGGGCGACCAGATGACCGGTTCCGACCGAGATGAGCAACTCTCCGAAAGTCATCGCCACGAACGCTCCTCTTCCTCATCGACCGGGGGAGCGGGCGTCGGATCCGGCGTCGGATCCGGTCCGGCCGTTGGCACGCCCTTGTGTCCTCCTCGTCCACGTTGGCGCGCCAAGCCGGGAGACGAAAGCGTTGTGACGCAGATCCGCCCAGGTCAGCGGCGGCAGGGTCCTCGAACGGGACGTCCGCGATCTCGCGGGACCACCACCGCCGGTCCGGGCCGAGCCCCTGGACGCAGGCGAGCCGGGTGAGTCGCAACGGGTCGACGGTGAACACGACGGGGCCGCGCCCGCCACCCGCGATCGCGAAGGTCGTACCTGGTCCGTCGGTGACAATCCTTGACTGGCCGGTCGTTCCGGTGGCGAGGCGGGCGAGGTCCGTGGCGCCGCCCGGACCAGGTGCGGACCACACGACGGCGGAACGTCGTCCGCGAGGGTGCCGGCCGCGGCCTGTGCCGAGCCGAGGTCGGCGCCCACGAGATGTCCGAGCCCGTCGGCGGTGGCCCAGCCGACCCAGGCCCCGTCGGGCCTGATCGCCACGGCCAGGGCACCCTGCGCGCCGAGGTCGAGGGGCGCCGGGAGCACCGGTGCCGTCGGTGGGGACGGTGCCGTCGGTGGAGACGGTGCCGTCGGTGGAGATGATGCGGTTGGCGACGACGGCACGATCGCGGACGCCGGTGTGCCGCTGTCACGGTCGCCGCTTCACGCACGGAATGCCGTTTTTGACACCTTGCGTTGTTATCGGATGATCCCGGCGAGTTCGTGTCGTGGCACCGACACGTGGTTGTGCTGCCGTGTCGGCACGTGTTGGCTTGTTCCCGCCATGGGCAGGTCGACGCCGGTTGTCCGCGCAAGGAGCCGGGGCTCGGTGAGTGCGGGCCCCGGCGCGAACTGAAGACGAATGCCTCACGTTCGGCGGCCGGCTGCCCGGGCCGGTTCGCTCCGGACCGCGAACTCACACCCGACCTGAACACAACAGGCGCCGGAGTTGCTCACCCGCGGCGCTCCGGAGCCTGTGAAGCCGGCAGATTCGGACCGTGGGTCGCCGCATGTGGCGTAGGTCGCATCGTGTGGTTGGGTGCGGGCGGCCTGTGCCGCGCCGGCGGGCTGCCCGGTGCCGCAGGACTTGTCACGGGCGGCCGCGCTTCTTTGCGTCTGCGCAGGTAGAACGTCTGCGCAGCGGCATCCGGGACAGTGTTCGGACCTACTCAATGTGAGATGCCTCACCGTTACTGCGAGCATTCCGTTATATCAACAGCCCCCAGGTAATAGGGGTGGTCGATGCGGTGAGTGCTTACAGCCTGTGATTATTTGATTCCTGCTGGGAATACGGCTTCCACGGGTAGCGGTTGACAATGCCGGCGGCCGTGGCCCGTGTCATCGGTGTGCGAGCGGGACATGTTGAAGGGCTTGTCAGCTCGGTCGCTAGAGTTGTCCGGCGTCGGAGGCTTTCAGCCGAGCGCGGACCGGGCGGCAATCATGCGCGGGCCGTTCTTGTCGCGCGCCGTCCGTCGCGGATCAGGCATCGAATGAGCGATTCGCTCACCCCGCACACGAGGCGCCCAGGCGGGGCGTCGGACGAGAGGACCGGATGCTTCGAAATTGGCCCATCCGCTCGAAGCTGGTGGTGATTCTCCTCGTCCCACTGGCCGCGCTGGCCGTGTTGAGCGCGATACAGGTGCGCGGGGACGTCAACAACGTCCGGGAAGCGGACCGCATCGAGGCGCTCGCCAACTTCTCGATCAAGGCGAGCGACCTGGTCGACGCGCTGCAGAACGAACGGTACGCGACCAACGCCTTCGCCGGCTCGAACTTCAACGCCCTGGCCGCGCCGCTGGCCAAGGCGGTCGAGACGACTCGCGGGCCCGTGGACGAGGCGCTCGCGGTGTACCGGACGGGCGAGCAGGGGCTACCCGCCTCGGCCCGTGAACAGCTCGCTGTGACGCTGTCCGCAATCAGTGAGCATCTCAACCAGCTGCCCGAGCATCGCAAGCAGTTCGACGCCCGCAAGCTCCAGGTCACCACGAACATCGCCTTCTACGACGCCGCGGTGAAGGACCTGATGCTGCTCAACGCCCGGGTCGCCTCGGGTAGCTCCGACGCCAGCCTGGTCAACGGCGCCACCACCCTCGCGGGGATCTCGCAGGCCAAGGAACAGGCGTCCCAGCAGCGTGGTGCGATCGCGAAGATCCTCTTCCAGAAGGGCGCGGATTGGCCGACAGTTCTCGCGCTGCAGGCGACAGCGGGTTCCGAGGACGCCTGGATCGAGCAGTTCCGCACCACCGCGACCGCCGGCCAGCAGGATTTCTTCAACACCACGGTCGGCCGATCGAAGACCACCGTCGACCAGACGCGTGACCGCATCATCTCCACGCTGACCGGTTCAGGGGCACTCACCATGGCCCCGGCGGAATGGGTCGAGCTCGCCAACGCGAAGATCGCGCAGATGCGGGAGGTCGAGCGCCGGGTCGCCTCCGACCTCGGGTCCACCAGCGCCAGGATCTCGAAGGACGCCTCGCGGGGCGCCCTGCTCGGAAGTATCGGCGTGGCGGCGATTCTGATCGTGTCAATCATCATCTCGCTGCTTGTCGCCAGCCCCATGATCAGCCAGCTGCGGCGGCTGCGAGGCGGTGCCCTCGAGGTCGCGTCCGAGCGGCTGCCGGCCGTCGTCGACCGGCTGCACCGGGGTGAGCCGGTGGACATCGACGCCGAGGCCTTTCCCATCCCCGCGACCAGCAAGGACGAGATCGGGCAGCTCGCGGACGCGTTCGCGACCGTGCACGAGGTGGCGGTGCGCACCGCCGTCGAGCAGGCCGCGATGCGCAAGAGCATCGGGGACACCTTCCTCAACCTGGCGCGCCGCAGCCAGGCCCTGATCCACCGTCAGCTCAAGATCATTGACGCGCTGGAGCGCAAGGAGACCGACCCGGACGAGCTCGAGGAGCTGTTCCGCCTCGACCACCTGGCGACCCGTATGCGACGCCACGCCGAGGACCTCATCGTCCTCTCCGGCTCCAAGCCCGCCCGTGGCTGGCGCCGCCCGGTTCCGATCAAGGACGTCGTGCGAGGTGCCGTCGCCGAGGTCGAGGACTACACCCGGGTCAAGGTCCTGCCCATCACCGGTGGGTCGGTCAGCGGCCACGCCGTCGGTGACGTGATCCACATGTTTGCCGAGCTCATCGAGAACGCCACATCCTTCTCGCCGCCGCACACGCCGGTGCAGGTCTCCGGGCATCCGGTCTCCAACGGTTTCGTCGTCGAGATCGAGGACCGCGGTCTGGGGATGAGCCAGGAGGAGATCGACGCCCTCAACCACCGGCTGGCGAACCCGCCGCCGTTCGACCTGTCCACCAGCGAGCGGCTCGGGCTGTTCGTCGTCGGCCGGCTGGCCGAGCGGCACACCATTCAGGTGCAGCTGCGTTCCTCGCCCTACGGCGGAACGCTCGCGATCGTGCTGCTGCCCGAGGCCCTGCTGCGCGCCTCGGACGACAAGGCGGAGGACAGCGGCCCCCGTGAGTTCGCCGCGGTGGGGGCGGTGAACGCCGGTGCGCTCAACGGCAGCGTCGCGCCTCTCAACGCCGAAACCGAGATTCCCGCGGACCTCTCCGAGCTCGCCGAGCTGGGCCCGGCCGCTTCGACGAGCAACGGCCGGTGGCACGGCGACCTCGGCGGTGACTCCGTCGACGGGGCCGGTGCCCAGGCGAAGATCGCGGGCACGCCGACCGCCGGCCCGACCGCGGACGAGACCCTGATCGACGATCTTCCCGTCTTCGCGACCGCGCGGTCGAGCTGGTTCGTCGCGGACCGGCCCCGTGGCGGACGGCCTCTGGACGAGGACGCGCCGCTGCCACCGAACGGCACCGGTGACTGGACGAGCCCGATGCCGCTGTCGGAGGTCACCGACCCCGACGACGAGGCCGCCGGTGACCCGCAGGCCACGGACGATCCCTCCGACGGCTGGCCGCACGGCGGGTACGGCCGCCAGGAGCAGGAGCCCTCCGACGGGCGTTACCGGCCGCCGTCCTCGCTGTTCAGCCCGCCCGCGACCGACTCGCTGTTCAACGCCCCCCCGGACACCGGCCAGTTCCCCGGCTTCGGACCGGGCGGCTTCGACAACGGTGCCGGTGCCGGTAGTGACGGTGGACGCGGCGCCAACGGGGCGGGTCCCGGTGGGTTCGGCAACACCGACTACCCGACCACGGAGACCGGCCGCGGCGGATTCGGCCTGGGCGCGGGCTTCACGGGCGACAGTTCCGGGTTCCGGCCAGGTGGTGGCGATGGATTCGGTGCGCCCGACGACGCTCTACCACTGCGCCGGCGCGGGACACCCCGCGGCAACGGCAGTGGCAACGGCAGTGGCAATGGCAATGGCTCGGCGTCCGGGTTCCACGGAGGCGCCGACGCCGGAACCGGGCAGCGGGACCCACGCGCCGACCGCGCAGCGGGCTACGGCCGCTCGGCCCGGGAAGGCGGCCGAGGCGACGGCGCGTACCGCGGCGGCGAGTACACGACGCCGGGCTATCCCGGATCCGCGCCCCACGACGGAGGTGCTTCCGGCGACGGCTACCGTACGGGCGGCCGATCGTCACGGGCGCCCGAGGGGAACACCGGCCGACCGCCCTACGGTGCGGATTCCGGGCCGGGCCAGCCTGGCGTCGCGACGGAGGGTGGGGCCGGGGAGCCACCCATCGAGCTGGACGAACTCGGCCTGCCGAAGCGGCGGCGCCGCGCGAGTCTGGCACCTCAGCTGCGGCGGGAGAACACGGACACGAACCGTACGGCGATGGCCGCCGGTCCGCGTTCTCCCGAGGAGATCCGCAGCATGATGTCGTCCTTCCAGGCCAACTTCGGCCGCGGGATTGAGGACGGAACGCTGTCCAACGACGGAGATGATGTGGGGAAGGTAACCTGATGCGTCCGCTGGGGCCGTCCGAGAACATGAACTGGTTGTTGAACAACCTGGTCAAGAAGGTCCCCGAGGTCACCTATGTGATCGTGCTTTCTTCGGACGGTCTGCTGCTCGCGACCTCGCGGGGTATGGACCGGGCCACCGCGGACCAGCTCGCCGCGGTCGCCTCTGGATTCAACAGCCTGGCACGGGGGGCCGGTCGTTTCTTCGGTGGCGGGAACGTGCGGCAGACCATCGTGGAGATGGAAGCGGGATTCCTGTTCGTCACGGCGGTGGGCGACGGGTCCTGTCTCGCGATTCTCAGCAGCCCGGGTGCCGACATCGGGCTGATCGCGTACGAGATGGCACTGCTGGTGACGAGGGTGGGTGAGTTCCTGACACCAGAGCTGCGCGCCGAGATCCAGTCGGCGCTCCCGATCTAGGACCTGTCCGAATGCACGCGCGGCGGTGCGTCACGAATGACCCCTTTTCATTATCGACTCGGATCTGCGGTATCACGATCACGCGTCGTGAGATGAAAAGGGTTCGATGAGCCTTTTCCGTCGTCGACTCGGCCCCGCGGCGTTCCCTGGCCGTGGGCCGTGAGACGGAGAAGGCGCAGTGCCCAGGGCGGCTGGACCGCGCTGGGCACTGCGCCGCGCCGACCGTCGGCACATGACGATCCAAGACAGGAGGACCTCGGTGTCAGGGGATGAGGAATGGTTCGACGACGATGCCGGGCCGGTCGTACGGCCCTACGCCGTCACGGGGGGGCGTACCCGTCCCCGTAACCGGGCCCTTGATCTGGTGGCGTTGGTGACCACCTCGCCACAGGGCCGTGCAATGACGAACACGCTGGAGCCGGAACAGCGCGCCATCGCGGTGCTCTGCGGTCGGCACCAGTCGATTGTGGAGATCTCCGCCCGGCTCAATCTTCCGGTCGGCGTGGCACGTGTTCTTGTCGGCGACATGCTTGATGCCGGGCTGGTGACCGTCTATCGGCCCGAACAACCTGCGGACCGCCCCAGCGTGGCGATTATCGAGAAGGTTCTCAGTGGACTCCAGGCTCTCTAGGCCCCGAGCGCCGGAAACAGCGGCGCCGCATCCGGTCAAAATCATCGTGGCCGGAGGTTTCGGGGTTGGGAAGACGACCTTCGTCGGCGCGGTGAGCGAGATTCCACCGCTCACGACCGAGGCCGCCATGACGGCCGCAAGCATTGGCGTCGACGACACCAGTGCGGTGGCCTCGAAGACGACGACCACGGTGGCCATGGACTTCGGCCGCATCACCCTGGTCGACAGTGTCATCCTTTATCTGTTCGGTACACCTGGCCAGGACCGCTTCTGGTTCATGTGGGACGAGCTCGTTCTCGGCGCCATCGGAGCGGTCGTGCTGGTGGACACCCGCCGCCTCGCCGACTCGTTCCCGGCGATTGACTACTTCGAGGAACGCGACATCCCGTTCCTCATCGCGCTCAACCACTTCGACGGTGCCCGTCAGCACCGCAGCGAGGACATCCGCGCCGCGCTGGACCTCGACCCCCGCCGGCCGATGGTCCACTGCGATGCCCGTCAGCGGGAGTCCGTCCGCCAGTCCCTCATCGCCCTCGTCCGCCACGCGCTGGAGGTGGTGTCGGCGGAGAGCCAGCGACCGGGGCTGCCGACCGGCTCGCGATGAGAGAAGCCGCGAGTGCCACCCCGGCGCCCCGCGGACCCTCCGATCCGACCCGGGAAGGGGACCTTGCTCGAGTTCCTCGGACTTGACGACGTCACGCTCGCGGCCTACCGGCAGTGGCTACGACATCCCGAGATGGATGTCGACGGGGTTGCCACCGCCGTCGGCCAGGCGACCGGGACGGTCCGCCGATCACGCGATCGGCTCGTCGAGCTGTCACTGTTGCTGCCCTCGACCGAGCATCCGGGCCACCTGGTGGCCGTGCATCCGGAAGCCGGTCTCGAACATCTTCTGCAGGCCCAGCACGAGTCACTGATCCGCCGGCACGAACGGCTCGTCCGGGCCCGGGCGCAGGTCAGCACCTTCGTCTCGGAGTACCTGGACAACCGGCCTGGTGGGGACGGCGCGGAGGTCGAGCACATCGACAGCGCCGACCAGGCCCGGGTCGAACTGCTGGCCCTTCTCGGCCGGGCTGAGAAGGAGGTGCTGACCCTGCACACGCGGGACGGCCTGGTGCCCGCGCTCACCACGGAGGTCCTCCCGGTCGAACTGCGCGCGCTGAGGCGTGGCGTG
The DNA here is from genome assembly GCF_000177675.1 of Parafrankia sp. EUN1f. Classification (GTDB taxonomy): domain Bacteria; phylum Actinomycetota; class Actinomycetes; order Frankiales; family Frankiaceae; genus Parafrankia. The sequence goes on from NZ_ADGX01000003.1 coordinate 34,157, forward strand.
AGCATGCGCAGCGTCCTGCCACGGGCGGTCAGCACCGATGAGACCGGTGTCGGGTACGTCCGGACGGTGGCGTCGCACGGCCTGGAAGCCCGTCTCACCGACGATCCCCGCATCGACGCCACGACGGTGGACGGCCGGATCGGCCTCGTGCAGTTCGCCGCACCCGGCACCGAGTCGCTCGCGCTGATCGTGCGTTCACCGGCGCTGGCGAACCTGGTCACCCAGCTGTTCGAGCAGATCTGGGAGACCGCCGAACCGCTTGCCGTGGAGGCCGACGGCGAGCGCGAGAGCGGATCCGACGACCTCCCCAGCGACTCCGAGCGGCTGCTGCTGCGGCTGCTCAGCCTGGGGGTGAAGGACGAGGCCGCGGCCCGGCACCTCGGGGTCTCCGTCCGCACCGTGCGGCGCATGGTCGCCGACCTGATGCTGCGGCTCGACGCCCGCAGCCGTTTTCAGGCCGGCACCGTCGCGGCTCGGCGCGGATGGTTGTAAACATGTTGTTGTCGGCTGGTGCAAGTGTTGGCAGTAGATGGTCAGGGCAACTTCCTGCCACCCGGTTTGGGGGACAGAAGTGCCGAAGCGCCGCATGATTCCGATGAGCAACCGGAATCGCGTTCACCTGACACGGTCCACCACAGCAGGAACATGTCAGGCGACTCCGCCGATCGGCGGTCACGCGGTCCCGGTCGCGCGCGCGTCCGTGTCGAGGACGGCCGGCTCCGTTGCCCGGAATACTCCGGTCTCCGCAGTGGGTCAGCAGTCCACGAGTGCTCGACGCGGTCTGTTCACCCTGACTCCGAAAGAAGGCATCGAGTGCCGACGGAATCCGGCTCGGTTCCGAACCAGAGCACACCCACGCAACGAACGCTGATCGTCGCCCGGATGAACTCCGCCGACGCCGACGCGGTCGCCGACATCTTCGCGGAGTCGGATGCCGGTGAGCTTCCGCACCTAGTCGGCGTCGGCCGGCGTGACCTTTTTCACTTCCACGGCCTGTACTTCCATCTCATCGAGAGTCGGGCAGACATCAAGGGCACGTTGCCGCCGGTGCGGGAGCATCCCCTGTTCGTGGATGTGAACAGCAAGCTCGAGAAGTACGTCGCTGCGTACGACCCACAGACCTGGCGCGGTCCTCGGGACGCGATGGCGCACAGCTTCTATACCTGGGTGGCCGATCAGAGCGGCCCCTGAGCAGCGCTGCGCAAAGACCCGTCAGAAGGCTCCGACAGCGGATTCCCGCGTCTCCTTCGGCCGCCAGGCCCTCCGGTCACCTGGCGGCCCGAGGAGCCGCTGACGGCGTGTCCCGCTCCCGACGTGCCCACAGTGCCGTGTGGCCACTCACCTGCCTCGTGACTCCCCGCCTCGACCGCGGCTCGTCCGGCAGATCCGCGATGGCGCGGATGTCGTGGCCCGGCCGCCGCGCCGCCGTGAAGAGGGAGCCTGAGCGCCAGACGTCCCGCCCGCGCGCGCCGCGGCACGGGCCGCGGCACGCCCACCGCGTGGTGGAGCCGCCGACGCACACCGCCGCGCAGAGCCGCCGGCACGTGTTGCGTGTCACCGCACTCTCTCGCGTTCCCGTGCCCTCGCCGATCGCTTTTTCGAGGCAAGAGCCGTCGCGACCTCAGGACATTTGTCAATGGGTTTTTTCCGCGTGCGCGGAAAACGATGGGGAGGAAAGTCGAATGTCAATGCAGTGGACCGCTGACGAACTGCTCGGCTTCCTGGTGGAGCAGGCTGGACTTCCGCCGGAAGACCGTCCGGCCGACCTCGACGTGACCTTCACCGACATCGGCCTGGACTCACTCGCCTACCTCCAGCTCCAGGCCGAGGTCCAGTCGCGCTTCGATGTCGAGCTGCCGAGCGAGGCGCCCGAGGGCCTCACGCTCGCCGACATCATGGCGACCGTGAACAACGCGCTTCTGCAGCCCGAGCTCGCCTGAGCCGCAAACCCCACTTCCGCCAGAGAGCAGACCGGAGCAGCACGTGAGCGCACATACCGACAACTCGATCTTCATCGATGCCGACATCGACCTGGTCTGGTCGATGACGAACGACCTGGAATCCTGGCCGACGTTGTTCACCGAGTACGCGTCGGTCGAGATTCTCGAACGTACGGACAACACGTTCAAGTTCCGTCTCACGATGCATCCGGACGAATCGGGCACCGCCTGGAGCTGGGTTTCCGAGAGAATCCTCGACCCGGTGAACCACAAGGTCCGCGCCTATCGGGTCGAGACCGGCCCGTTCGAGTACATGCACATCGAGTGGACCTATGCCCCCGAGGGCACCGGCACCCGGATGCGCTGGGTCCAGGATTTCCAGATGCGCCCGTCCGCCCCGGCGAACGACGAGCAGATGGCGGCCCGGATCAACACCAACACCCCCCGCGAGATGGCATCCATCCGCGACAAGGTCGAACTGGCCGCCCGGTCCGCCGTACCGGTGGGCAGTGCCGTTCCCGAGCAGGTCTGAGGAGCATCCCGGTGACCATCGCAACCCCGACCGCCGCCCTGACGGTCCCCAAGGTCCTCTCGATCCACGACGTTCCCGCGAACCGGCGTCGTGGCGGTGACATCCGGACGCTGCTCTCGCCGGCGACCGTCGGCGCCAAGTCGGGCTTCCTGGGAACTCTGACCCTGCAGCCCGAGGAAGTGGTGACCGAGCACTGGCACCCGTACTCGGAGGAGTTCCTCTACTGCGTCTCCGGGTCGGTGACCGCACGCCTCGACGGCGAGCACACCGCGCTGCCGGCCGAGCACGGCCTGCTCATCCCGATCGGCATGCGCCACCGGATCGTGAACACCGGTGACGAGGTGGCCTTCCTGGTGTTCCACCTCAGCCCGCTCGCCCCGCGGCCGGACCTGGGTCACGTCGACACCGAGCCGCTGCCGCACCCCGAGCAGCCGCAGCCGTGAACGAGCCGACCCAGCGGTCGCGGCCGGACGACGCACGCGGGCCGGCGTCCCGGGGCGGGGGCCCGCGCCGCGTCGCGGTGACCGGGATCGGCGTCGTCGCTCCCGGTGGCTCGAACCGCAAGGAGTTCTGGACCCTGCTCACCGACGGCCGCACCGCCACCCGGCGGCTGTCCTTCTTCGACCCGTCGCCGTTCCGTTCGCAGATCGCCGCCGAATGCGACTTCGACCCGCTGGCCGCCGGCCTCAGCCGCCAGGAGATAGCGCGTAACGACCGGTTCGTCCAGTTCGCGCTGGCCGCCGCGATCGAGGCCGTCGCCGACAGCGGCCTGGAGCTCGACAGCGAAGGTGGCGAGGGCGAGCCGGGCGACGGCCCGATCGTCGGCGTCAGCATGGGCAGCGCCGTCGGGGCGACCACCCGGCTGGAGAACGAGTACGTCGTCGTCAGCGACAGCGGCAAGCTGTGGGAGGTCGACCCGCGTTACGCGAGCTCGTTCCTTTACCACGCCCTGGTGCCGAGCTGCCTGGCGACGGAGATCGCCTGCCGGTTCGGCGCGCACGGCCCGTCGTTCGTCGTCTCGACCGGCTGCACCTCCGGCATCGACGCCGTCGGTTACGGCCACCAGCTCATCGTCGACGGCGAGGCGGACATCGTGATCGCCGGCGCGTCGGACGCGCCGCTGTCACCGATCTCCATCGCCTGCTTCGACGCCATCCGGGCCACCTCGGCGCGCAACGACGACGCCGAGCACGCCTCCCGGCCGTTCGACGCCAGCCGTGACGGCTTCGTCATGGGTGAGGGCAGTGCCGTCCTCGTTCTGGAGGAGCTCGAGTCCGCGCGGGCCCGCGGTGCGCACATCTACTGCGAGGTCGGCGGCTACGCGTCGCGGTCGAACGCCTTCCACATGACCGGCCTGCGCCCCGACGGGGTCGAGATGGCCGAAGCCGTCCGGATCGCGCTCGGCCAGGCGCGCCTGGACCCGACCGCGGTCGACTACATCAACGCGCACGGTTCGGGCACCAAGCAGAACGACCGGCACGAGACGGCCGCCTTCAAGCGCTCGCTGGGCGCGCACGCCTACGAGACCCCGGTGAGCTCGATCAAGTCGATGGTCGGCCACTCGCTGGGCGCCATCGGTTCCATCGAGCTGGCCGCCTGCGCCCTGGCGATCGAGCACAACGTCGTGCCGCCGACGGCGAACTGGACCACCCGCGACCCCGAGTGCGACCTGGACTACGTCCCGAACGTCGCCCGTGACCACAAGGTCGACGTCGCGCTGTCGGTCGGCAGCGGCTTCGGTGGCTTCCAGTCCGCGATCGTGCTGGCGGCGGGGGACCGACCGTGACGATTCTCGACACCGCCGCGGACGCCGTCACGGACGCCGGCGCGGCAACCGGCACGGACACCGGCACCGGATCGGCGTGGCCTGATCCGGTGGTACGCCCGGTCATCACCGGGCTCGGTGTCATCGCGCCGAGCGGGCTGGGGACCGAGGAGCACTGGGCCTCGACGCTGCGCGGCGAGCTACGCGTCGCGCCGATCACCCGGTTCGACGCCAGCCGCTACGACTCCCGGCTCGCCGGTGAGGTGCCCGGGTTCGCCGCCGACGCCTTCATCGACAACCGGTACATCGTCCAGACCGACCGATGGACCTGGCTGGGCATGGCCGCGTCCCGGCTGGCGATGACCGATGCCGGCTACGACCCGGCCGACCACGACCCGTACGAGACGTCGGTCGTGTTCGGCGCCGGCTCGGGCGGTAACGACTTCGGGCAGCGTGAGCTGTCCCGGCTGTGGTCGCGGGGGCGTACCGCCGTCAGTGTGTACCAGTCGATCGCCTGGTTCTACGCGGCGACCACCGGTCAGACCTCCATCCGGCACGGGCTCAAGGGCCCGTCCGGGGTGCTGGTCAGCGACACCGCCGGTGGGCTGGACAGCCTCGCGCAGGCGCGGCGCACCATCCGGCGCGGCACGCCCACCGTGCTCGCCGGCGGGGCCGAGGCCGGGCTGACGCCGTACGCGCTCACCTGCCACCTCAGCAGCGGCCGGGTCAGCACCGCGACCGAGGCGGCGGACGGGTACAAGCCGTTCGACGTCCGCGCGAACGGCTACCTGCCCGGCGAGGGCGGCGCGACGCTGCTCGTCGAGGACCCGGCGACCGCGGCCCGCCGTGGTGCCCGGGTGTACGGCGAGATCGCCGGCTACGCGGCCACCCACGACGGCGCCCACCACGAGCAGGCCCCGGGCGACGCCCGCTGGCTCGCCGCGGCGATGCGCCGGGCGCTCGCCGACGCGAACCTGGCACCGGCCGACGTCGACGTCGTCTTCGCCGACGGCGCGGGCTCCGCGGACCTCGACGCGCTGGAGGCGGAGGCGATCCGCTCGGTGTTCGGCGCCGGTGCGGTGCCCGTCACCGCGCCGCAGGGGCTCATCGGACGGCTGTGCGCCGGCGGGTCGGCGGTGGCGGCGGCGACCGCCCTGCTGGCCATCCGGGACGGCGTGATCCCCGCGGTCGGCAACCTGGACGAACCGAACCCCGCCCACGGCCTGGACCTGGTCCGGACGCCGCGGGAGGGCCGGGTCCGGGTCGCGCTGGTCAACGCGCGCGGCTACGGCGGCTTCAACAGCTCGCTGGTGCTGCGGGCCGTCGACCCGGCCTGACCGAGCCCAGCCTGACCGCGTCCAGCCTGACCGGGCCCAGCCTGACCGGGCCCCGCTTCATCCGAATCATCAGAGTCATCCGCTCCGGCGGTAGAGAGGACCATTGATGTTCCCAGACCTGGCCGGCAAGCGTGCCCTGGTCACCGGCGGTACGCGCGGGATCGGCCGGTCCGTCGTGCTCGGGCTCGCCCAGGCCGGCGCCACCGTCGTCGTCGGTCACCAGCGGGAGACCGAGGAGGCGGAGAGCCTGCGCCGCGAGCTCAAGGCCACCGGCAACGAGCATCTGCTGGTGCAGGCCGACGTCGCCGACCCCGCGCAGATCACCGAGCTCATCGCGGCCACCGGTGCCCACCTCGGCGGTCTCGACATCGTCGTGAACAGCGTCGGCACGATCAGCCACGTCCCGTACGCGCAGCTGCCGCTGGAGGCGTGGACGCAGGTGCTGTCCACCAACCTCACCGCCACCCACCTGGTCACCCAGGGCGCGCTGGAGCTGCTCGGCGACTCCGGGACCGTCATCAACATCGGCTCCGGTGCCGGTGTGGTCGGCGTGCCGCTGCGCGCCCACTACACCGCGGCGAAGACCGGTCTGATCGGCCTCACCCGCTCGCTGTCCAAGGAGCTCGGTTCCAAGGGCATCCGAGTCAACCTGGTCTCGCCGGGAGTCATCGAGACCGACCAGGCCGCCGGCATGCCCGAGGCCGCCCGCACCGCCTACACCAACCGGATCCCGCTCGGCCGGCTCGGCGAGGCGCACGAGGTCGCGGCGGTCGTGCTGTTCCTGGCCAGCGACGTGTCCAGCTACGTCAACGGCGCCACCTTCACGGTCGACGGAGGAATCTGATGGGTCACCCGCAGCCGTTCCGCATCATGCTCACCATGCACATCCACCCCGGCCGTGAGCAGGAGTTCGAGCAGACCTGGCTGCGCATCGGGGACGGCGTGACCAGCCATCCGGCCAACCTCGGCCAGTGGCTGATCCGCTCCGAGGACGAGGCGAGCACCTACTTCATCATCAGCGACTGGGTGGACGAGGCCCAGTTCCGCGCGTTCGAGCAGAGCCCGGGCCACCTGGAGCACCGCAAGATCCTGCACCCGCTGCGCGCCAGCGGGTCGATGGTGACCGGGACGGTGCTCACCCACCTGGTCGGCGCGGCGTCCGCATGACCACCGGCGCGGCCGGCGGCCGGGTCCGGGTGATGCTGTGGGCGGTCGACCCGTCGGACGACCCCGGCGCGGTCGAGCGGGCCTACCACGAGATCAGCTCCAAGCTCGTGGGCACGCCCGGCCTGCTCGGCAACCGGCTGCTGCGCTCGGCGGCGGAGCCGTCCAGTTTCGCCGTGGTCAGCGAGTGGGCCAGCATGGCCGAGTTCGCCGCCTGGGAGAGCGGGGCGGAGCACAAGCCGGCCACCTCACCGCTGCGCCCGCTGCAGGACCCGGCGATGCGGGCGGCCATCTACACCGAGGTCGCCGCCTACGGCCCGGACGGCCCGTTCACCGAGCCCGACGGGATCTGACCGCACCATCCGATCCACCGCACGGGTGATCCGGCGGCACGGCGGGGAACGCCCCCGCACAGTGCCGCCGGACGTCCCCCGCCCGGTTAGTCCTCGCGGGCGGTGTCGTGCGGGCTCAGGTCGTCGCGCAGGCCCTTGAACGACGGGTGGCGCAGGCGCCCGTCCGCCGTCCAGGCGGTGAACTCGACCTCGGCGACGAGGACGGGACGTACCCATACCGCGGTGCGGGCCTGCTCGTGGCCCACGTCGGGGAACGGCGGCCGGTCGGTGCGCAGCGGCGCGAGCAGCTCGGCCAGCCGGGTCAGCGTGGCCTCCGAGAACCCGGTGCCGACCTGGCCGGCGTACCGAGGTCCGCCGGGGGTTGCCACGCCGACCAGCAGCGCGCCGATCCGCTCCGAGCGGCGGCCAGCGCCCGGCTCCCAACCGCCGATCACCACACTCTGACGTCGCACGTTCTTCACCTTCACCCAGTCGGTGCTGCGCCGTCCGGGCTGGTAGAGCGACGCGCGGCGTTTGGCGACCACGCCTTCCAGACCCGCCTCGGCGCTCGCCCGCAGCACCGCCTCGCCGACGTCCACCGCTTTGCCGACGTCCACCGCCTCACCGGCGGTCGCGGGGCCGCCGGTGAAGGAGTCCGGGACCTCGATGCCCGGCAGGGTCGCCAGCAGCTCCCGGCGGGTGTCGTAGGGCAGGCCTGTCGTGTCGCGCCCGGCGAGGACCAGAAGATCGAACACCAGGTACCGGACGGGGACGGCCGCCGCCGCCCGGCGCACCCGGTCGGGGCCGCTGAGGTGGATGCGGTGCGCGAGCAGGCCGAAGTCGGGCACACCGTCCGGGCCGAAAGCGACGATCTCACCGTCGAGGACCGCGTCGGTGGAGCCGAGCGCGTCGGCGACAGCGAACAGCTCCGGGTAGGACGCCGTTATCTCCCGACCGGTCCGGCTGTAGGCGCGCAGCCGCCCGCCGTGGACCTCGGCGAGGACCCGCACCCCGTCCCATTTGATTTCGTAGGCCCAGTCCGCCCCGGTCGGCAGCTCGCCGGGGGTCGCGAGCATCGGAGCTGGACGGGCTGGCATCCCGCGCGACGCTACGTGCCTGTCCGCTGGTCATCCACCCGACGAGGCCGGGCGGACGACCAGCGGCTGCCGCAACCTCTCAGGCTCCGGCGTGGACGTGCGCGGCCCACAGCGTCGGAAGGTTCGGGTAACGGTCACGGAACAGGCGCAGGGCGTCGTGTACGCAGGACCAGGCGTGCCCGGCGTCGGATCCGTGGGCCGCGAGCCGCGTGTAGACCTGCTCCGCGATCTGCGTGGCCACCGCGTCATCGATCTCCCACAGCGTGCCGATGACGTGGGAGTAGCCGGCCAGCTGGAAGGCGGAGACGACGTGGATCGCCTCGTCGGCCAGATCGGGCGAGGTGACGGCGGTACCGCACGCGGAAAGGTACGCCAGCTGCGGGTTCTCCAACCGCAGCCGCGAGATCTGCTGGACGTGCAGCGGCCTGTCGGCATGGTCGTGGACCAGCAGGTGGTTGTTCGAAGGGTCGGTCGGGTCGCTGCCCGCGTGGCAGGCGAAATGGGCCCAGCTGGTGGTCGGGAGGTGGGCCAGCACGGCATCCCGGGTGGCATCCGGGCCGGTCAGGACCTGTGCGTTGGGGAAGAGCCCGGCCAGCTGCTCGCACTCCTGGAGCACACATGGCAGGTCCGTGGCCCCAGGAGTGTGCGGCATCGCGACGGCCAGCACCCGCGGGGTGCGGGCCTCGCCGCCCGACGGCCGCCCGGCGTTCCCGGCGTTCCCGGCGTTCCCGGCGTTCCCGGCGTTCCCGGCGTTCCCGGCGTGGCGCGCGCGGGCGTGGGCCAACGCCCGCACCGTCGGGCTGTAGGAGGACACCACCCGGTCCATCACAGCCTGCCCGTCGCGGCTGCCGCGGCCGGCGCTCTCCCGATGGCGACCGGCGGCGTGCAGCGGGAAGTAGGCGAGCAGCCCACCCGGTATCCACCAGATGCGGTCACGGCCCGCGTCATCCCCCTCGGCGTGCCCGGCCGAGCCGAGGCTGTCGAGAACCGGCCGGGTGATGGTGTCCCAGAGCCACGCCAACGTCTCGTGCATGACGTCTTCGGCCTCCTGGCGCGAGGTCCTGTCGCCCCGCGTGGCGGTGAGGGCGGCACGCATGGTCGACAGCCTGCTGCGCACGGCGGCAACGGACAGGTCGGGCAGCTCGCAGACCTGGACCCCCGCGGCGGTGAGGATCAGGGCGTCGCACCGGTATCGGCTGAGGTTGATCATCACCAGCGGCCCGCTGCGCGCTTCGGCGATGAGGTGCGTGACCTGTGCGGGGAGCAGGAACCGCTGCAGGCCCGGCAGCGTTCGGATCCGGGCCAGCAGCGTTTCCAGCTCCTCGGCCAGCGCTCGTCGCCGGTCCGCGGGGGCGACCGTCGTGGCGAGGCCGGGCCAGGGTGCGGCTGACGGTTCCGGCGTCAGGCCGGCTACCCGGTCGGCTCCTGGCCGCGTTGTCAGGTCGGCTGTCCGGCTGGCCCCGCTGGACGGGTCCGCGTCGAGTTGTTCGCACAGGTGCAGGAAAACCTCCGCCGCCCGCTCGTCCGCGGCCCGAAGGGCCGTGATGTCCGAGCGGGCGTCCATGGCCTGGCCGAGCAGGACCCCGCGGCCGGTCTCGAGCAGCTCGACCGCTCGGTCGGGACGTCCGGAGCTCAGCAGGCAGGCCGCGGCGTCGCTGGCGAGCTGCGCGTAGGTGGCGAGCCAGTGCATCGCGTCGGAGCGGGCCAGGCCGCGGGCCGCGAGACGCGGCAGGAGCTCCACCCCTGTGGCGAACCCGCGTGCGGCGTGTTCGAGCTGGCCGGTGCGCATCGCCAGGCGTCCCCATCCACGCGCGGCCTCCACCCGCACGGCGGTGCGAGCGGCGACCCGTGAGGCGGCTGTCTCCAGCAGGGCGAGTGCCTCGTGCGCGGGCGCCGTCGCGTCGCCGGAGAAACCCAGGGCGCTCAGCGAGGCGGCCAGGTTCACCTCGAACGCAGACCTGTCAGGGTGGTCCTGGGCAGTGGCGGCGACGGCGGCGCGCCCGGCCTCGATCGCTTCGTTGATCGCATCCAGGTCGCCGGTGCGTTCGAACATCGACCGCAGCGCGTTGCACAGGTTGCTCAGGGCGGGCGCGCGGTGACTCGCGTCGGCGGTCGTGCTCACGGCCAGGCGGTGGTGATCGACGGCCTCCTGAAGCAGCCGGACGTCGCCGGTGTGCTCGGCCTTCGCCTGCTGGGCGACGGCGAGGTTGCCGAGGTGGAGCGGGCGGCTGGGATGACGCGGCGGGGTTGCCGCCAGCGCCTCGTGACCCAGTTCGATCGCTTCGTCCAGCGCGGTGAGGTCACCGGTCCGCTGGAAGCGCGTCTGCAGCTGGCCGACGAGGCCGGCCTGGTAGAAGGCCGCGTCGGGGTGATCATGTGGTGTGTCGCGCACGACGGCGCGTGTCGCGTCGATCGCCTCGTCGAGGGCGGCGAGATCCCCGGTCCGCTCGAACTGGGCCTTGAGCAGCGTCGCGAGGTTGTAGCGGCCGGCGAGCAGGAGGGGCGACCGGGGTGGGACGGAGCCGAGCGCCTGGCGGGTGGCGGCGATCGCCTCCGCCAGGAGGGGCTGGTGGCCGGTGCGCAGGAACTTCGCCTGGAGCAGGCTCGCCTGGTTCAACTGCAGGATCGCCGGGACGGTGTGCCCGGCCGGCGCGGCGGCGAGCGCGGCCGTGCCGGCCTCCAGCGCCTCGTCGAGCAGCGTGGCGTCGTGCGTGCGTTCGTACAGTTTTCGCAGCGTGAGGCTGAGCCCGGACAGGGGCAGTGCGCGCTGGTCGTGGTCCTCGGGCATGATCCCCAGCGCGCTGCGGTTGTGTTCGACCGCCTCGTACAGCAGCTCGACCTCGCCGGTGTGTTCGAAGGCGACCCGGGCGGCGTCGGCGAGGGTGTAGAGGCACATCGGCCGGTCAGGGTTGCCGACGGTCGCCTGGTCCACCGCTGCTCGTGCGACCTCGAGGGCCTCTGCCAGGGCGTCGAGGTCGCCGGTCTGCTCGAAGAGGCGCTGTAACGCACCACCGAGGAAGGCGGGAAACATCAGGGGCCCCGAACCGTCACGGCGGGTGCCGGCCACCGCGTTGCGCCCGGCGCTGACCGCGAGCCGCAGCACATGCGGATCCCCGCCGCTCTGCAGAAGTTGCCCGAAGACCGCCACCAGCCGTTCCCAGGCCGCGTCGGTGTTGGCGGCGGCAGCGGCCACGGCCGCCGGGTCGGGAGCGGTGCCGAAGCCGCGAAGGAGCGGTTCGGGTATGGGCAGCCGGGAGCCGGAGAGGTGGACCACGAGCAGGAGCGCCGCGGCGGTGCCGGCCTCCCGCTCGACATGGGGCGCCCCCAGCGCGAGCGCGCGCTCCCAGTGCAGCATCCCGACGAGATGACAGGTGTGCGGTATGTCCTCGGCCCGGGTCGTGGCGGCGACGAGGTCGACGGCCTCGGTCAGCGCCGCCGTGTCGACCATGCCGTAGGGGCCGCGATCGCCTTCAAGCCTGAAACGAAGGGCGGCTGCCGCCCGCGCACGCGTGGGATCTCCGTTTCGTGCCGTTGTCACCATGTATCCGTTTCCCCTGGACCACTGGGCCATAATTCGACTGTGCCGGACATACCTGAAGCATTGGCCGCCATCATTCTCGAAGCCAGTGAGGAGACGATCAGCCAGACCGGCTTCTGCCCGCAGCCGCAGGTCCACATCTTTCTGGAGGACATGGACGCCGCCTACGTCGGCTACGTCGTGTCCCGCCGTTTCTACCGGGGTGACGACGCCGCCTCGGCAATAGCTGCTCTCGGTGTGCTTCCTTCGGTCCTGATGGCAACACGCCTCATCATCGCCTGGGAGGACAGCGACCTGCGTACCGCGCTGGAACTGCCGGGGAACGGCTTCGCCACCGGCATGGTCCTGGTGGACGCGAGCTTCGACAGGCACGTGCTGCGCTGGCACCCGTTCCGGGCCGAGGCCGCGCCTGCCGGCTCGGCCGCTCGAGCCAGGGTCACGTGGGCCACACCGGCCAGATACGAGAACGTGCCGCTGCTGGCGCCGATCGAGGCGCTGCTCGCTGTCTGGCGGGAGTTCCGTGGCGATGATCTCGAGCGGACGGCCCTCGAGCTCCAGCAGGCCGGCTACGAGGTGAACTGGGCCTCGCCCATCGCCGGGAAGTAGCGCCGGTCACGGCCCGGCCCGGCCCTGCGCCGTCTCCTGGTCATCGGCTGGTGCGGCGGCGGTCAGGAGGTGTCGGGAGGCCCCGGTGAGGCACCGGCCGGGCCGGTGGGCGGCGGCGGTGGCTCATCCTCCTGCGCCTCTCCTTTCGGCTGGTAGCCGCGGGATTCGTCCCCGGACCGCGCGAAGAACTCGCGCTCCCAGGGCGTCAGCCCGTCATCCGGGCTGGTCGGGTGGCTGTGGGCCATGGTCGTCCTGCTCTCCCTGCGTATTCCGGGCGGGGGTGACCAGCTCCATGATGTCGACATCCGCCATTCTTATGTAAATGCCGTCGGTGCCCTCCACCGGGGAGCCGAACGAACCGTCCCGGCCCATTCTGTAGGACCGCTGTAGATACAGATCCGCCGGCTGTGGATAACCCGAGGCGTACGATCGGCTCCCGTACCAGCCGCCGACCCAGGTCCCGTCCTTCAGCCGTGCGCGGACGAACCGGGGGCCGCCCTGAGCCGCCGCGCCGAAGAGGTGGTCCCAGGCGGTGGGTGTCGACCGGTAGGCCGAGCCGGCGTGCCGCCGTTGCCACGACGAGACCGCGGCAGCGGCGGCGCCGGGAACACCGAAGACGAGCAGCAGTCCCCAGGCTGCCGTGCTCCGCGGATGGTCGATGAACGGCGCGGACAGGCCGGAGAGCTCGGCCCGCCGCCAGGCCGTGACGAGTGCGGGCCCGGCGACCACGAGGTACACCGCGTTCAGGACGACGCTGGCGGTGACCGCGCGGAGCACCCGTTCCGCCAGCTGCGTCTCACCGGCCACCGGGCCGCGCCACCGCTCGCGCAGGAACTGGTACGTCACTCCGGGCAGGACGAGCAGTACGACCGCGACCGTCTGACCGATGGTCGAGGGCGGTTGCACGGTCCTCATCTCTTCTGCGCTGGTGCCCGACTGTGTGCTGGTGCCCCGGCATCGCTGTGGGAGGCCGGTGCCGTGGTCGAACCGCCGTGGCCGCCGTGGCCGCCGTGACCGCCGCCAGACCTCTGGTGGCACCCACGGAGCCGGGTCTGTCCGCGACCGTATCCGGCGCCCGGCGGGTCACGGAGCGCAGGGTCGTGACGCCCCACGGGAACCGGCTGCCCACCCCCGTCCCGGTGTGGTCGCCGTGGGATCAGGCGGTCAGATGGGCCAGGTCACCGTCGATGATGGTGGCGCGCACGTGCGCCGCGTCCGGGTCGTCGAGTGCGTCCCGCAACGGCAGCCGGAGCAGGCACAGGTCCGCGGGCATACCCCGATGAATTCGGCGGGGACGGGCCGGGGCGCCCGGGGAGCCGAGAAACAGGTCCAGCGCGGCCTGCGCGTCGACCCGTTCGCCAGCCCCGAGCAACCGGCCGGACCCGGTCAGCCGGTCGCGCGCCGCCCGTACCGCCCGCCACGGGTCGGGCTGCCCGAACGGGGCGTCGGTACCGGCCGCGACCTTGATCCCGGCGGCGATGAGTGATCGGCACGGATAAAGCCAGTCGAGGTCGTCCGGGTCGACCTCGGCGAGGTAGATGTCGCCACGTTCGGCGATGAAGTTCGGCTGTGTGACCACTGTCAGGCCGGCCGCCGCGATCAGAGCCGCCAGCTCCGGTGGCACGACCGCGCCATGTTCGATCCTGTCCGCGGGCACTGCGGGAGCTACGGAAGGCGCCACGGCCCGAGCCGGGCCGGCGGCCTCGAACGCGGCGAGCGCAACCACGAGCTGGACCCGTGTGACACAGTGCACGGCCACCGGAACGCCCGCCAGCCGAGCGCCCCGGACGCGCTCGGCCAGATCATCCGGCGGCGGCAGATCGGTGTCGTCCATCATGATCTTCATGGGTCCGAGTGAGACCCGGGAGAGCGGTGGGGGCGGGTCCGGGTCCGTCGCCGCGCTGCGCATCAGAGTGAGACGTTGCGGCAGCGCACCGGAGTTGACCGCCGCGACGAGTGCGGCCGCGTCCGAAGGACGGCGGTCCGGGGTGGCGTCGGTCAGGCCGGTGACGCCCATGGCAACCGCGGCCCGGCCGACCGCCCCGAGATCGGCCGGTACCTGCGGGATTCTGCCAGCCAGCCACCCGTCCAGCCGCCACAGCCGACCGGTCGGGGTTCCCTCGGATGTCCGCTCGACGCCGGCGACGTCCCGGGCGGCTCCCGTGTCCAGCAGCCCGACCTGGAGCAACGCGGCCGAGTTGAGGACCCACAGCGCCCCGCCACGGTGCTGCACCCTGGTGGGGACGTCACCGGTCAGGGCGTCCAGGGCGGCGCGGTCAAGGTCGCCGGCCACCGACTGGTGGTAGCCCACGCCGCGGATCCAACCGCCCGCCGAACCACGGGCCGCCGAACCACGGGCCGCCGAACCACGGGCCGCCGCCGCGGCGGTTCGCAGTCGCGCCACGAACTCACCTCGGCTGGCGATCTCCGGCGGGCCGAGGCTCACCGACGAGGTGGACGCGGCCAGCGACATCAGGTGCAGATGGTGGTCATGCAGGCCGGGTAGCAGCGCCCCGCCGGCCGCGTCGATCTCAGACTCGCCGCCACCGCGGTCCAGACGCTGGCCCGGTCGCCCGATCTCGGCCACGACTCCCCGCACGATGCGAACGTCGACAGGCCCGGACGAGGAATGACGGGCAAGGATCTCCGCTCGCCGCACCAGCAAATCGTCACCCCTGGAACGTCTCGGGAACGTCGACAGGCCCCGTGCCAGGTTACGGCCCGGCACGGGCACGCCACCGTCTGGTCGCCCGACCGCTCTCGCCGGCGCGGGTCAACCGACAGGGCCTAACGTGGCGCAGTGGATGTCCATACGGTTGATGTGGGAGCCGCTGACTCGGGAACGGCCGAGCCGTTCGGCACGGTCCTCGAACCGGATGCCGCGCTTGCGCGGCTGCGCGCCGACCCCGAGAGGTTCGCGGCCTTCCACGGGCAGCCGCTGCTGGCCGTCTGGGCACGCGGGCCGCTGGCGGTGGAGGTCGCGGCCCTGGCCCGGCGGCTGTCCTGTGTGCTCGTCGCCGTGGCCCCCGACCTGGGCGATCTTCCGGCCGGCATCGAGACCGCTGGTTTCGACGTCCTGCTGACGCAGGAGTTTGCTCCGCCCGCCCCCTGGGTCGGGCCGGTCAGACCGGGGAGCACCCTCGCGGACCCGCTGGCGGCGATCGCCGCGACGACCCGGGCGGTCCCGGGCGCGGCGGTCGCCTTCGCCCAGCTGGTGCGGTATTCGGCAGGTATCGACGTCGGTGACGCCGTGGTCGCCGAATCGTTCACCTACTCGACGCTGCAGGGCGGCCCCGAGTTCGCGGCCTGGCTGGCGGCGCATCGCGCCGAGCGGGAACGCCGCGCGGCGCGGCGCGCCGCCGCCGGCCGGCCGGCGCCCGCCCCGGCGACCGAACCGGCGGTCCTCGTCGAACGGGACGGGGACGAGCTGTGGGTCGTCCTCAACCGGCCGCGGGTGCACAACGCGGTCAGCAGGGACATCCGCGACGGGCTTGTGTCGGCGTTCGCGCTGGCTGAGGCCGACCCGTCCATCGTGCGGGTGCGGCTGAGGGGGGCGGGGCGCACCTTCTGCAGCGGCGGGGATCTCGCCGAGTTCGGCACGCTGCCGGATCCGGCGCGGGCCCACGCGGTGCGGACCACGCGCAGCATTCCGCTGGCGCTGCTGCGCTGCGGCCGTCCCGTCACCGCCTACGTGCACGGGACCTGTGTCGGGGCCGGGGTGGAGATCCCGGCGTTCGCCGAGCGGGTCGTCGCCGACCCGGCCACCACGTTCCGCCTGCCCGAGCTGGCGATGGGCCTGGTACCGGGCGCGGGTGGGACGTCGAGCATCGTCCGGCGCGTCGGTCGCGAGCGCACCGCGTTCATGGCCCTGACGGGCTGGGCCCTGGACGCGTCCGTCGCGGCGGACTGGGGCCTGGTCGACGAGGTGCGCCCGGTCGGCGGTGATCAGCACCCCGATCGCTGATCACGTAAGTCTGATCACCGAGGTCCCCTCGACCGACGGAAAGGGTCAGCGCGGGGGCCCACCTTCGGGCCGGGCCCGCACTTTCGGGCGAACGTCGATCGCACCACTCGACGATCACCCGGGGCTGGTTAGCGCGCCCGTGGCGGGGCACGGTCAGGACAGGCCTGACCCCATCGAAGCGGACGAAGGGCTCGGCAGATGACCGGCGAGCGCCACGTGCTGGATGTCGAGAGCGCGACCGAGGAGATCTACTTCCGGTGCCGCCGGTGCCACAGCACCTGGCATCGTTCGTACACGGTCGCTCGATGGTTCGAGGACGATGGTGGTTACATGGAGGTCTACCGGCACAACGGCGTGCCGGTGCCCTCCCCGCGCAGCGGCCCGGTCTGCCTGAGCTGCGGTGGCCTGCGGGTCGACTGGTCGGATTCCCCGCTGCCCCCGCTCCAGGAGCGGCCGCCGACGCCCGGTCCGGTATCGCCACGGCAGGCCCGATCGGTTGCCTGGCCGTCGTGGCGCACCGGGGTTCGTGACGAGTGGCCGCCGCGCCGCTCCGCCTTCCCGTTCATGCTGCCGATCCGGCCGCAGCTGTATCCCCGCACCTTCCACTTTCCGTGATGGAGCGGTGCGGGCGGCGGCTCTGCGGAGCCACCGCCCGCACCGGCCGACGGGATCGGTCCCAGGCCAGGTCTCAGGCCTGCGTGCGTTCGGCGCCGCTCCGACCAGCGCCATCAGCGCGAACATGGCTGCCCACAGCAGCCTGACGCGCAGCGATGACGGGTCGCCTGGCATCAACCGAGGGTAGCTAACCGAGGGCGGCTGCTGCCCCCGGGAACGCCCCCGGCGCCGGTGGATCGGCAGGTGATGCGGCCGGTGGCACGGCGGGTGTGGCCGGTGCCGGGCGGATGCCCAGCTGGTCGAGCTGCTTCCACAGGCCGTCGAGAGTCCGGCCCGGATGGCGGTAGAACTCCGAGCCGCGGATCCGCCAGAACGTCCAGCCGAGCCGTTCCAGGATCCGCTGCCGGCGAAGGTCGGTCTCCCACTGCTCCGGGCCGTGGTAGCGGTCGCCGTCGCATTCGACGGCGAGCCGGGTACCGTCGCCCTCGACCACCAGGTCGATGCGGAAACGCCCCACCGGGTGCTGTGGGCGCACCCGGTAGCCGCGGGTGAGGATCTCGCGCAGCACCGCCCGCTCGAACTCGCTCTCGCAGCGGTCCGCGAGGCGGGTGACCTCCTCGGCGGCGGGCGCGGCGTACATGTACTCGATGAGCTGGCGACGGACGTCGTCGTCGCGCAGCGTCTCCGGTGCGACGGTGTGGAACACCCAGAGCTGGTCGCGGGCCCGGCTCGCCGCGACGTTGACCCGTTGCAGGTCACGGCGCCGGGTCGCCGCCGAGCGGTTGTCGTCGGCGACGACGGACACGAAGATCACATCGCGCTCGTCGCCCTGGAACTGGTAGGGGTCGCCCACCCGGATCCGGCGGCGGACGTACTCCTCCTCCCCGAGTTTCTCGACCAGGCTGTGCTCGATCAGCCGGGGCTGGCCGGACCCGAGCAGGGTCACCACACCGAACGTCATGCCGGCGTAGGCGGGGTCGGCGCAGCAGTCGACGATCTGGTCGACCACCGCGGCGGCCTCCACCTCGTTGGCATCGCCGAACCGGCCCGACGCCCGCCCGCCCCCGGCGACGCGGACCGGGCGCAGCGCCGGGCCGACGGTGATCTCCGGAGTCTCACGCAGCGGCAGGATCTGCTGGTCGTAGAACCGGTTGGAGAAACCGATGATCTCCGGCAGGCAGCGGAAGTGCTCCTTGAGCACGACCGTGCGCGGGAACACCCGCGCCGCGGTGTCGTAGAGGCTGGCCTCGACGTCGAGCAGCGAGCGGTGCGCCACGTCGGGCAGGTGGTTCTCGATCAGCGCGAAGACCCTGTCCCGCGGGACGCCGACGGCGGACGGGCTGGTCTGCTGGTCGTCGCCGACGACGACGGCCTTGCGCCCCAGGCTCAGCACGCCGAGGGAGAGCACGTCGCACTGGCTGGACTCGTCGACGATGACGACGTCGAAGGGCTCGTTGACCCGCGGGTCGAAGCTTTCCATCACCCGGTGGATCGGCATGATCCAGACCGGGACCGCGCCCATGGCCGCGGTCATGTGGGCACGGGCCTCGGCCCGCCACCGACCGGCGAAACGGCCGGTGCCCTTCCCGACCCGGCTCAGGGCCTGCACCCACCCGGTCAGGGCCTGACGCTGCTCGGAGCCGAGGTTGCGCGCCAGCGCCAGCCGCGCCGATCGACCGGCCACCTCCAGCACCAGCCGCTGGCTCTCCTCGGTCGCCGCGCCGAGGCGCCGTTGCAGCGCCGGGATGTCGGCGCCGGCATGCAGGTCGGCGAGCCAGGTCTCGGCCTGCCGCCACCGCCACAGCTCGGTGAGCAGCCCTGGATCGCCGCAGGTGGCCTGGTCGCCGTGCTCGGCAAGCACCCGGGCCGCCCAGCGGGGTGCCACGGCGGCGAGCCGCCCGGCGAGCTCGGCCCGGCGCTCGACCTCGGGCCGCGCCGAACGCAGCCGGGTCGCGGAGTCGAGTGCCTGTGCCCAGCGGAGCGTGTCGCGGTGATCGAGCGCGTCGCCCAGCTCGGCCCACAGGGGGCTCGCCGCCGGCGTCGACGCGCCGGCACGCAGGTGTTCGGTGAGACCGGCGAGCTCCGCCCGCGCAACCTGCTGCGCGATCCGCTTCTCGGCGAGGTCGAGCAGGCCGGCGTGGTGCACCAGATCGGCCGCGGTCGGCCGGGTGGGTGCCTCGCGGAACACCGCCACCAGCCGGTGCGCCAGCTCACGGCCCTGGCCGGCCTCCCAGCCCACCGCGGCCGCCAGCTGCCCGCTCACCGCGTCCAGCGCGGGAACGGGCGCGAACACCGCCGCGGCGGATCCGCCGCGGTCGTCGGTGGGGCCGCTGGGGCCGGTGGGGCCGGTGGGGCCCGTGAAGCCTGGGATGCCCGGCGCGCCGAGCTGTTCGGCGACATCGGCGTAGCGGCCCAGCGCGGTGCCGACCCGAATCCGGCCGGTGATCGCGGCACGCACGATGTCCAGGTCGTCGGCGGTACGGGGCGGGTAGCCGTCGACGAGCAGCTGCTCGGCGTAGTCCCGCAGGCCCCGCCCGCCGAAGCGGGGCAGGCCCTTCCCGGCCGCGAACCGGCCGCGTAGCTCGTCGAGCTGTTCGAGCTGGGTGCGGGGATCCGTGTCGGGCACACCCACCCGGTGCCCGAACAGCTGCCCGCGCAGGTCGTGCAGCTCGGCCACCGCCGCGGCCAGCTCACCCGCCTGGACCTGCCAGAACTCGGCCAGCCGCGGCGAGTACGCACACTGCTCCCGCAGGCGGTCCAGCCACGGCTCCTCCAACGGGCGCAGGACCTCCGCGCCGGCGAGGAGCTCGGTGCGCAGCTCGGCGAGCCCCGCCGCGCCGAGCCGGTCGACCGCGTCGGGCGCGAGACCCAGACGCTCCCCTTCGGACACCTCCTCATCGAGCTCGTCGAGCCGATCGAACAGGGCCGACAGCGGCGCGGCGCCGGGCAGCGCAACCGGGTCGGGCAGGTCGAGGCCGGCAGCCTCCGCCTGAGCCGGCGGGATCCGCCGGGCCAGGGCGAAGAGCTCCTCGAGCTCGTCGAGCCGCAACGGCGGTGCGGTGGCGGGGTCGATCCGGTCCGGGATGAGGCCCAGCTCGACCGCGGTGCTCGCCAGCCATTCGGACACCCCGGCGGCCCGGAGCCGGCCGCCCGGCAGGTCGAACTCGCGCTCCTCACCGCGTAGCAGCTCCACCAGCTCCAGCTCCAGCGCCCTGGTGCGGGAGCGCGCCGTGTCCAGATCGATCGCGAGCCGGTCGACCAGCCGGGCCTCGCGATGCAGGTCGATGTCGCCGACCGCGGCCTGGATCTCGACGACGGACGCGCGCAGCTGCTCGATGTGGGCCTGACTGGCGCCGAGGACGGCGACGGACAGGTGGCGCAGGTCGGCGGGGATCTTCTCCTGGAGCACGGTGAGGGCCTGCTCGTCCTGCGCGGTCACCAGCACGCGCAGCCCGTGGGCGACGAGGTGGCAGACGAGGTTCGCGATGGTATGGCTCTTGCCGGTTCCCGGTGGGCCCTGCACCGTGACGCCCCGCGCGGTGGCGAGCTGGACGGCCACCCGCTCCTGCTCGTCGTTGGTCGGCAGGGGCATGAGCAGGCGCCTTCCGGTCGCGGCCCAGCCGTCGTCGTAGTCGTCGCCTTCGCGGTCGCCCTGGCCAGCCGAGGCGCCACCGTCGGCACCGTCGACCGGGCTGGACGCGTTCGACGAGTTCGACGAGCCGTCGAACGATCCGCCGAACGCCTCACCGAGCGCCTGCGCCACCAGGGACTCGGTGGCGACGACCGCGGCCACCGCCTCGGGCAGGAACTCCCGCTCGGCCATCGCCTCCCGCAGCTCGGCGTAGAAACGCGCGCCCGCCGCCGGTCGGGGTCGCAGGAACAACGCCCAGGTGTCGACGACACAGGCGTTCGTGCCGGGCGACGGCACGTCGGGGCCGGGCAGGATCGCGGCGTCCAGCCCCAGCGGGGCGGCCACCTGGCGGTGCAGACGGTGCAGATCCTCGGGCTCCCACACCTCCGGCGGGCTGGTGCGCACCTGGTCGCGCAGGCGGGGGAGCTCGTGCAGCCCAGGAGCCTCCAGACCGCGCACCGGGTCCGTCTCCAGCGAGGTCGGCCCGTCGGGCAGGACTCTGATGACCCCGTCGTGCTGGTCGACCTCCACCCGAACCGGTGTGATCAGCAACGGGTGCTGGACCACCACCTGCTCGCCGCCGGTGGCCGCGACCCGCCAGCTCAGCAGCGAATGCCCCCAGACGAGCTGTGATCCGGCGGTGTCGTGGCTGTGCCGCAGCCGCAGATCGAACAGCCGCTCATAGAGATCACGGGCGGCGTACGCGGCCCGCGCGCTCGATGCCCAGGGCTGCCAGGAGACACGCATCCAGTGCTCGTGCGCCTGGATGATCTCCTCCGGGTCCTCCTTGCGCGCGGCCGCCCGCTCCCGCAGACCGGCTGGCAGCCTGGGCGGTGCGTCGGGCCGTACGTCGACGCCGCCGAGGTAGGCGTCCAGCAGGCGGGGAACCCGAGGCGGGGCCGGCACCGCGACCTTGCCGACCTCCAGCCAGCTTTCGCGCGACGACCCAGGACCCACCAGGACGGCGCGGTGGCCTGGCACGTCCCCGTGGCCGGGCACGTCGCCGGGCAGCACCGGAAGGGGGTCGTACTCGGCCAGCCGTCGCCGTGGGGCGCCACGCAGATCCGTGGCGAGCGCCGCCAGATAGTCCAGCAGACGCAGTGACCGGCTTTTGACCTGGTCGAGGGCGGGCATCGGGATCCTCCGGCAAGTGGGTCAGGTGGCGCGGAGCCGCCGTCCGCCCGTGGAGACGGACCAGCGGGACACCGCGACGATACGGCGCCGGCCCGACAGAACCCGGCTGCGCGCCGTAGCGCCCCGCGCGTGCCCGGTACGCCCGGCGACCTGCCCACATATGCCGTTTCCGCGCCTGCACCCGTGCACCCGCGCGCCTGCCGTTCAGACGACGACGAGGCGGACCGCTGCCACGTGGTGACACGGCTTCCCGTGGACCCCCGCGGCGCAGGTGCACTGCCCGGTGGGCGCGGTGCGGTAGGTGGCTCCTCGATGGCCGACGGTGAGCCAGACACGGCGGCCCCGCAACGGAACGATGCCGCCGAGCTCGAGAAGCTCCAACGCGTCCTCGAGCTGCTGGCTTGTGAAACCCGTGAGAGTGGGTGCGGTGCGGCGGAAATGCCGGGTGCAGCCGGGGCCGAACCCGGCCGAGACGCTGGGCGGGCTGGTGAGCCGGCGACCACAGCGCAGACAGGAGGTCGAGATCCCGGAAACGCCGGTGGTGGAAACGATGGTTGCGGAAAGGTCGATGCCGTGAACGCTGTTGTCGGGAACCCTGCTTTCGGGAACTCTGCCTTCCGGAACGATCACGTTGTCTCCCCGGATTCTGCGTGTATCCCATGATAACCCGGGTGATGCGGGCCGGGGGGCCTTTTGGCGGGCCCGCGGCGGCCAGTTTCCGGCCGGTTCCGCGGTGGATGCCGGGAGGGTGTGACGGTGCCTGGGTGACTGGCCCATCAGGCGGATGACCTGGGCGGAGCCGAGAAGCTCGCCGGTGGTGGCGACGGCGCGCGTCGTAGCTGGCGTGCGTGGCTCACGGCGTGCGTGGCTCACGGCGTGCGTGGTTAGGCGGCCGGCGCGTTTTCGTGTTTCCCGGGCGTCATCGGGCCGCGGTCGCACATTTCGCCGGCCTCGGCCGGATTTCCTTTCCCGGGCAGCTCCTCCCGCACGCCTTTCCCGGCACCGGAACGTGCGCGGCCGTGGCCTCGCCCACCCCACGGTCGCAGTTCGAGGAGCTGAGGGTGTCCGTCGTCCCCCACCGTGTAGCAAGATCCCGAACTTCGGGCTGCCGCTGCTACCGGGCCAGGACTTGAGGGTTTTGGTTGTTAGAACGACCAAGATCTTCAGATCTTCGGGCTGTGGCCTCGGGTTGCCGCTGGCGTTAGCGTGGTCGGCGGGCAGATTGCCGGGTTGTGAGGTGGGCGAAGGGGGCCGGCGAGGGTGACCGTTGGTGCTTCCGGTGACGGCGTCAACGGTGTGATCACCGCAGAGCTCCTCGAGCTCGCCGGGGTGCTCGACGACGTCCTGGCCGAATATGATCTTGGTCCTGCCCCGACGGCGGTGCTGGTCAACATCTCGGAGAACGTGACCTACCGGGTGGATGACCTGCCCGGGGGGCGCCGGTGGGCGTTGCGCCTGCATCGGCCGGCTTACCACGCGATCGACGAGATCGTCGCCGAGCTCGACTGGGTGGCGTCGCTGCGGGCTGACGGTGTCGTGGCGACGCCCCGAGCGGTGGCGAACCGGTCCGGGTCGGTCGTGACCACCGTCGGGCTGGGTGGGGCGGTGCGCTGTGCCGTGCTGTTCGACTGGGTCGAGGGTGAATCGCCGACGCCCGGGGACGAGGCGGCGCTGGTGCCGTTCTTCGGTGTCCTCGGCGGCCTCGCCGGCCGGCTGCACAACCATGCGCAGCGCTGGCCGCGGCCGGCCGGCTTCAGGCGTTTCTCGTGGTCCTGGCAGACGACGCTGGGCCCGTACGGGCGGTGGGGGAGCTGGCGGGCCGGGGTGGTGGCGGCACTCGCGGAGCGGTCCGAGCCAGTGCTCGCGGTCCTGGGCCCCGCGGTCGCCCAGATGGAGCGCGCGCTCGCCGCCTATGGGCGCGGCCCCGACCGGGCCGGGCTGATCCACGCGGACATGCGACTGGCGAACCTGCTGGTGGCCCGGCCCGCCGACGGGCGGGAACCGGGCCTCACCCACGCCACGCCCGAGGGAGTCCACCTGATCGACTTCGACGACTGCGGCTTCGGCTGGTATCTCTACGACCTCGCGGCCGCGTTGTCCTTCGTCGAGAACAGTTCGGCGCTCCCGGAGCTGGTCGAGGCCTGGCTGGCCGCCTACCAGCTCGACCGTCCACTCGCGGCCCACGACCTCGCGATCGTGCCGACGATGGTTCTGCTGCGCAGGCTGCTGCTGGTCGCCTGGCTCGGCACCCACCCGCATTCCGACGCGGTTCCCGATATCGCCGGCTACGTCCGGGAGAGCGGGGATCTGGCCCGGCGCTACCTCGCTGGGGCGTTGCTCCCGAATCTCGCTCGGCTCGCGCACCGGTAGCGCCGGGAGTCTGGCGTCACCCAGGCGACCGGGGGAAGAACCCGAGGGAGGGACGGCGGGCGCCAGTCCGGTGACCGGCTCGGCCGGGCGCGAACCGGACCGAACCGGACCGGCGAATCGGATGTTTGAACCGGACGTTTGAACTGGGAGGCATGAACCGGACGAAGGCCGTGAACGGGACAGGTGGTGGTCCTCGCCCTGTCCCGGTGATGTCCGCTGGTCGTCGTTTGCGTTTCCTGTCGGTAATCGCCTGGTGTCCGCCAGCCGGATGACCGGGTTGTCTGATCGACGACCGTCATGGGCCAGACGCCCGGACCGGTACGCTCGGTGCGATAAGGCGGGAAGGGAGCTGGGGCGATCGTGGTCCGGTCCAGTCGGGCGCTGGAATGGGAATGCCCTGGCGGTGACGGAATCGGGGGGCCGTGAGCGAGGCGTTGACCGTGGACGGTGCCGAGCTGGAGGTGCGCACCCTCGGTCCCTGCCGGATCGATTCACCGCTCCTGCCGCTGCTCGGCGAGCGTCCGACGACCCAGCACTACATCGACGAGGGCGACAAGGTCCTCTTCGATGACACCCTCACGATGATCTCGTCCCGGAAGGTTCCGCTGGACGAGCTGCCGGGCTTCGAGCCGGCCGGGCCGCGCCGCAAGATCTACTTCGATCCGTCGAAGACCCGGGTTGGCATCGTGACCTGCGGTGGCCTCTGCCCGGGGCTGAACAACGTCATCCGCGGCCTGGTGCTGGAGCTGACCAACCACTACGGCGTGAACCGCATCTTCGGCTTCCGCCACGGCTACCAGGGCTTCGTCGCCAAGTACGGGCACAGCGTCGTCGACCTCACCCCGGAGCGGGTGGCCCACATCGACGAGGACGGCGGCACGATCCTCGGTACCTCCCGCGGCCAGCAGGACCCGGGTGAGATCGTCGACTGCCTGTCCCGGATGAACATCAACATCCTGTTCGTGATCGGTGGGGACGGGACTCTGCGCGGCGCCCGGGCGATCGCCGACGTCGTCACCGAGCGCGGTGAGAAGATCGCGGTTGTCGGCATCCCGAAGACGATCGACAACGACATCCCCTACATCGACCAGAGCTTCGGCTTCCAGACGGCCTTCGCCAAGGCCGCGGAGTCGATCCGGGCCGCGTCCGCCGAGGCGACGTCGGCACCCGGCGGTGTCGGCGTCGTCCGCCTGATGGGCCGCCATTCCGGCTTCATCGCCTGCTACGCGACCCTGGCCAAGAGTGACGCCGACGTGGTGCTGATCCCGGAGCTGCCGTTCACCCTGGAAGGGGAGCGCGGGCTGCTCACCTATCTGCGTCGCCGGGTCGAGAAGCGGGGGAACGCCGTCGTCGTCGTGGCCGAGGGCGCCGGGCAGGACCTCGGCGAGGGCCTGCCGGAGTCGTCGGACGCGTCCGGCAACCGCAAGCTCTTCGACATCGGGCCGGAGCTCTCGCGGCGCATCACCGACCACTTCGCCGAGCACGGCACCGAGCTGAACCTGAAGTACATCGACCCGAGCTACCACATCCGCAGCGTTCCGGCGAATCCGTACGACAACGTCTATACGATTCGGTTGGCGCATGCAGCGGTGCATGCGGCCATGTCCGGGCGCACCCAGATGGTGGTCGGCCGGTGGCGGCGCCGCTTCATCCACATGCCGATCGAGCTGGCGGTCAGCCACCGCAACCAGGTCGACCCGGCCGGTGATCTGTGGATGTCCGTCCTGGAGGCCACCGGCCAGCCCTACCGTTTCGGCTGACCCGCCCCGAACGGCTGGCCGGGCTCAAGCGGCTGGCTCAGCGTCACCCGAAGGATCTCCTCGAGTCCGGCCGGTTCGCCGTCCGGTTCGGTCTTGTCGAGGAGCAGGGTCGCTGTGCGGCCGTCGAGTTCCAGCGTGGCGAGCTGGCTGTCGAACCACGGGCCGTGGGTGACGGCCCACCGCACCGACATGCCCCGCACCCCGAGGAAGCGGGCCAGCCAGCCGGAGACGGTGGCGAACGCCGCGCGGCGTGACAGCGCGTCGATGCGGCGGATCCCTGGCCCGAGCGGGTTGCGCAACGGCGAGCACACCGCCTGCCACACCGGCGACATCGCCCGATCGGAGCAGACCCGGGCGAGATAGGCGTGGTGCACATCCCCGGACAGGACGACGACGCTGGCCGGTGCGGGTCCGTGCTCGCCGCCGGCGACCGCTTCGAGCAGCTGCGACATCTGCGTGAAGGACCGGCTGAACGCCGCCCAGTGCTCCAGGTCGAGCGTTCGCCGCACCCGTTCCACCGGGCGCGTGACAGTCCGCGCGAACCACCGGCAGAACCCGCCGAGCCGCCCACCGAACCGCTCACCGAACCGCGTGGACGCGAGCCGCTCACTCATCGCCTCGACATGATGGATGGTCGGTGTCAGCAGGAACGGCACCGACGTCCCGAGCAGGAGATGGTCGATCTCGCCCTGCTGGAACGTCTGCTCGCGGATCCAGGACCATTCCGTGTCGTTCACCATCGCGCGGGTTCCGTCGGGGGCCACGACCCGGCCCAGCCGGGAGTCGATGACGATCAGCCGGGTGCGCCCGAGATCCCACCGGAAGCTCCAGCGGGGCGGCACCGGTGGGCACGCGCCGGCCGCGATGTCGTCGGCCGGGGCGCCGTCGGCCGCACTGGCGAGGTCGCCCGCGGGAAGGTCGGCCAGGGCGGCGAGGTCCGGCATCCGGTCGACGCGGCGGGCGAAGGCCCGGACGACGTCCTCGCCGTCGGGTACGGCGGCCACCGCGGCGTACGTCGGATCCGCGGCCAGCGTCCGCGGGTCCAGGTTGCCCAGGTGCTGGTAGACCCAGTAGGCCATGATCCCGCTGGTGATCCGGGTGTCCCACCACGGCTGTGCGCGGATCTCGGCGCGCCAGGACGCGGAGATGTTCCAGTCGTCGCGAACGTCGTGGTCATCGCCGATCATGGCGGTGGGGATCGTGGAGAGCAGCCATCGGATCTCCGGCTGTGACCAGGCCTCCTGGTACAGCCAGGCGTATTCGGTGAAGTCGGCGATCTCCGTGCCGGGCGGTACGCCGACGTCGCGGCGGCGCCGGATCCGTTCGGCGGTGTCCGGCGACACGTGGTCGGCATACACCTGGTCGCCGAGCAGGAGCAGGACGTCCGGCCAGCCCTGCGGTGGCGTCGTGGCCAGGCTTAGCGCGAGCGCGTGCAGCGCGTCGGTGCCGAGCCCGCGTGGATCAGCCTCGGGGGACAGGGTGTACGGCCTCGTCTGCGGGGCGGTCACCCGGCAGGAGCCGAAGGCGAGCCGCACCGGCCGTTCGGCGCCGAGCGGCCGCAGCAGGCTCGGTGGCTGGGCGGAGCCGGGTTCCGGCCAGACCAGCACCGCCCGGCCGGGCGGTGTGTCGTCGCGCGCGGCGGCCTCGTCCGGTGGGGTGGCCCGGGTGAGCCAGACCTCGTAGGGGTAGGCCCGGCCCGGTTCCAGCTCGCCCACCGTGACCAGGGCGAAATGGTGGCCCGCGATGGTGAAGGTCGGTGCCGCCGCGCGCGGTCCCTGCTCGGCCCGTACCTCGACGGTGCAGGGCTGGTCGGTCTCCACCCAGACGGTCGCGTGACGGTCGTCGGCGTAGCGGTGCAGCGGGCCGAGGAGGAGCTTGCTCATCGGGTCCGCCGTCCCATCGTGGCGATCATCTGTTGGTCCCTGTTTCTGCCGGCGCCGTCCGAGCGGGGGCGTGCGGGGAGGCGAAGGACCGGCTCCCGCGGCCGGCTGCCGCCGACCCGCCCCGTTGACAGCGAGGTGACTGGTCGGTTGGACACCGCCGAGCCGCTACGTGAGGCTACTTTATGTGTCCAGGCAGTCTCGATCGTCCAACGGCTGCGGCCCGATGGACGCGCTCGCGCGCGCCGCGCTGGCGGCCGACGACCGGATTCTGGCGACCATCGACCGGCTCGGCCCGCCCGCGGCGGACAGCGCTGCCGCCGACGCCGCCACCAGGGCGTATCTGACCCTGCTCGACCTCGCCGATCGCGCGGGCATCGCCGAGGATCTCGACATCTGCCTGCGGCTTCCCGCGATCGGACGGGAGATCCCGCACGACGGCGAGAAGTGGGCCGGTGACAACGCCGCCGAGATCTGTGCCCGGGCCCGGGCCGTCGGCGCGACCGTCACGCTGGCGACCGACGGCGACACCGATGATCCGGCTTCGGTGGACGAGGTTCTGGCGGCCCTGGCGGCCCTGCGCAGTGCGGCGCCGACGACCGGGGTGACGCTGCGCGCCGACCTGCGCCGCACCCCGGCCGACTGCCGGGAGCTGGCCCGGTCGGGCGCCCGGGTGCGGCTGCGGCTGCGGCCCGGCCGGCACCTGGTCCGGCGGTCGGTGGCGACGGCGGATCCGACATTTCACGACCAGCGCCGTGGGTTCGCGGCCTGTCTGGGGATTCTCATGGCCGGACCGGGCTATCCGATGATCGCCACCCAGGACCCGCGGCTGATGGCGCTGACCACCCGGCTCGCCGCGCGGGCCGGGCGCCACCCGGACAGCTTCGAGTTCCAGACGGTGCGTGGCACCCCGCGCCGTGAGCACCGCAGGCTGGCCGCGACGGGATACCGAGCCCGGGTCTACGTCTCCTACGGCAGGTAGGGCGGCGTCCACAGCAGGTGAGGCGGCGCCCTCGGACGGATGTCACCGACCGGACCACATCGGTCCGGGCGCGCGTAGGCGATGCGCTGCCCGGCCCTCCCCCGTCTGGGGGATGATGTAGGACGCGCGTCGTCCGAACGGACACCGCGACTCCTCGTCCTCGCCCCCGTCGGGAGGTACTCCGCGATGTCCCCGCCTGCCCTGATCCGGCTTGAGGCTCGCCTGCTTGTCCGGGTTGGTGACAGCGTCCTGCTGGCCCGCTCACCGGGTGACGACTGGCATGAGCTGCCCGGTGGCCCGGTGCCGCCGGGGGAGAACACCGAACGTGCGTTGGCTCGTGAGCTGGCCGGCCTCGCCGGCGGTGTCGTCCTCCGCGGCCCGGCGCCCGTGGGGCCGTCGGGCGGCTGGCGCTTTCTCGGTGCCGCCGAACACGCCGGCGACGCGCTTGGCAACGCCGCCGCCCCGCAGGTCGCGCACACCCTGACCATCCTGTTCGCCGCCGACTGGTCCGACGGAGCGCCCGTCCCGCCCACCTGGCAGGGGCGCGACCTGGTCCTGGTTGACGCGGGCCTGCTCGTCGCGACCCGGCTCCGTCCGCTTCCGGTGGCCACGGCGGTGCGGCGGTGGGTGCTGGACGAGTGGCCGCTGTGGCGCGGGATGGCGTCCGGCGTCGGGAACGTCGGGCGCCTCGGCCGCCGGCTGAGCGTCGCGTCGCTGAAGGCGCAGCTCGCCGCCAGGCGCGAGGAGCTGCGCGGCAACGCCTTCCGTGACGCGGCCGTGGCGATGTGCGCGCTGGTGACGGCCGCCGACGGCCGGGTGGATCCGGCCGAGCGCGAGGGGCTGCGTGCCTTCGTCGCCAGCGATCCGGTGATGTCGCACTTCGCCTCGGATGAACTGGAGGCGCTGTTCGACGCCCACCTCACCCGGCTCGTCAGTGATCCGACGCAGGGTCGCGCGACCGCGCTGGCCGAGATCGCGAAGGTCCGGAACCGGCCGGCCGAAGCGGCGGCGGTGATCGCGCTGGGTGAGGTCATCGGTCGGGTCGACGGTGAGTTCGTCGTCAGTGAGCAGGCAGTGGTGCTGGACGCGGTGAACGTTCTCGGGCTCGATCCCGCGGAGTTCGCCCCCGCCTCGCTGCCGGCCACCCGTGGCGACTGACCTCCGCCGCCGGCCGCCGGCCGCGGAGGCCCACCCCCCGCTCGGATCCGCACCGATGTGTCTAGCCCTCCTGGAGCGTTCATGATCACCGCTGCCCCTGTCGAGATCAGCGCCCGGGTGCTGTTCCTCAGAGGCGACCGTGTCCTGCTGGCGAACCGCCGCGGGCAGTCCTGGTTCTACCTGCCCGGCGGGAACGTGGACCCCGGCGAGACCGTGGAGGCCGCGCTGCGGCGGGAGACCCGCGAACAGGCCGGATTCGAGGTCGCCGACCTGGAGTTCATCGGCTGCGCCGAGCATGTGTACGTCGAGAAGGGCGTGCGCTACCAGGAGATCAACGTGCTGTTCGCGGCGGACCTGCCGTGGGGCGCGCAGATCGGCAGCTGGGAGTTCGACGTCGACCTGACCGCGGTCACACTCAGCAGCCTGCACGGGCTCGATCTGCGTCCGGCCAGCCTGCGCGCCGTGATCGAGGGCTGGCTCACCGACCGGGTGCCGGCATGGCACGGAGCGGCGCTGTAACACCGGCTTCCCAGCTGCTCCGATAGCCTCGGGCGGTGGTGGTTCAGGGTTTGGCCGGCATGCCCGGCCTGGTGAGCGGGCCCGGCCTCGCCGGCACGGCGGGCGGCCGTGGGGCGCGGTGGTGAGTGACACCGCCGCCGTTGACGGTGTGGGTGGGCTCGGTCCGGGCGGGCGGCCCAGCCGCTGGGCGAGCCTGCACGCAACGGGCGGAACCAGCGGAACCTACGACCGCAGGGGGGCCGCCGCGGCCCCCGGCAGCGTGGGTGAGCGTTATGAGCGGCGGTTCGCCGAACTGGCCGCTGCTGGGATGAATGTGCACGGCGAGGCTGCTCTCTGCGCAGCCCTGGTCCCGCCGGGCGGACGGATCCTCGACGCCGGATGCGGTACCGGGCGGGT
Source organism: Parafrankia sp. EUN1f (assembly GCF_000177675.1). Taxonomy (GTDB): domain Bacteria; phylum Actinomycetota; class Actinomycetes; order Frankiales; family Frankiaceae; genus Parafrankia. Next base: position 64,877 of record NZ_ADGX01000003.1, read on the forward strand.
GGCGATCCGGCTGGCCGAACTGGGCTATGCCTGCACCGGCGTCGACGTCGACCCGTCGATGCTGGCGCGGGCGCGGGCCGCCTCCGACGCTGTCAGCTGGGTGCTCGCTGACCTCGCCGACCTCGCGGATCTGGGTGGCCAGTTCGACCTGGTCGTCGCGGCGGGAAATGTCATACCGCTCCTGGCCGAGGGCTCCGAGGCGCGTGTGGTGCGGGCCCTCGCGGAGCGGGTGCGGCCTGGTGGTCTGCTTGTGGCCGGGTTCGGTCTGGACTCCGCGCACCTTCCACTGCCCCAGGCGCCCTTCGGGCTCGCCGAGTACGACTCGTGGTGCGCACAGGCGGGGCTGGCCCTGGAACGTCGCCTCGCCACCTGGGAAGGCGCCCCGAGCGCACCGGGTGACGGCTACGCGGTCAGCATCCACGGCCGGCGCTGACCGCGGCTCGCGCTGTATGGCCTGTGGCCACGGCACTCGACAAACGTGAGATGGAAAAGGCTCAATGGTGTCCGTGAATCAACCACTCGGGCAGCATGCGGCGGGAAATGACGGTGGGCAGCCGTTCGGCCTGGAATCGGGCGACCGGATGCTGCGGGTTCGCCTCGACGGTGGCGAGATGTACGCGAAGCAGGGGTCGATGGTCGCCTACCGTGGCCAGATCGATTTCGCCTACAAGGGCCAGGGCGTCGGTGGTTATCTTCGGCGTGCGGTGACCGGTGAGGGCCAGGACCTGATGCGGGTCAAGGGGCGTGGCACGGCCTGGTTCGCCGAGTCCGGAAGCCACATCTCGATCTTTCACCTGGACAGCGACCGCCTGACCGTGAACGGCCGCAGTCTGCTTGCCCTGGAATCCGGCGTCCGCTACAAGATCACAACTACGTCGGGGGGCGTCGGCGCGATGATCGCGGGAGGCGTGTTCAACACCGAGGTGTCGGGCACCGGCGGCGTCGCGGTGCTGTGCCTGGGCAGCCCGCTGGTGCTGTCGACCGACGAGCCCGTGTGTGTCGACCGGGACGCGGCCGTCGCCTGGACCGCAGGCGTGCGTACCCGGGTCGTGTCCTCCTTCAAGATCGGAAACCTGTTCGGCCGCTCGTCCGGGGAGCTCGCGCAGATCGAGTACACCGGGCGGGGTGGTTTCGTGGTGGTCCAGTGTGGTGAGATTCCGGCCCGTGGTGCCGAACCGAGCGGCTGACGGTCGCCTTTCGCGGACGGGGCGTGCGGTGGTGGCGGCGACCCCGTGGGCGCTGGCCGAGCTCGGCGACGCCCTGCGCGCCGCGGGCCTTCCCGTGCCGGAGGAGGCCACGACCGGCGGCGGTGGCGGCCCCCGGAGTCGGCCGATGCCGGTGACGCCGACGCACAGTGCCCTGGACTGGGCGGAGTCCGGGCTGATGGCTCTCACCGGTCAGCCGGGGCGGCCACCGGTCGTCCCGGCCGCCCCGGTGCTCGACCGTGCCCGCGCCGCCGCCCAGCTGCTGACAGCCGTGTCGACCCGGCTGGATTCGCCGGTGTTCGTCGATGTCGCGGAGATCCTCGGCGGCCGGGCCGCCCTGCTCGGCCTGCGCCGTGGCGGCACTGTCTCCGCGAACGGCAGCTGCCGGTTGATACGGGCCGCCGACGGCTGGGTGGCAGTCAACCTCGCTCGCCCGGACGATGTCGAGGCCGTCCCCGCACTGCTCGGTGCCGAGATCACGGATGACGTCTGGGACGCGCTGGCCGCGGCATTGCCGCGGTGGCGCAGCCGTGACCTGGTGGAGCGTGCCTGGCTGCTGGGCCTGCCGGTGGCACCGTTGGCCGCCGCCGCCGCTGGCGGCGCTGGTGCTGGTGCTGGCGGTGCTGCCGCTGGCGGCCTCGATCCCGGCTTCGGTTTCGCGGTGGTCCGAGTGTCCGGTGGAGTGACCGGGCGCCGTCCGGCGCCGTCCGGCTCGCCTGGGTCGACGTCGGCTCCCGCCCCGCTCGTGGTCGACCTGTCGTCGCTGTGGGCCGGTCCGCTGGCCGCACGACTCCTGGGGCAGCTGGGCCTGCGGGTGATCAAAGTCGAGAGCGTGCACCGCCCGGACGGGGCACGCCGCGGTGATCCGGACTTCTACCGGTGGCTGCACACGGGCCACGACGAAACCCGTTTCGACTTCAGGGAGCCGGCCGGGCGCGCGGCCCTGCGTGACCTGGTCGAGCAGGCGGATGTCGTCATCGAGGGGTCCCGGCCACGTGCGCTGGCCCAGCTCGGGCTGGACGCGCAGGCCTGGGTGGCGGCCCGGCCCGGGCGGGTCTGGCTGAGCATCACCGGGTACGGGCGGCGTGTCGCCGCGCAGGCCGACGGCGCGGGCCCGGTCGCCTTCGGCGATGACGCGGCGGTGGGTGGGGGCCTGGTGGCCTGGGACCAGACGGCGCAGGGTGGTCCGGTGCCGGTCTTCTGCGGCGACGCGATCGCGGATCCGCTGGCCGGCCTCTTCGGTGCGTTGGCGGTCGCGCTCTGCCGGGCCGGTGGTCGGGGAGCGCTGGTGGACGTGGCGATGCGTGACGTCGCGGCGTTCGTCGCCAGCCCGCGCAGCGGTGTGCGCGGTGGGGGCGGCGGGAGCCGAGCGGGGGTGCCCGTGAGCAGGGCGAACCGCCGTGGGCGGTAACCGGCTCGGATGAGCTCGGCTGGACGGTGCACCAGGCTGGCCGGGACGCTCCGGTGCGTGCCCCGCGGCCTCCGCAGCTGCGCGGCTGAAGCTGCCGCTGGCGGTGAACCCGGGCTGCCCGGTTCCGGCGACCGTGATCCTCAGACCGTGTCCGACAGCGGCGGCAGCCCGTAGCCACGGCTCGAAGATCTGAGGATTTTGGGTGTTCCGGTGACCACGATCCTCAGGTCTTGCTCAGCAGCAGTCACAGCCCGACGACCCGGGCCTGGCTCGCGTGGCACTCCCGGAGGCGCTGCTTCAGACAGGTCGGTCGTGGTCTCCCTGTGCGCTGACGATCTCGGTGGGCGGGTCGACATCCTTCTCGGGGTCGGCGTTGACCCGCCCAGCCCCAGCCCCAGCTCCTGCTCCCGCTCCTGTACCGGCGTCGGCGTCGGCGTCGTGTCGGTCGGTCTCGGAGGCGGCGGCCGCGCCGCGGTGACCGCCGGTGCCGGGCTGTGGGGCCGGCATCTGCAGCACGACCTCGTCGCCGGCAACTGTGACGGCGTCGGCCGTGAGGTCGTCCGGTGAGGGCCACAGTGGCCGGGGCCCGGTCTGGCCTCGCCGCAGCGCCGCGTCGTAGGCGGCGAACCGGTAGGGAAGCCGCTCGAAGTGGGACGGTCGGTCGCCGGCGTGAGGGCCGGTGGCCTGCGGGGAGCGGCGCAGTGTGATCAGCCGGGGTCTACGCATCCGCACGGCCACGGCGCGCGCAGGCGTGCCGGCGATCCAGATTGCCACACCGACCGCGGCGAGCCACAGGCTCCACACCATCCGCGCGAACAACGGCAGCGGTGCCAGGGGCACCAGCCCCGCCGTGGCCGCCGCACCGCCGACGAGCAGCGCGGCGCAGACGAAACCGCCGCCCACGAGAGCCGGACGCGACCACAGCATGCCGCGCACGCGTAGCGAGTCGACCCAGGCCCGGATGATCGCGATGAGAGGGCCGAAGGGGCCGCTGTGGCGGGTCACGCCACGCCCGATCGGGCGCAGCGTGCCGAATGGCCACCACCCGTCGAAGATCGGGTCGATGAAATGGGTGGCTACGAGTGTCGTCCAGGCCGCGAGCAGGAGGGCCCCGAGTGTCTCGCCGGACACGACGCCGGCCGTGACGCGCAGCAGGTCGAAGGTGATCACCTCGGGGGGGATCCGCCCGGGTACCTCGGTCGGGCGAGCGAGCAGGGGGACCCCGACCAGCCAGATCGACCACTCGAAGATCATCATCGTGCTTGCCGCCAGGCTGACCCACAGGAGCAGCCGGCGGGTGCGCCGCCTGGCGTCCAGGTGGGGAGTGGAGTGCGCGGGGCTCGACGGGCCGGTGTCGAGGGGCCCGGTGTGCCAGCCGCCAACGGCGGTGCCCGTGGTGGCGGGCTGTGTGGGCAGCGGATCCCTCGGCGAGGGCCGGATGAGTCTCGTCGTCATGGGGACAAGAAGGAATGCGGCGGTCGCGGCGAGAGCGGCGAAGGGGATGAGCGTGCTCAGGTGCGCGCCCAGGTCCGCGAGGGTCGCCTCGGCCGGCTCGTTGAGCAGATACGGGTAGCCGAAGGCGCGTACCAGTCCCAGCAGGCCCAGGGCGTTGGCGAGCGCGCAGCAGACGAACATGGCACCACCCATGTTCGTACCGCGCTGCATCGGGACCACTCCACCTGCTCGACGGGGTTCCGGGGAACCTGCTACCCACAGAGCGTCGCATGTCTGTAACTCTTCGCGCTCCCGCAGGGTCCGGTGGCCTGCCTTGAGGTGCGGTTGACGCTCGCGGCCGGGTGCACCCGCTCGTCGCGCGATCCGGATGGACGCCGCAATTGGCGCCCCGTGAAACGGCCCGGCTGGACCGTATCGCGACAGGGCGCTTGCGTACGCTCACGTCCTCATTGCGAGTTCAGATCGGCCCGGTCGGGCCGGCGGCCCGTTTTCGCTCCGAGGGCGTGGTGAATCCCGTTCGGTTCAGGTGCGCCAGGGCCGGTCAGCGAAGCCTTCCCTAACTGAGGAAAGGCTAGCCTAAACGGGTGTCGATGTGACCTTCGCGGCTCTCCCGCCGTTATGTGTTCCGCCCATATGTGTGGTTTCCTGTTTCCTGGGCTATTTCGTGGTGGGCGGTGACGGCGGCCAGCTGGCTTGCCGTGCCGGGCATGCCGAGGTAGTCCGTTCAGGGCGGTCGCGGGCGCGGCCGTCCGGGAGGGCGTCGTCCGTGGTCGGCTGACGCGAGAGGCGAGTGAGGGAGATGGCGACGGTGCGTGGCGACAAGGACATCATCGACCTGTTGAACCGGGTACTGACGAACGAACTGACAGCCATCAACCAGTACTTCCTGCATTCCCGGATGCAGCGGAACTGGGGTTATCGGCGCATGGCGGAGTACTACTACCACGAATCGATCGACGAGATGCGACACGCAGACGCTCTGATTGAGCGCGTGCTCTATCTGGACGGTCTACCCAATCTGCAGCGGCTGCACTCCCTGCGGATTGGTGAGACGGTGCCCGAGCAGCTCGAGACCGACCGCTCGCAGGAGGATGAGGCCGTGGAGCTGCTCCGCGGCGGAATCGCGTTGTGCCGTTCGAAGAACGACGTGGGATCGGCCGTTCTGCTGGAGAAGATCCTGGTCTCCGAAGAAGAGCACATCGACTGGCTGGACGCCCAGCTCACGCTCATCGAGCAGCTCGGCGCGACGAACTACCTGACTCAGCAGATCCACGAGAGCTGAGAGGCGCAGCGCGCCCGGCTCAGGCCGGGAAGCTGCTCCCGGCGCCCGGCTGGCGCTCCTGGGGCGGAGCGCCTTGCCGGGCGCGGTTCGGCGCGGCCACGGTGCGATCGGCGCTGCCCGGGATTTCGGGCAGCGCCGACCGGTGGTGTGGAGGCGGTCCGGGGTGTCGTCCGCCGGACACGGACTACCTCGTGCGCGTGCTGCCGTGGCGCTCGGCCGAGGGGGATAGTGTGCCTGGCCGGAAAGATCCGCGCTCACACGTTGTTGTGAGCGTCATGCCCCGCCGTGGGCCGCGACGGCGCAACGGAGCGCCAGAGAAGGAGAACACGGCTTCATGACGCCCCTGACCGCAACAATCAGCCCCCGGCTGGCCGAACACGACACAGACCCGGCCGGTCGCCTCGCCGGAGAGACCGTCCGGGCGACCGTCGCCATGCTCACGGGCCGGGGGGAGAGCCCGAAGCCCTACGAGTGGCTCGCCGCGCGGCTCGCGCTCGACGGCTACAGCGCCGCGATCGTGCCGGGCGGCGTCAACGTCGCTCGTGCCGTCGGTGAGGTCCGCCGGCCAGGGCTGCCCTTCGTCCTGCTCGGCTCCGACTCGGGGGCACTGGCCGCGCTGGCGATGGCGGGCTCACCGGCCGTGCGCCCCGACGGCCTCGCCCTGCTCGGGCTGCCGCTGCTGCATGTGCCCGTCGCGGGTATCCCGGTCGCGGATCCGCCGCCGCGGGTTCTGCCCGACATCCCCATACTCCTCGTGCACGGCCGAGATGATCAGATCAGTCCGCTTTCGCTGGTGCGGATGACAACCCGGACGGCCACCCGCGCGGATCTCACTGTGGTCCCGGGCGGGCACTCGGTGCTGGCCGGGCCGGGCCGGCGCTGCGTGCCGGCCCGTGTGCTCCTGTTCATCGAGGAGCTCATCGACCGCATCGACCGCATCGACGGCTGAGCGCGGACCCGGGCGGTGCTCCCGGGTGGTGGTACTGGGCGGATGGGCCTGCCGGAGCGTGCCGGGTGGCCCATCCGCATCAGGAGATAGTTCAGGGTCGCCTGATGTCAGCGTCCGCTGTACTGTTCAGTACATGGTGAAGCTTGTGGCGCATGGAGAGGTGCTGGCGAGGTTCGGGCACGCGCTGTCCGATCCGACCAGGGCACGGCTCCTTCTGGTGCTACGCAAGGGTCCCTCCTATCCCACGGAACTCGCCGAGATCCTTTCGGTGAGCAGGACGAACCTGTCGAACCATCTGGCGTGCCTTCGGGGCTGCGGCCTCGTGGTCGCGGTGTCCGAGGGCCGGCGGCTGAGGTACGAACTGGCGGACTCCGCTCTCGCGCACGCGTTGGACGACCTGCTCAGCGTGGTTCTCGCCGTGGATCCCGACCACGCCCATGACGACCATGCCCATGACGATCTGCTCGACGCACCCGCGCCGCTTCACGCGGAGCTGTCGACGGCAGAGCTCTCCCCGGCCGGCGTGGCCGTGGCAGGAGCCGAGTCCGGCCGTGACGATCGGCCGGACCGGTGAGCTCCTCCGACTCCGAGGCCCGCCGGCGGCGTGACGTTCACGACCATGTCCCGCGGCAGCCCCGGGGCATTGGTGTCGCGGCACCGACGGCTCCGGCGGCTCCGGCGGCTCCGGCGGCTCCGGCGGCTCCGACGGCTCCGGCGGCTCCGACGGCTCCGGCGGCTCCGGCGGGCGGCGATGGCGCGGCGCACGGCGGAGCCGACCATGGCCACGGAGGGCGCACGCACGGCTCCCACGGGCACGCCCACGATGCCGGCGGGCACCACGCCGACGAGCACGGTGCCGGCGGGCACTCGTCGCGCAGCTACACCTCCCAGGCCCGCAGGCTGGCGATCGCGACCGCGGCGAACGTCGCGATCGTCATCGGCCAGGGCGCTGCCGGCCTGATCGTCGGTTCGGTCGCACTGTTCGCGGACGCGGCGCACAACCTCGCCGATGCCGCGGGCGTCGCGTTCGCCCTGGTCGCACTGAGACTGGCTCGCCAGGAACCGTCCGCCACCCGCACCTTCGGCGGGTTGCGCTGGCCCGTGCTCGCTGCCCAGGCCAACGCCGCCAGCGTGCTGGTGGCCACCACGCTCGTCTGTGTCGAGGCGGTCAGCCGGCTCGCCCATCCCGGGCGCATCGACGGTTTCGTCGTGCTGGTGGTCGCGCTGGCAGCGGCCGTCGGCAACGGCCTCAGCGCACTGCTCGTCCACGAGCGGCACGGCGACCTCAACACCCGTGCGGCCGTCATCCACCTGGCTGCCGACTGCCTGGTCTCGGTGGCGGTGGCCGGGTCAGGTCTCGTCATCTGGCTGACGGACGGCTGGTACTGGCTCGACCCGGTGCTCTCGCTCGTGGTCGCGGCGCTGATCGGCGTCCAGGGCCTGCGCCTGCTGGCGCAGACGTCCCGGGTGCTGCTCGAGGCGACTCCTGCCGGCCTGGACCTGGCCGCGGTCCACGGGGACGTGCTCGCGGTGGACGGTGTCACCGGGGTGCATGACATGCACGTCTGGAGCCTGTCGGACCGGGTCTTCGCCGCCAGCGCCCACATCGAGGTGGCCGGGCATCCGACGCTGGAGGAAGCCCGTACGGTCGCGGGCCGGGTCAAGGTGATGCTGGCCGACAGGTACGGCGTCGAGCACGCCACGGTGGAGACCGAGTGCGAGCCGTGTGCGCCGACCGGCAGCGACCCCTGTGGTGTCCGCGCGGTGATGACCCGGCACGCGGCCCGGATGGTTCCGGCGCACCGCCACTGACACGCCGGTCGCCGGCGGATGACCGGGCGACCGCTCCACTCGGCTCCCGGGCGGGCACACCCAGGTACGGGGCTTGTCCGTCCGAGCCGAGGGAGAACCAGGTGAACAGCTCGACGACGTCCAGGACGTCCGGCCAGCAGGCCGACGTGGCGCCGCCGCCCGGGGCGACCCGTCGCGGCGGCGGGGGACACCAGACCACCATGTCCACGGTCGAGACCGCGCACTCGACCCTGTTCTTCGTCTCCGACCGTGTCTTCAAGATGCCCAAACACGCGGCCGTCGGCAAGGCGGATCTGCGCCGCCGGGAGGCGCGTGAGGAGGCCTGCCGCGCGGAGATCGTCCGGAACCGGCCGTTCGCGCCCGGGGTCTACCTGGGGGTCGCCGACGTCCGGGACGGCGCGGGCGCGCCGGTCGAGCACATGGTGGTCATGCGCCGGCTGCCCAGCGAACGCCGGCTCTCGGAGCTGCTCGCACGCGGCGAGCCGGTCGAGGAGCCGCTGCGGGAGGTCGCGCGGGCCCTCGTGACCTTCCACGAACAGTGTGAGACGTCCGCCGAGACCGCCGAGCACGGGCGGCTGCGGGATCTGGAAGCCGCCTGGCTGGCGGCGATCGAGGGGCTCACACCCTTCCAGGGGACCATGCTGAACGCGGCGGAGATCGCCGAGATCGACGAGCTGGGCCAGCGCTACCTGCGTGGGCGCCGGCCACTGATCGACGGGCGGGCCGCCCGCGGACGCATCCGTGACGGGCATGGCAACCTGGTGGCCGAGCACGTCTTCTGCCTGGATGACGGGCCGCGGATCCTGGACCGGCTCTCGGCCGACGACGGCCGGCGCATCGCCGATGTTCTGGCGGACGAGTCCGTGCTGGCCGTGGATCTCGAGCTGCGCGGCGCGCCGCAGCTGACCGGCCCGTTCTTCCGGTGGTGCGCGGACTTCGCGGGGGAGACCCACCCGCCCTCGCTCGCCGACTTCTACATGGCGCACCGGGCGATCGTGCTTGCGGGGGAGACCGCGGTACGCGCCCACCTGGGGGATGAGACCGCGACGGGCGAGGCCCGGCGCCTGGTCCGGATAGCGCTGGAGCATCTGCGCCGGGCCCGGGTGCGGCTCGTCCTGGTCGGCGGAGCGCCGGGAAGCGTCAGGGCCGCCTTCGCGGAGCGTCTCATCGGGGACGAGGACGGCTGGGTGCTGCTCGCCTCGGACGCCATTCGCGGTGAGCTCGCGGTGGAACGCGAGCTTGTGCCACCCGACGCCGACGTGCGCGGTCAGAGCCTGGCGGGCTCGGGCTCGGACTTGGGTGCGGGCTCGGCGCGCGAGTTCGGCTCGGATGACGAGGTCTATGCCGAGCTGCTGCGCCGGGCACGTGAGGCGCTGGAGCGCGGTGACAGTGTGATCGTGCAGGCACGCTGGTCGGCGGCCGAGGCGCGGGAGAGGGCGTCCGCCGTCGCCGCGCGGACCTGGTCGGACCTCATCGAGCTCGACAGCTTCGACGCCCGCTTCTCGCTCGACAAGGCAGTGCGCGATGGGCGACTCGCCCTCGGCATCGCATCCTGATCGTGTGTATGTGATTACTTTGGGTATGTCATGGTCGGAAGTCGCGCGGGACGAACGCGCCACGACGCGGCGCAGCGCGAAGGACCGGGCAGCACCGACGGAGGGGGAACTCCCATGACAACGGCTCGAGACATCATGCACGGCGAGGCACGGTGCATCGGGGCGGACGAGCCGCTGACCAACGCCGCCCGCATGATGCGTGACCTCGGTGTCGGGGCGCTGCCGATCTGCGGCGCCGACGACCGGCTGGGCGGGATCATCACCGACCGGGACATCGTCATCCACTGTCTGGCGGAGGGGAAGGACCCCGCGAAGGTCTGTGCCGGCGACCTGGGCCAGGGCAAGCCCTTCTACGTGGGCGCCGACGCCGATCTGGATACCGTGCTCGACCAGATGATCTCGCATCGCGTGATGCGAATGCCGGTCATCGACAACAAGCGTCTCGTCGGCATGATCAGCGAGGCCGACCTCGCCAGGAACCTCCCAGGCGAGAAGATCGGCGCGCTCGTCGAAGCGATCAAGAGCGGGCCGGCTGACCAGCGCTGATCGATACCGCGCCGTGGGCGGGTGTCAGGTCGGATGCGCGCCCACGGCGCTGCGGATCTCGCGGCCGATGCCGCCGCTCTGGCGGGCGCAGTGCGCGCAGCAGAAGAAGCGCCCGGACACCTCGACGCCGTGGCCGATGACCCGGCAGTCGCAGTGCTCACATCGAGGCGCCAGCTTCTGGACGGCGCATTCGAAGCAGTCGAAGTGGTAGGTCTCCCCGGAGACCACACGCACCTCGAAGGCCATCCAGTACTCGTTTCCGCAGGTGTCGCAGGTCCGCAGGGCGGACTCACTGTTCAGCACGCCTCCAGACGCTACGTGCAGCACCCTGCTGATCGCATTCCGTGGCCGAGGTCGAGGGTTCCGAAAGGCCTGAGGTCAGGCCTTTCCGGGCTCAGGCCTTGAGGCGTGCGGCGAACACGGCGGCCTGGGTTCTGCTGGTCAGCCCGAGCTTGCCCAGAATCGCGGACACGTAGTTCTTCACCGTCTTCTCCGACAGATGGACGCACGCGGCGATCTGCCGGTTCGTCATGCCCTCGGCGATCAGCCGGAGAATCTGCCGTTCCCGTGCGCCGAGCGCGGAGAGCTGCTCGTCCTCGACGGGCTCGTCCCGCAGGCGGGCCAGGACCTTCTGGGTGACGGCCGGGTCGAGCAGCGACCGGCCGGCCGCGATCGTTCGGATCGCCCCCACGAGGTCGTTGCCTCTGATCTGTTTCAGCAGGTACCCGGAGGCGCCCGCCATGATCGCCGCGAACAGCGCGTCGTCGTCGTCATAGGAGGTGAGGATGAGGCAGCCGACGGTTGGCTGTGTGGAACGGATCTCGCGGCACACCTCGATGCCGTTGCCATCGGGCAGCCGGGCGTCGAGCACTGCGACATCGGGCCGGGCGGCCGGTATGCGCCGCAGGGCGGAAGCCGCGGTGGAGGCCTCACCGACGACCTCGATGTCCCCGGAGTCCTCCAACATCTCGCGGATGCCCCGGCGGACGATTTCGTGATCGTCCAGGAGGAAGACGCGAACTCCAGTCATGATCAAGAAACTACTCGCACGAAGGCGCCTGTCGGGCGCCCGGCGAGCAGGTCAGCCGGTATGGACCCCCGTGGGCAGGACTTTTGTCCGGGTGTCCTGATATCGAAAGACACAGTGACATGGTGTGCGTTTCGCAGCGCCCCTCCGGCCTGTCCACGAAAATCCGCGCCCGGGCTGGCAGCCATGACATGTCAGCTCAGTCGGTACTGGGCGCTCCGAGAAACCCGATCAGTACGGGAAGGTCGCCGAGCGCGCGCAGAGTGTCATTGAGATGCGTGCATGTCGAGGTTCCGACGAAGGTCCGGCCGATCGTGCGGCGCAGATCGGTGGCGGGCATGCCCACGATGCGCCCGGCGCTGCCGAGAGCTTCGGGGCACTCGGCTCCCGGGAGCACCCCCGCCCGGGCCACCGAACGAGTGAACAGCCCCGCCTCGTCCACATCGGCGGCGACACCGTACTCGTGCACGACGAACTCACGCCCGGGTGCCTCCAGGTAGGAGTCACGCAGCAGCGCGTCGACCCTGACCGCGACCCCGGGCGTGCCCTGGGCCGGGATGACGTCGATGCGGCGCAGCCGCCGCATGGCGTGCGTCGACATCGGCGGCAACGGATGCCACCCGAGGGGATCCTCCGCCACGGCGAGATCGCCGGCCGGGACACTGATCGGGCGGATCGGAGACGTTCGATCGCCGGACTGGTCCCCGCTCCGGACGGCGTCCCGATCGGCTCGGCGGTCGGCGGACAGGCGCGCGAGCAGCCCCTCACGCTGCCACCCGGCGCAGACATCGATCATCGGGTTGCCACCCGACTCCGCTCCCGCGTTCGGGCGGGACTCCGAGCGGTGGATGCCGTTGCGCCCCAGTGCCGCTCCCGACACGAGCACCGTGACCGGGACGTCGTCCAGGAGCTGGCCGAGCAGCAGACGGGCCATGGCCATGCGGGCCGTGCCCTGCGCGCCGTCCTCCGGGTGGTCCGTGCTGTCCGGCCGGGCCGCGAGCACCTGGCGGGCGGCGGCGCGGAAGCCGGCGCGCGACGAGGTACCGACCAGGCTCGCCAGGCCGGGCACCGCCGGCTCGGATTCGATCTCCAGGATCGTCCCGGGTGCCGCCATGTAGTCGATCACCAGGCGCAGCCGAGCCTCGCCGAGCACGGTGGCGCCACCGGTCGAGGTGGTCATCAGATCGCGGCCGGTGCTGGTCAGATGCAGCAGACCGGTGAGGCCCTGCGGGCGCTCCATCATGACTGAGATCGTCCGTCGGACGGAGCCGGGCTGGCGCGCCGGCGTGCCGTGAACCGAGCCGGTGGTGCCGGGCCACAGCCCGGAGTCATCCGGTGCGGCGGTGACCGGGCGACGGCCGGTGGCGGCGTGCCGGACCCCGACGCCGCCAGGCCTGGCGGCGTCCTCGACGGAGCGGGGCCGGCCGGTGGACGGCACGCGCGGAACGGGTCGGCCGGGCGCCGGCCGAAGAGGAGATGCCTGGGCGGCCGAAGGTGCCGTCTGACCGTGCGCCATGCGCATACTCCGATCACTGCTTCCCGCCGCGCGCATCCGACCGGCGCGGCTTCCCGCGGCCCGCGTTCCATGAACCCGTATTCGACGGATGCGACTTCGAGTCCATGGCGGGCGCGGCTATCCGGACCCAAGGGTATGGCGCGCTACCGGCGAATCCGTCCCCTGGCGGTGATGGCGCTTTTCACAGCGACCGCTGTGGGTGTGACCTGCGCCGCGCGATCGTTGGGTCATCCGGCGGCGCAGTGTCACTGAGCCGTTTCCGTCTCACGGCCTGTAGTCAGGGCTGGGTCAGGTCCGAGCCGACGACGGAAAAGGCTCACTCGTGGTTCTTCCGCGGTGAGGAGTCGGCTGTTTGGAATTCAGCGGGAAAAATGTGATTTCGGTGACGCGGGGGTCTGCGGGGCGTCCGGCGGGTTGGGCGAGCACGGCGGGCGAGGTGGCCGGGCGGGCCGAGTGCGCCAGGTGGTCAGAAGTGGTCAGGATGTCGGTGTGGTCCGGGGCTGGAACGCGTCGGTCGGGACCGCTGCGGGCACCGGACTGCCGTATTCCGTGAAGGTGACCTCGAACCTGTCGTTCGCGTCGTTGAAGACCTGCCGCAGCGGTACGGGCTGGCCGACATTCGCGACGAACAACGAGGCGGTCTTCGTGGCGACCCGTACCGCGGGCTGGCGCTGTTCGGTCACCTGCTCCACGGTCGCGTCCTCACCTCCGTCGATGTCGGCCTTCAGGTCCAGGATCGCGTCGGCCGCGCTGTTGATCGACAGGTCATCGTCGGCCGCCCCGACCGGGCCGGTGTTGATCCACTGATCGGTCCTGGCTCCCGGGTACGGCCCGGCGGCGCTCGGGCCGCGGACGTACGCGACCCCGGCGACCCGCAGAATTTCCACCCGTTGCCCGTTTCCGTCGAGTACGCCGGTGACCGTGCCATCCGCGGTCATCCGTAACTCTGCTGACGAGGGTGTGCCGTCCTCGGTGCCGCGGCCGAGATACCGCACGCTGCTGGTCGCTTTCAGCGCCTGGGCCGCGGTCGCGACGATCTCGCTGGCTGGCCTGGACTCGAGACCGTTGCTGGAGCCGGCCGCCAGGCGGTTCGCGGCCGCGGTGGCGGTGGGCTTTTCGGCGTCGTTGCCGCCTCCGCCGCAGGCCGCCAGCGCGAGTGAGAGTCCCACCGCGGCGGTCAGGGTGGCTGCCCGAGACAATTGAGTGCGCGGATTTCTCATCGTCGACCTTTCTGGGCGCCGGACCGGCGACGGCGTGGCAGCCCCACGGGGTGTCGGTGGCCCGGTTGGAAATGGGTGGGTCCCGGTCCCTCGTGCGGAATGCCCACGGGGGACGTCGCGGACGATACGAGCATTTATGAGGACATGCATCAGAACGATTAGTCCACTGCTCGGCGAGTCCCGGCCCGGGTGGCATCGACGCCGGATCGGTGGACTGACCGTGACTCGAATCTCCGCGCCGGGTGACCGTGGCCGCCGACTCGCGCGTTCCGTGAGCTGGCCAAGGAGGGCCCGGGTTCCGGTCCGGATATCGCCGGGCCCAGTCCCTCGCGGCCGGCTGTCCGGTGCGCGGCGGCTGACCTCGGTGGCCCCATCGTGCCCACGTCCGGCGGCGGCCCGCGAATCCCGCTGGCCCGGTACCCGTGTTCTTGACGGGATTTCCGGGACGATCAGCCTTACCATTCGCAGGCCTGTGGGGGAGCCCGGCCAGGAACACCGGCCCGGCTGCTGCCGCCTTTCATCCTGTGCTGGCTGTGCCGGGGAAGGAGGAGTGTCGTTCGAGGCGTCGGGTAATGGGACTCCGCACGCGGTGCCGTCCCCGCGGCCGGGTTCTGCTACCGGTGCCAGGCGCCACGAAACGATCGGAAGTGGGGAGCGGCAACGCGCATGTTGTGGTGGATTGAGCCTTTTCTGGCATCGGTTCGGACCTGCGGCATCCCCGGCTGCGCACCGTGAGACGGAAAAGCCTCATTGTCGGTGTTGAAAGACGGGCGAACATTTTGACGGCGCCAGAGACGATGCGGGTGGCCAGCGATTCCGGCCGGCTGCCGCCGGTGTGGAACGTGCGGCAACGCGATCCGCATTTCGTGGGGCGGGACGACGAGCTCGTGCGCATCCATCGGGCGCTGCGCGGGGCGGCTTCGCCCGGCCCCGCCGTGGGAGCACGCGGCGTCGGCATTGTCTGCGCCGTCGGGGCGGACGAGGCCGGCGGAGTCGGCCGCTCCGAGCTGGCCGTCGAGTACGCCCATCGCCACCACGGTTGCTACGGCCTGGTGTGGTGGGTGGACGCGCAGACCCCGGCGCGGGCCGAGTCGTGTCTGCTGGGCCTGGCCGCGATCCTCGTGCCGGACGTGACGGGGCCGGGTACCACCGTGCTGCGGGGGCTCTGGGCCGAGCTTTCCCGGCGTGCGGACTGGCTGCTGATCTACGACGACGTCGACGCGCCGCTGGACCTGGGGATCGCCGCACCGCCCGACACGGGGCACGTCATCATGATCGGCCGTGCGCCCGAGGTCGGCCGGCTCATGCCGACCCTGGTGGAGCTCGGTGACCTCGATCGGGCCGATTCGATCCGGCTGCTGCGGCGACATGACACCCGGGCCAGTGAAGCGGAGGCGGCCCTGCTCGCGGCAACCGTCGGTGACCTGCCGCTCGCGCTCGCGCAGGCCGGTCACTTCCTGGCCGGGACGGGGCTGTCGATCGCGGCCTACCTGCGCCGGCTCGACGAGCTGCACGCGCCCGGGACGGCCGAGACGCCCGGGATGGCCGAGACGCCCGGGACGGCCGAGGTCGCTGGGACGGCTGAGGCTGGCGGGGCTGCGAACGAGGCCTCCGGCGGCGGTGGTCTGCCCAGGATCGTGGCCACCAGCCGCGCCTGGCTGGAACGTGACAGTCCGGCGACGGCCGAGATCCTGGACGGGCTGGCCCTCCTGGCGACCGCCCCGTTTCCTCGCGTGGTTGCCGACGGCGTCGATGTGATTGGTGGTGAGCTGCTCCGGCTCGGGCTGGTCTGGCGCGACGTGGCCGAGATTCGGGTGCACCCGCTGGTGCGGAAATGGCTCCGGGCAGGGCTCGGGGGCGAGGAACGGAGGCACCGAGCGCTGCGCGGCGCGCTGCGACTGCTCACCCTGGCCGGCCGCGATCTTCATGACGGCGCTGAGGTGGGTCACCGGTCCCACCTCACGCAGCTGGAGCCGCACGTACAGGCCGTCTCGGCCTGGATGGACGCGGCCGGCCCGGCCGGAGCCGAGGCCGAAAGCGCGGAGTTCCGTCGGCTGACGTTGCTCGTTGTGGACTTTCTGCATCGCTCGGGGCGGTACGAGGAGGGCCGCGGGCTGAGCGGGCCCGTGCGATGCCGCTGGGCCCGGGACCTCGGCCCGGATCACCCGGATGTGCTCACCGCCGCTGTGGTCGAAGCCTCGATCCTGCTGGACGGCCTCGGCGCGGACGGCGGCCACGCCACCGAGGCCGGCTTCGGTGGCGCGCCGGCGCCGGCGGCAGGGCCGGCGCCGCCGGCAGGGTCAGCACCAGCGCCAGCTGCGACGGCTGCGGTGGTGACGGCGCGGATGCTTCTGACACAGGCGCACAGCCGCCGGCTGCGGACACTCGGTCCGGAGCATCGCGAGGTGCTCGTCGTGGCGAGCAGCCTCGCCCGCGCACACGGTGAGATCGGTGACCGCGCCGAGGCGGTGCGGCTGTACCGGGACACGCTTGGCCGCCAGCGCGACCGGTTCGGCCCGGACGATCCCGACACGTTGCGGTCGGCGCACGGCCTCGGCGACATCCTGACCCGGCTCGGGGAGTTCGCGGAGGCTGACATCCTGCTTCGGGACACCCATGACCGGCGGGCCCGCCGGTGTGGCACCGACCATCTGGACACCCAGACCACCGCATTCGTCCTGGGGGTGGCTCTGCGTGGTCTCGCTCTGCCGTGCGAGGCCCGTGTCCTCCACGAGCAGGTACTGGCGTGGGCTCGGCGACAGCTCGGCCACGAGCACCCCCGGACGCTGGACGCGGCCCTGCAGCTCGCGCTGGACCTGGTGGCCCTCGGTGAGGTGGGCCGGGGACGTGACCTGTTCACCGAGGTGATCGGCTGGGAGGTGTTCGGCTGGTTCGACGAGCCACCGACGGGCCCGGGCACGTGGGTGCCGCGGTGGGCGGCACGCCATCGGACCGAGATCGCGAAACTTTGGTCGGGCGGATGACCGGCCATCCTGCCTTCTGCACCGGCGGTCTGTTTGGGCTACCGTTCGATTAGTAGTAAAGATATATCGAATAATGTCGTCGCGTCCTGCTGGCGTCGACCGCGTGGGCCCTGGTTGGCCGGGTGATCGTGACAGCGCCGGTGACCGTGAGTGCGCGGTGCGCGGCCCTGGCTCCTGTGGGGCACCGGTCGAGCTGCCCGCGAACGCGCAGCGGAGTGGAGGCGTGACCGGATGAGGGAAGCTGACTGTCGTACCAGCGTGATCAGCGCGTGACCGGGGTGGCGCGTCGGTCGGGCCCGCAACTGCCCCCGGTGGAACGGCTCCGGCCAGGTCTGTGGAGCATCCCGGTCCCGCTGCCGACCGCCGGGCTGACCCACGTCTTCATGTATCTGTTCGAGACCGATCGCGGTGCCTACGTAATCGACTCCGGCTGGGACACCGACGCGGCCTTCGCCGCCGTCGAGGCGGGACTGGCCGTCGCCGGATACTCCGTCACGGATCTGCGCGGCATCATGCCCACCCACATGCATCCCGACCACTACGGGCTCGCCGGGCGGCTGCGGGAGGCGTCCGGGGCCTGGATCGCGTTGCATCCCGCGGACGCCGCGCTGCTGCGCGCGCACCCGCTCGAACCGGCGGATCTGTTCCGGAACCTCAACGCGGAGATGCTGCGCGCGGGCGCACCGCCGAGCGCCATGCGCGCGTTCGCCGCGGAGAAGCTGCCACCCGGTCCGTTCCCGGCGGCTGCCAGCCCTGACATCCTGCTCGACGACGGCGACCGCCCGGACGTCCCCGGCTGGGACCTGCGGGCCGTCTGGACACCGGGGCACTCCCCGGGGCATCTGTGCTTCTGGGAGCCGGCGAACCGACTGCTGCTCTCCGGCGATCACGTGCTGCCCCGCATCACGCCGAACATCCCGTTCGGGGCCGCGGTCGGGGATGATCCGCTGGGGGACTACCTGCGTTCCCTGGACAAGGTCGACGCCCTGCCCGCCGAGGCAACGCTCCCCGCGCACGAATACCGCTTCGACGGCCTGTCGGACCGGGTCGCGCAGCTGCGCAGGCATCACGACCAACGTTTCGGCGAGGTGCTGGCCACGTTGGACGATGGTCCGGCGACCGCCTGGGAGGTCGCGAGCCGGATGGAGTGGTCACGGCCCTGGGATGAGATCGAGGGCTTCATGAAACGCAGCGCCGTGGCCGAGGCGCTGGCGCACCTGCGCGCCCTGGAGTGCCGCGGCGTGGTCGTGGAGCGTGCGGGCGAGCCGCCGACCTGGCGTCGCCGTGCCGCGGTGACCGACAGCTGAGTCGGGGGTCGTGACCGATCTCTGCTCGGTCCGCATCAATCAGTAGTTATGGTCCCGAGCTGGTCCGGATGTCGCCAGCCTGGACCACCGAAAGTGTAGTCAGCACTGATCCTCTTCGCCGATATTTCCTCTTGCCGAGGACGGATCCGGGGTTCGCCACTACGATTTGGACGATGATCGTTGCGAGTGGGCTTCGTCGTTCAGACAACGGTGCGGCATTGTTCCACCGGCTCCGTGAGGGCGTTCTTACGCTCGATCCGGTCGTTGAGGGAATGCTCCGCCACACGGCTGGCACGATTGTGTGGGGTGCGCTGATGGAAATCGGTGCCGAAGAGGGAACGGTAACGGTCGTCTCGTTGGCCGACGGCACTACGAGCCTGTACGCGAGCGCTGGCGGCGGTGCGGTCGGGGGCGGCGTCCACAGCACGGTGGTCGCCGCCACCCGTCGCTTCCTGCAGGTGACGGAAGCACACCTGACCAGCTTCGAGGCGGACGGCGAGCGAGCGCCGGTACCGGCGGCGGGTCACATCGTGTTCAGGGCGCTGACCTACGGTGGGCGCCGATACGCCGAGGCGGCCGAGAAGGACCTCCGTGAACCCGGCCACAGCCTTTCACCGCTTTACCAGGCTGGGTATTCCGTAATCAGCAGGCTACGTTTCGTCGAGGCGGTCGGGGCATTCTAGGTGGCGACGGGTCGTGCTGCTTCCGGTGACCCCCGAGGGATGATCCGGTGGCGCCGCGTGATTTCTGCGTAAAACTTCTCCTGTCGTCGAAGCGGTTGATGGTGGTCGCCGGCTTCGAGGGGGCGGCTCTTCCTCTTTTCGCCGTGATCCGTGGATGGAACGGTTTGTCGCGCCCGTCGTGCGCGGTCCGCGTCCGATCTGGGTGTTGGTGCTCCGGGGTCGTCGCCGGGGGAGTGGGGGTGGGCCGCGTAGCTGTGCGTGCCCGGCGAGACGGTTGCCGCACCATCGCAGGAGTCACGAGTAATATACGCTCAGTGACAATGAGCTGCTCGGGCTCGTTGCTTCATGGCGCACGACGGAGGGAACGGCCCCATGGCGACCAGTTCATCGGAGACCAGCGCGTCCAGTAACGGTGCGGGCGCCGTGGGTGGCCTCGCGCACCGGCCCGGTCCGATGCCGACCTTCACCGCTCCGACCGCCGTGGCTCCGGCCGCACCTGCGACCGGCGGGTACGCGGCGACGTCCGGCGCGGAGACGAAGAAGGCCGCCGAGGCAGCCAAGCCGACCAGCGGCGCCGAGCAGGTTTCCCCGAGCACCTCGAAGCCCGCCAGCGCGTCGAAGTCGACGAGCGCTTCTGAGAGGGTGACGGCGCCCGAGGAGACCTCGGCTGCCAGGGCCACCTCGACCGTGAAGCCCGCGGCTGCCAGGTCGTCGGCCAGCAAGGCGTCGGCCGCCAAGCCCGCGGCTGCCAAGTCGTCCGCCAGCAAGGCGTCGACTGCCAAGCCAGCTGCTACCAAGCCCGCGGCTGCCAAATCGGCGGCGGGTAAGGCGTCGGCAGGCAAGCCCTCCGCCGCCAAGGCCAAGGCGACCAAGGCCAAGGCGACCAAGGCGACCAGCGCTCCCAGGGCGACGACCGGCACCGGGGTGCCCTCGGGCCCGGCGAAGGCGACATCGGGTGGCGCGAAGACGGTGCCCGCGGCGCGCGTCGGTGGGAGCCCGGCACAGCCCATGACGGCGTCGACAGGTAGCTCGACCGCCTCCCCGACAGGGAAAACCGCCGCTACCGAGGCGGTTGCGAAGCGGCGATCCACCTCAGCTCCCGGCGCCTCCGCTTCAGGAAGTTCCGCCTCCCGGGCGACGTCGAGCCGTACTTCGCCGGCGCGGACCGCGACGACTCGCGCCACGACGCCGCGGGCCGGTGTGTCACGCTCCGCGGTGCCGCGTGCCACGACGTCCCGTGCCACGCCCTCCCTCACGACGGCGACGCACACGAACACGAACACGACACGCCCGGTCACGACGCGCGCGGCGTCCCCCCGGAGCGCCGCGACGACCGCGAAGACGCGGACGTCGGCCGGTGCCGCCCGCGCCGCGCGTCCTGTGTCGGCCACGGCCAGCTTCCCGCGGTCGGTCGTGTCCAGGATCGCTTCTGTCGCATCGGTGGGGTCCGGGCCGGCGGGGTCCGCCGCGAACACGATCGGGAGCGCGGTGGGCGGCGCGATCGGATCCGCCGTGCGCAGCCGTCGACCGCACCACGACGAGCGGGTGGTGGTGCTGCATCTTCCCTACGTCACCGCCCGGCTGGAGATGGCACCGCCGCCGAAGGACGACGGGCGCCACCTCGGCCCCGTCCCGATCCCCTCGGCGAAGATGACGGCCTACTACATCGGGCTGGGGACGCTCGCGGCGGTCGAGGCGATCGAATGGCCGATCGCGGCCGCGCTCGCCGTGGGAAGCTACGTGGCCCAGCGCACGCGCGCGACGGCGACGGCGCCCCGATAACGTCGTGACCATGTACGGGACCTCGCGGTGAACTGGGCGGAAGGCACGATCCTCGGGCTGGTCCAGGGACTCACCGAGTTCCTGCCGGTCTCTTCGAGCGCGCATCTGCGGGTCGTGGCGGCGCTGGCCGGCTGGGACGACCCCGGCGCCGCCTTCACGGCCGTGACACAGATCGGCACGGCGGCAGCGGTGATCGTCTACCTGCGTTCGGACCTGGCCCGCCTCGGTCGTGCCTGGTTCGGATCGCTGCAGCTTTCGACGGGCAGCCCCGGGGCGGACGCCAGCGGTGCCGAGGCCCAGGCCTCCGATGCCCGGCTCGCCTGGCTGATCGCGTTCGGCACCGTTCCCATCGGAGCCTGCGGCTATCTCTTCGAGGATGTGGTGAAGGGCCGGCTGCGTGACCTGCGGCTGATGGCCGGCGCCCTGGCCGGCGTCGGCCTGCTGCTCGGCGCCGCGGACCGGTGGGCGGATCGCCGGCCCGGTGCCCGCAAGCCCCTGGCGGAGCTGTCCGCCCGCGACGGTCTGCTGATCGGGCTGGCGCAGGCCACCGCGCTGATTCCCGGAGTGTCGCGGTCCGGCGCGACCATCGGCGGCGGGCTGGTGCTGCGGTACTCGCGCGAGGCCGCGTCGCGTTTCTCCTTCCTGCTCGCCGTCCCCGCGGTCGCGGTGTCGGGGGCGTTCGGGCTGCACCGGCTCTACCGTGAGGCGAGGCAACCGGCGTCCACCGTGGCCTGGGGCCCGCTGGCGGGTGCGAGCGTGGTGGCGTTCCTCGTCGGGTACGCGGCGATCGCCTGGTTCCTGCGGTACGTGGGCGGGAACGACTTCGCGCCCTTCGTCGCCTACCGCGTCGGCCTGGGGCTGCTGCTCCTGGCCCTCGTGCTCGCCGGCCGGACCGAGGCCATCCCAGCAGGGTGATTCGGCTTCGGCTGGGGCCGGTGGGCTCAGTCCAGGGCGGCCAGCGCGAGGCGGGCGGCGGCCTGAAGCCGGTCCGCGTCCGGCGCTGCCCGCGCGACGACACGGACACCCTGCATCACGGCGAGCAGGAAGTCGGCGATCTCATGCGCGTCCTTGTCCGGGGCGAGCACATCCTGGGCCTGGGCTCGTAGCAGGGAGGACAGCAGCGCCGTGTCCACCACGGTCCAGCTGACCGCCACCTGGCGGGCGACCTCGGCTTCAGGAGGTTCATCGCGCTCGAGCACCACCGGCTGGTTGGACATCGACTGGTCGGGCGGCATCGTCGCGATACGGGTTCGTCGTGATGAGTGGGCGAGTGGCGTCGGTAGGGCGTCCAATACGGTGGGGCCGGCGGGGGCACCCGCTTAGCCTGAGCGCCAACCAGTCCCCTTCGGAGGTATCTGATGGACCGCCCAGTGGCCACGACGCCCGACTCCACCGGGCCCACCGCCGCCGGTGGCGGGGCCGAGGAGCCGGACGGGGCGACCGGCGGTGATGTCGACGGCGCTGGTGGCGCCGGTGTCGGCGCGGAGCTCTCCGCGCGGGGGCTGAACGCCGCCGAGGTCGCGGAGCGGGTCGCGGACGGCCGGGTCAACGACGTTCCGGTGCGGTCCAGCCGGTCGGTCGGTGAGATCGTCCGGGCGAACGTCCTCACCCGGATCAACGCGATCATCGGTGTGCTCTTCGTGTTCATCGCGATCGTGGGCCCGATCCAGGACGCGCTGTTCGGTGGTGTGATCATCGCCAACACGCTGATCGGTGTCATCCAGGAGATCCGCGCCAAGCGGACCCTGGACCAGCTCGCTGTCGTCGGGGAGGCGCGGCCGCTCGTGCGCCGCGACGGCGTCGCCGCGGAGCTGGCGGCGGCCGAGATCGTGCTCGACGACGTGATCGAGCTCGGCCCGGGCGACAAGATCGCGGTAGACGGTCTCGTGCTGGAGGCGGGCAGCCTCGAGGTCGACGAGTCGCTGCTCACCGGTGAGGCGGACCCCGTCCACAAGCGGCCCGGTGACCAGGTGATGTCCGGCAGCTTCGTGGTGGCGGGCACGGGTGCTTTCCGCGCGACCCGGGTCGGCCGGGCCGCCTACGCCGCGCGGCTCGCAGAGGAGGCGAGCCGCTTCACCCTGGTCAACTCCCAGCTCCGCAACGGCATCAACACGATCCTGCGGGTCGTCACCTGGATGATCATTCCTACCGGGATCGCGCTGGTCATCAGCCAGATCACGGTGAACGACGACGACCTGGCGGAGGGGATCCGGCGGATGGTCGCCGGGCTCGTCCCGATGGTGCCCGAGGGGCTCGTCCTGCTCACCTCCGTCGCGTTCGCGGTCGGCGTGGTGCGGCTCGGGCGCCGGCAGTGCCTCGTCCAGGAGCTCCCGGCGATCGAGGGGCTGGCCCGGGTCGACGTCGTCTGCCTCGACAAGACCGGCACCCTCACCGAGGCGGCGATGGACGTCGCCGAGCTGCGCCTCGTCGACGCCGGCCCGACGACCTCGGACGCGCCGCTTTCGGACGAGACCGCGCCGGAGGCGCCGACCTCGGATACGCCGACCTCGGAGGCGCCGACCTCGGATACGCCGACCTCGGATACGCCGACCTCGGACACGCCGACCACGGGCGCCGCGATGACGCGTGCGACGGTCGGCGCCGTGCTCGGCGCGCTCGGCGCCGCGGACAAGCGGCCCAACCCGAGCATGCAGGCCATCATCGACTCCTACCCCGCCCAGGATGGCTGGTCCGTCCGCGGCGAGGTGCCGTTCTCCTCGGCGCGCAAGTGGAGCGGCGCGCTGATCGCCGAACCCACCGGCGCGGTGACCGCCTGGCTCATCGGCGCGCCGGACGTCCTGCTCCCCGCCGGCCACCCGGCGCTGGCCGACGTCGACGAGTTCGGCGCGCGGGGCCTGCGGGTGCTGCTGCTGGCCCGGTTCGGCGACGACCTCGCCGTGGCGGCCGAGGATCCGGGCGGCGTTCCTGATCACACCACGCCGGTGGCGCTGGTCGTCATCGCGCAGCGGCTGCGCCCCGAGGCGTCGGACACGCTGCGCTACTTCGCCGAGCAGGGAGTCGCCGCGAAGGTCATCTCGGGGGACAACGCGCTGTCCGTCGGTGCCGTCGCCCGCACGCTCGGCCTGCCCGGCGCGGACGACCCCGTGGACGCCCGGACCCTTCCCGAGGACCGCGACGCCCTGGCGGACGTCCTGGAGACCCATTCGATCTTCGGGCGGGTCAGCCCGAACCAGAAGCGCGAGATGGTCGCGGCCCTGCAGTCCCGGGGGCATGCCGTCGCGATGACCGGTGACGGCGTCAACGACGTGCTGGCGCTCAAGGACGCCGACATCGGCGTGTCGATGGGCTCCGGCAGCCAGGCGACCCGGGCGGTCGCGCAGATCGTCCTGCTGAACAACAGCTTCGCCACCCTGCCCTCGGTCGTGGGGGAGGGGCGGCGGGTCATCGGCAACATCGAGCGGGTCGCGAACCTCTTCCTGACCAAGACGGTCTACTCGGTGCTGCTCGCGATCGTCGTGGTGATCACCCAGGTGCCGTATCCGTTCCTGCCCCGGCATCTGACGCTGCTGGGCTCCCTGACGATCGGCATTCCCGCGTTCTTCCTGGCCCTGGCCCCGAACGCGGAACGGGCCCGCCCGGACTTCGTCGGCCGGGTCCTGTCGTTCGCGCTGCCGGCCGGCATCATCGCCGGGACGGCGACCCTGGTCTCCTACTTCGTCGGCCGTTCGATCTACGACGGCCTGGACGCCGAGACGTCCATGGCGACCCTGACGCTGTTCCTGGTGGCGCTGTGGGCGCTGGCGATCGTGGCTCGTCCGTACACGTGGTGGCGGATCCTGCTGGTCGCCGTGATGGCGCTGGCGTTCGCGCTGGTGCTGGTGGTGCCGTTCGGCCAGGAGTTCTTCCAGCTGTCGCTGGTGGGCACCACCGGGCCGTGGACGGGCGTGGCGATCGCCGCCGGGGCCGGGCTGCTCCTGGAGATTGCCTGGATCTTCATCCGCCGCCGTCTCGACCGCGCCGCCGCCGGCGAGGCCGCCGGCCACAAGCCCGCCGCACACCAGGGCGCGGCGCACTAGCCCGAGGCAACCCGTCGGTGGGACAACGGCCGTCCGGCTGCGTCCGCGGGCTGCCGCCGTGACTGGCGTTGCGCTGTGGCTGTGGCTGCTGCCGGGCAAGAGTTGAGGATCGTGGTCGTTTCGGTGACCGGATACCTCAACTCTTGCGGATCGCCGAGCGACTCTTCGCCCTTTTTGCCGCTCTTGAGATGAATTGCTTGAACGGCGCGACGGAAGTCCTCAACTCTTCGGCGTGCGGTAGATCCCGGTGTGCTCGGCGGTGGCGATCGTCTCCTGCTGCGTGCCGGACGGAACGTAATGGGTGATCTCCTGGCCGAAGGCGGCGTTGAGCAGCCAGTCGGTCGCCACCCGAAGCCGGTTCGCGGTCGCCGGGAGTGACGCGAGATGGTAACCGCGGGTCAGCAGGGCCGCGGGCGGCCCGCTCAGCGTGACACCGAAGGGGTTCGCCACCGCGTCACGGCCGCCGAGATCCACGACGAAGCCCAGGTCACGATGCCGGTAGGGGCGGGGCGTCCCGACGCCGAGCGACGCCGCGACGTTGCGTGCCGCCGCCGCGCCCTGGCGGACGGCGTGCTGGGCGGTCTGACCGGCGGGCGCGCCGCCGCGGGCCGAGTCCGGCACCGCGGCGATGTCACCGAGGGCGAAGACATCCTCGACCGACGGCACCCGGAAGAACTCGTCGGTCACGATCCGGCCGTGCTCGGTCGGCAGGCCGAGCGCCGCGGCGAGCGGGCTGGCGCGCACGCCCGCGCACCAGACGACGGTGTGGGTCGCCACCCGGGTGTGCCGGCGGACGCTCGACCCGCCCTCGGCGAGGGTGACCGAGTCCGGGCCGATCCGCACGGCCGACGTGCCCAGGCGCAGCTCGATCCCGCGCCGGGACAGCACCCGTGCCGCACGCCGACCGAGTGCCGGGGCGAGATCGTGCAGCAGGCGGGGGGAGTGGTCCACCAGCAGCCAGCGGACGTCCGCCGGCCGCAGGCGTCGGTAGGCCGTCGCGGCTCGTCGGGTGAACGCCGCCATCTGCGCGGCCAGCTCCGTGCCGGTGTAGCCGCCGCCGACCACGACGAAGGTGCACAGCGCGCCGCGCCGGCGCGGGTCGTCGGTGGCGTCGGCGAGCTCCAGCCGGGACAACACGTGATCACGCAGCGCCACGGCCTCGTCGAGGTTCTTCAGGCCCAGGGCATGCTCGGCGAGCCCTGGAACGTCCGGTGTCGCCGTCACTGAACCGGCGGCGATGACCAGCCGGTCCCAGGCGAT
Source organism: Parafrankia sp. EUN1f (assembly GCF_000177675.1). Lineage (GTDB taxonomy): Bacteria > Actinomycetota > Actinomycetes > Frankiales > Frankiaceae > Parafrankia. The sequence goes on from NZ_ADGX01000003.1 coordinate 90,909, forward strand.
CGCCCGGGTCGACCCGTCGGCGGCACGTACGGTCACCGTCCGCCGGCCGACGTTGGCCGCTGTCGCAGCCGGGGCTGCCACCGCGGCCGGGGCTGCGAGGCCAGCCGGGGCTGCGAGGCCGCCAGCCGGGGTCTGCGCATCCGCCGGCGCTGCCAGGTCGGCCGCGACCGCGTCACCGAGGCACAGCAGGGTCCGCCGCAGCACGGCGGGCAGCGACACGGCCAGATGACGGGGCTCGACCGTGCTGGCACAGACCTGCGGTACCAGCGAGGTGTACAGCAGGTGATCCACCGGCGAGACCACGATCAGCTCGGCCCGGTCGGCGGGCAGCAGCAACTCGAGCCGGCGCAGCAGGCGCAGCCCGGCGAAACCACCGCCGAGCACGACCACCCGCGGCCTGGCCACCTGCTCCCGCCCGCGGGCCACCGGCCAGGTGGGCGTCGGGGCAGTGGACGCCCGAACGGTGGAGGACGCCCGAACGGTGGCGGTCGTCGGGACCTCCCGCGTGCCCGGGACCGACCTGACCACGGTTGCCCCCTCGAATGATATGACTGTCGACATGACCGGCGAAAAGTCCACGGTGGATGCTGTCGCGGCCTTTGTCGGCGGCTTCGGTGTGCGTTCGCGACCGCTCCGCGAAATTCTCTCGCTGTTGACCCGGGGCAGCCAGCCGATCGAGGCGCTCATCGCCCTGACGGCAACCCCGCGAAGGGCCGTGGAGGACCTTCTGCGCAGTATTGGGGGTGACCTCGAAGAAAGTCCCGAAGGGCTGCGCATCCGACCGGATCTCACTGCCCGGTACCGCGAATTCTTCGGGTTGGATGAGCTGACCGCGCCAGCCGACGATCATCGGGTCGGCGCCGCGCGGGCCGCGGGCCTCGGCCCCGCCGAAGGCTTCGACGCCACCGAGAGCGCCGGCCCCGCCGCGGATCCCGAGTCCGCCGCTCGGGTGCGGGCGCTGGCCGCGCTGATCGAGGGAGCGCCCGCTCCCCGCCGTGACCTCGACCATGTCGCCGCCACCGCACCGACACTGGCTCGCCGCGCGAGCTGGCTGTGCTCCACCTACGATCTCGCCGGTCGGCGGGTGCTGTTCGTCGGCGACCATGATCTGACCTCGGTCGCGCTGGCCCGGGCCTGCCCGCTGGCCGACATCACCGTGGTCGACCTCGACGAACGGACCCTCGCGTACATCGACGCGACAGCCCGTTCGGAAGGTCTCCCGATCCGTACCCTTTTTGGTGACCTGCGATTCATGCTCCCGCCCGCGGCACGGGAATGGGCGGATCTCGTCTTCACCGACCCTCCGTACACGCCGGACGGTGTCGGGCTGTTTCTGGGGCGCGGCCTTTCGGGTCTGCGGGACAAGGTGAACGGCGCGGTGGTCGTCGCCTACGGGCACAGCCGCCTCCATCCCATGCTGGGATTTCAGGTCCAGCAGTCCGCGCAGCAGCTCGGCGTTGTTTTCGAGACAATTCTCCCGGCCTTCAACCGCTACCACGGGGCGCAGGCGGTGGGCAGTGCGAGTGACCTGTACGTGTGCGCGCCGACCAGCCGGACCTGGAAGGTCCTCGACCGGGTGTCCGAAGGTTTCGGGACCCGCATCTACACCCACGGCCGCCAGTCGGTGGAAAGCGCCACCGGCGCGGACCGGGCCGCTGAGAACGGCAGTTCCGCGGCGACCCGGCCCTTGGCTCCGTCCGCTCCGTCCGCATCACCTGCTGCACCCGCTTCGCCGCCTGCGACGGTATCCAGGCCGGCCACGGTGATCGGCGAGATGGCCGGGCCGCCGGGAGCCCGCCGGCTGGGGCTACGGGTGCTTTTCACCGGTTCGGACTATCTGCGTGATCTCGACGCCGATGCGGCCTTCGAGGTCGACCTCACCGCGGATCCCGGGCCGTTGCTCCTGCGTGGTCTGCTGGCCGTCACCGGGACGCACGCCCGCTTCCTGGTGTCGGCGGACCATCCGGATGTCTCCACCCCGGCCGCCCGCGCCCAGCTCACGGATCTGCTGGCCTCGAAGTACCGGCTGAGCTTCCCGCCGTCGCCGTCCCCGGGCGGTGCGCGGCACGTGACCGTTGAGGCGGCGTTGATCGGCGCGGAGGGGGCCGCCAGCGCCGATCTCCTCGCCCGGTGGTTGCTGGAACGCGCCCACGGCCGGATCGGGAACGTCCTGCGCGAAGGTGTCATCCGCGTCGCGGCGCGGGAGGGGCGAGCACTGTCGAAGAACGAGGCCCGGGCCGTCGTCCGCGCCCTGGTAGGCGAGGCCGAGCAGGACGTCCTGACGTTGGCCCTGGTGGAGACGCCGCGGGGGCGGCTGGAACGCCTGCTGGGCGCGCTGCGGGCCGCGCCGGCCGGGTTCGGCGTGGCCTGAGGGGCTCGTCGGGCCGCCGGCGGCGCGGGGGCCCGGCAGTCGTGCCGTCCGTCCTTCTACCGCTGGTAGAACGTAGACTCTGCCCGGTGCAACGAGGATCGTTCGCCCCGGCTTCCCGCCCGGCACCCGCGGCACTGACCGCGCTGCTCCTGCTGGTCCTCGCCCTGCTCGCGGCGCCTCGCGCCGCGTGGGCGCACTCGACGGTGCTGCGCACGGAGCCAGGCGACGGCTCCACCGTCAACGCACCACCGGACCGGATCTCCCTGGTCTTCAACGAACCCGTCTGGACGGACTACGCGACGATCGTGGTGACCGGCAGCGACGGCCGGACCCTGCAGACCGGCCCCCCGCAGGTCATCGAGACAACCCTGACGGTGCCGCTGCGCGGCGCCACACCCGGCGAGTACCACGTAACGTGGCGCGTGGTCTCCGCCGACGGTCACCCGATCACCGGCGAGTTCTCCTTCACGGCCACCGCCGCGGGCCCGGCCGCGAGCACGACCGCGACGGCGACCGCAGGGCCGGCCACGAACGCACCGGCCTCCGCGTCCGCACCCGCGTCGACGTCGGTGGCCGCGGGGGCGGCCGCCACGACACCGCCGGCGCAACCGGCTCCCCCGAAGGAGGGCGAGGACTGGTGGATCATCGGCCTCCTCATCGCCGCACTGGTCGCCCTGGGCAGTGCGTACGTGGTGTTCCGGCGACGGAAGCGGGAGTAGCCCGGTGACCGCTCCGCTGCTCGCCCTGGGCGCCCTGCTCGCGCTGATCGCGGTCCTGGTGACGGTCGCCACCAATCCCGCGGTGGCGACCCTGCCCGGTCTGCCGGACGCCGGCTCGCTCACCCACTGGGGCCTGCCGCTCTCCCGGGTCGTGGGGGAGATCGCCTCGGTCGGGGTGGTCGGCTGGCTGCTGGCCGCGGCGGTCCTCATCCCGTCCAGGGACGGGCGGCTCGGCGCCGCCGCCCGCGGGCATGCCCGCGCCGCAGCCCTCGCCGCCGCGGTCTGGCTGGCCGCGACGCTCGCGGAGCTCGTCTTCACCGCCTCCGACATCTCCGCCCGCCCGGCCGGCGACGTCCTCGACCCGTCCGCGCTGCGCTCGTTCGTGAGCGCGACGTCGCAGGGCAAGGCCCTGGTCGGCGTGGCCGCGGGCGCGCTGGTCATCGTGCTGATCGCGCCGACGCTGATGTCGACGGTGGCCGCCGGCTGGCTGCTGGCGCTGGCCGGCGTCGCGCTGCTCCCGCCGGTCTTCACCGGCCACGCCGCCGGGTCGTCGCAGCACGCGCTGGCCGTCGTCGCGCTCGGCGTGCACATCCTGGCGGCGGTCGTCTGGCTGGGCGGCCTGCTCGCGCTGCTGACCATGCGAACTGTGGCGGACGCCCCGTTCACCGCCGCCCTGCGCCGCTACTCCCGGGTCGCAGCCGGCGCCGCCGCGTTCACCGCCGTCGGCGGGATCGCCAGCGCCGCGGTCCGCCTCGGCGGCTTCGGCCCGCTGTTCGACGACCGGTACGGCCTGATGGTCCTCGGCAAGGTTGCCGGCCTGCTGGCCGCGGTGGCCCTCGGCGGCCTGACCCGCCGCCGGATCATCGCTACCGCGGCCATCGCCGACGCCGGCGGCGAGGCCACCGCCGAGGCCGGGAGCGCAGGCGCGGCCGGCAGCGAAACCGAAGCCAAAGCCGGGGCCGCAGCCGAGGCCAGCACCGCAGCCGCGGCCGGGACCGGGGCCAAAGCCGCGGCCGCGGCCGGGGCCGGCGGCGCCCGGCGTCAGCTGTTCCGCCGGCTCGCGCTGATCGAGAGCTGCGTCCTGGCGGCGACGTTCGGCCTGGCCGCCGCACTCTCCCGGACGTCGACCCCGGTCGACGACGCGGCCGTGCCGAAGGACGCCACCGAGGCGCTGCTGGGCTACCCGATGCCGCCGGCGCCGACCCCGTGGCGGCTGCTGGCCGACTGGCGTCCAGACTGGGTGTTCATCGGGCTGTGCGTGCTCGCCGCCGGGCTCTACATCGCCGGCGTGATCCGGCTGACGCGCCGGGGTGACCGGTGGCCGGTCGGGCGAACCGTCGGGTTCCTCGGTGGGCTCCTCCTGGTCGTCGCCGTGACGTCCGGCGGCCTCGGGCGCTACGGGCCGGTGCTGCTCAGCGTGCACATGGCCCAGCACATGATCCTCACCATGCTGGCGCCGATCCCGCTGGTTCTCGGCGCGCCGATCACGCTCGCGCTGCGGGCGCTGCGGACCGCGCCCGCGCCCTACCGCAGCGGGCCGCGGGAATGGCTGGTCGCCGCCCTGCATTCCTGGCCCGCGCGGATCGTGACCCATCCGCTGTTCGTCACGGCGAACTTCGCCGGCAGCCTTTACGTGATCTACCTGAGCTCGTTGCTCAGTGACCTGATGAACAACCACCTCGGCCACCTCTTCATGAACGCCCATTTCCTCATGACGGGCTTCTACTTCTTCGAGGTGCTGATCGGCGTCGACCCGCTGCCGAAACGCCCACCGCATCCCGGTCGGGTGCTCATGCTGGTCGCGGTCATCCCGTTCCACGCCTTTCTTGGGCTGACCATGATGAGCACGACGACGGTGCTGGGCAGCGGCTGGTACGACGTCCTCGTCCGGCCGTGGGGCGACAGCCCGCTGGACGACCAGGGCACGGCCGGTGGCATCGCCTGGTCGTTCGGCGAGGTCCCGACCCTGATCGTGATGCTCGTGCTCGCGGTGCAGTGGGCCCGCACGGACGAACGCCGCGCCCGCAACCGCGAGCGGCGGGTCGACACGCTGGGGGTCGACGAGCAGCTCGACGCCTACAACGCCTACCTCGCACGACTCAACGGGGTGAAATCGGCACCGGTCACCACCGCCACCGTCACCGCCGAGCCGCCGCAGCCACGGCTGGGAGACAGGCCGACGTCCACCGAGGGCACATCGTCGTAGTCAGCGCTCCGCGCCGAAAGTCCCGGAGCGCGATCTTCCCCGGTCCTCTCGGGCGTTCAGCGTGAAATCAACAGTACGGTCCTGACGATTCGCCGTGGCCGGAGCGCTTCTCGGCCCCCCGATGGTTCGCCGCGGCCGGGGGGTGGGCCAATCCCGAGGCCGCGGACCGGTTCGCCCGCTATGCCGGGCGGGTCACCCGCCACATCGGTGATCTGGTGCCGTGGGTGTGCACCATGCGCCGGATGGTGAGTCACGTGCGCAGGCCGTGCGGCAGACATCCGAACTCGACTGGCTCGAGGTATCGCGCGACGACGACTTCGTAGGGGACCAGACCTACACCCGAGAGCGGGTGGGACCGAGCGGGCTGCTCCCGCCGCCGGAGGAAGCGGCCACTACGCAGACCGGCTGGGAGGTCTACCCGCCGGCCCTGGGACACACCGTCCGGCTCGCGGCCGAGCACGCCCGGGTGCCGATCCTGGTCACCGAGAACGGCATGGCGACCGACGACGACGCACGGATCGCCGTCGGCGTGCAGGAGAGCCGAACTCGTCCACGACGCCTGATCGTCATCGGCTCGCGTCGGGCGGGAGCGATGCGCCTGCGACACTGTGCGGGTGCAGCGATCCAGCACGATCGATACATCATCCCCGGTGTAAGGCGGCATGGACGGTTTCGAGCTCTTCCTGTTGGGCCGGCGGCTGATGAAGATCGGGGAGCAGGCGATCCCGGAGATCGGGGTCCTGCGGCTGTCCGGGCCGACGCGCGCGATCGTGTTCGACGTCTTCGAAAACCCCGGGAGTTCGATCTCGGACATCACCGCGCGTGTCCAGTTCCCGCAGAGCCAGGTCTCGGCGTGTGTCGCCCGGCTGCGCCAGGCCGGCGTCGTCGAGACGGACAGCGACCCCCAGGACCGCCGCAGGACGCTCGTGCGTCCTACCGCCGAGGCGAAACGCCGTGCCCACAACCGACCAGCCGCGGTTATCGACGATGCTCTCGCCAAGGCGATGCGCAGCGCCGACTCGGCCGCGATCGAGCGTCTGAAGGAGATGCTGGAAGCCGTCGCCCGGCTGCTCGACCACACGGACGGCGGCCCCACACCCCCGCCCACCGGTGACGAGGAGCCGGCGCCCTGACGGTCCGGCTCGATCTGCCTCGCGGCCGGCCGGTAGGCGCGACCCCGCGGACCGCGGGCCAGCCGCCGCGACGTGGTCCAGCCGACCGCGCACCGGCCATGACCGGACAGAGGAGAACCGCTCTGCCATGAACACACCGAGGGAGGAGCCGGGGGCGCACCGGCGCTACAACCCGCTGACCGGCCGCTGGGTCCTCGTCTCGGCTGGCAGGGATCGGCGGCCGTGGCAGGGCGGCAGGGAGACGCTGCCGCCGCCGGTCATCCCCGAACACGACCCCAGCTGCCACCTCTGCCCGGGCAATGTCCGCGCGAGCGGGCTTCGTAATCCCGACCACCAGGGCACGTACGTCTTCACCAACGACTTCCCGGCGTTGCGGCCGGTGCTCCCCGAGACAGGACTGGCTGCCCCGGCCCCGGTGCCGGCGGGGGCGCCGATGGGCGGCCACCCGCCGCTGCTGCGATCGGCGACCGTGCGTAAGTTCCTGGTCGGCCACGAGATGCGCGCCGGTGTCCAGCGCGACCTCACCCCCGAGTCCGCCGCGTCCCGGCTCCGTGCCTGTCTGCCCGCTGCGGCCGCACCCGCCCGGGGACCCGCGCACGGGCGGTCCGTCCCGGTCCGGCCGGAGGCCGGCCGATGACGGCGGACGGGGTACTGGTTGCGGGAACGCCGTCGGCCGGCGCACGGTCGGCGAGGGAGCGCGCGATCGCCGGTTTCGCCGCGGCCTTCGGCGGGCGCCCCACGGCGTTGGTCCGATCGCCCGGGCGCGTCAACCTGATCGGCGAGCACACCGACTACAACGACGGCTTCTGCCTGCCGGCCGCGGTCGACCTGGAACTGTGGATCGCGCTGCGACCGACGCCGGGCACCGCTGGGCGGCGGGGCGAGATCGAGCTCGTCTCCGAGCGGGAAGATGCCGCTGCGCGCGTCGCCCTGCCGCCGCCACGGATCCAGGAGCCGTCGGCGTCCGCGGTCGGACCGGGGCGGCGGCCGGCGCCGGGCTGGGCGGGTTACGTCGAGGGCGTCGCGGTGCTGCTCGCCGCCGCCCACGGCCCCCTTGCCGGCTGGCAGGGGGCCGTGGCCAGCGACATTCCGACCGGCGCCGGGCTGTCGTCCTCGGCGGCGTTGGAACTCGCCGTGGCCGCCGGCATCGCCTACACCACTGGCCTTCCGTGGGATCCGCTGGCGATGGCCCGGCTCGCGCACCGAGCGGAGAACGAGTGGGTGGGTGCGGCGACCGGGCTGCTGGACCAGCTCGCCTGCGCCGGCGGAGTCGCCGGGCACGCGCTGTTGGTGGACTGCCGGTACGGCACCGCCGAACCGGTGCCGCTGCCGGCTGACGTCGCCGTCGTCGTCCTCGACACCGCCACCCGGCGGCGCATCGTGACCAGCGCCTATGCCGACCGGCGGGCCGAGTGCACAAGAGCCGCGCGGCTGCTGGGGGTGCCGGCACTGCGCGACATCGGCGCGCGGCTGCCGGCCGACGCCGCCGAGCGGCTCGACCCGGTCGCGCTCGCTCGGGCACGTCATGTCGTGTCGGAGAACCGGCGCGTGGCGCAGGCCGCGGCGGGGCTGCGCGCCGGCGATGTGGCCACCGTGGGCCGGATCCTGGTCGAGGGGCACCGCAGCATCCGGGACGACTTCGCCGTGTCCAGCCGCGAGCTCGACGCGATGGTCGAGGCCGCGGTCGCTGCACCAGGCTGCCACGGGGCGCGGATGACCGGCGGCGGGTTCGCCGGCTGTGCGACGGCGCTCGTCGACCGAAGCCGGCTCGACGACTTCGCCGTGGCCGTGCGGGACGGCTACCGCGCGGCGACCGGGCTGGTCGGCTCGGTCCTGCCGGGTTCGGCGGTAGCCGGCACGTCCGTCGAACCGCTGCGGGCGAGCACGCTCGAGTGATGCCGGCGGCGACGGTCAGGGGATCAGACCCTGTTGTGCAGGAAACCGTGTGGAAGCGGCTTGGCAAGGTCGTTGTCCCCCCTGCCCTGTGCATACAGCAGGGCGAAGAACGCGGGACCGGCCAACGGCCGCAGGTCGGGCCAGGTTGGCAGGTCGTCGCGGTGATGACCGCGGTGGCGGCCTCCCACCCCCAGGCAAAGATCACCACCTACCTGGAAGGCGTGGCCCAGGCCATGCGTCACAACTCGCTGGCCTTCTATACCGACATGGGCGGCTATGCTCCCACCGTGAAGATCTACGGCCGCAACACCACCGGCCGCCGAATCCTTCGCCGAACTCGCTGATCTCCTGTTCACCGAACTTCGAGAAACCTCGGTCGCCTGGACCGCGGCAGAACCCGACGCCTGAGTGGCTGAAGTCGACCCGGCTGGCGGTTGCGCTGGGGTCAGTCGAACAGGGCGCTGACGGATTCGCCGTTGTGGATGTGCCGGATGGCCTCGGCGAGTGCCGGGGCGACGGACAGCACGGTGAGTTTGGAGAACTCGTCGGCTCCCGGTACGGGGACCGTGTTGGTGCAGACGATCTCCGTGACGTCGGGCTGGTCGCCGATGCGCTTGAGCGCGCCGTTGGCGAACAGCCCGTGGGTGCAGGCCACCCGGATGGAGCGGACGCCGATCTCGCGCAGGCGCTCCAGCAGTTCGAGCACGGTGCTGCCCTGGGCGATCTCGTCGTCCAGGATGATGACGTCGCGGCCCGCGACGTCACCGATGACGGCGCTGATGGCGACGCGGTCGTCCGCGAAGCGCTGCTTGGCACCGGCCGCGACCGGTACTCCGAGCCGCCGGGCGAACCGCGCCGCCTCCTTGGCGTTGCCGAGGTCGGGGGAGACGACGGTCGTGTTCGACAGGTCGTTGCGCCGGAAGTGCTGGGCGAGTTCCCGCAGCGCGTGCAGGTGGTCGACCGGGACGCTGAAGAAGCCGTGCACCTGGGGTGAGTGCAGGGTCATCGCGAGGATGCGGCTGGCGCCGGCGGCGACCAGCAGGTCGGCGACGAGCCGGCCTCCGATCGAGATCCGCGGTGTGTCCTTCTTGTCGGACCGCGCGTAGGAGTAGTGCGGCATGACGACGGTGATCCGGGCGGCGGAGGCGCCGCGGGCCGCGTCGAGCATGAGCAGCAACTCGACCAGGTTCTCCTGAACGGGCTTGATCAGCGGCTGGATGATGAAGATGTCGCGCTCGCGGCAGTTCGCCTGCAGCTGTACTTCCAGGCAGTCGTTGGCGAAACGGTCGACGCGGACCGGCGAGAGCGGAACATCGAGATGGCCGCAGACTTCCTCCGCGAGCTGGTGATGCGCACTCCCGCTGAACACGGCGATCTCTCGCACGATGCACTCCCGTCGGCTCCGGCTACGGCGGATCTTCGCTGACGGCGTCATCTTATGAGGGCGATCCCGGCGACCCGGCCCGCCGCGGCACTCGTGCCCGCGAGCCGGTAACGCCCGGTTCCACCATCGGCTCACCACAGGTGCAGCCGACCACTGATGGCTTCAGCTGGTGAGGCCGGATTCGTATGCGAAGATCACCAGCTGGGTGCGGTCCCGCGAGCTGGTCTTGGCCAGCAGGTTGGTCATATGGGTCTTGATCGTGCTGGTGGCCAGGACCAGGTCGGCGGCTATCTCGGCGTTGGACATTCCCCTGGCGACCCGGGTGAGGACGTCCCGTTCGCGGTCGGTGAGCCTGCTCAGGAGCTGGCGGGACGGGCTGGGTTCGGGGGCGTCCCCTTCGGCCGGGGGTGTGGCGGTGAACCGGTCGATGAGGCGGCGGGTGGCCGCCGGGCTGAGCAGGGCGTCGCCGGCCGCCACCACGCGGATCGCGGTCAGCAGATCCTCGGGCGGGGCGTCCTTCAGGAGGAAACCGCTGGCCCCCGCACGCAGCCCGGCGAAGACGTACTCGTCCAGGTCGAACGAGGTCAGGATGATGACGCGGGTCGCCGGCCGCGCGGTGATCCTGCGGGTGGCGGTGACGTCGCCGTCGACCAGAGCGGGCTGCTCGTCCGGGGCCTCGATGCCGACCGGGCGGGTGAGCTGCTGCGCGCGGCCGGTGTCCGGGTCACACATCTGGCGGAGCGCCGGTCCTCCCTTGAGGAGGCCTACCTGGCACTCACCGGTGCGTCGACTACCGCGCGCGTCGTGCGCAGGAGGAGGCTCGATCGTGATCAGGTTCGTGCTTCGATCGGAGTGGATCAAGCTGGTGTCGGTGCGGTCGACCTGGTGGTGCCTCGGTACCGCGGCGGTGCTGGTGCCGGTGTTCGGGCTGCTGACGGCGATGGCCACCGACCCGGCTGACGCCGCGGCGCGGCCCAGGGCATGGCAGGTTGCCGAGGGCGGCTTCGATCCGCTCCAGCCGCTGAGCGGTGTGCTGCTGGCCCCTGACGCGGGCGGTCTACCCGGACGGGCTCTCGATCGGGGTGGGTGACGGCGGCGCCTGGCAGGCTCTGCTCGGTATCGTCGCCTACACGACGTTCATCTCGGTGTTCGGCTTCGCGGTCGGTGCATCGGCACGCACGACGGGCGCGGCGATCTCGCTGTTCATGTTCGTGACCTTCGTGGTGATGAGCGCGTTGCCCGCGGTGTTCCCGAGCTCGCTGCGGGAGGATGCCGGCCGTTACACCTTCCTCGGCCTGGCCGACTCGTTGACGACCTGCAGCCGGATCCTCATCCGGGAATGCTCGTCTCCGCCGTGCTCCTCGCCGGCTATGCCGCTGTCGCACTGACCCCGGCCCTGCTCCTGGCGCAGCGCCGGGACGCCTGATCCGGAAGCCGGACCGGCACTTCCCGGCTGGCGCTGTCGTCGCCAGGACAGGCCTAAAGTCAGCGCCCTGGGAGATACTTTCGCGTGGGTCATCCCTACGATCGCGGGTATCGGTCCAGATTCTCCGGAGGGCGTGCGGGTGGCGCGCCGAGACGAGGAGGCGCAGGGTGGCCCTCGGCGCGCGGCTGGATCGTGCGCAGCAGAGCCGGCCGAGTGTCGCGTTCCCGCTCGCGGTCGTCTACAAGTTCACCGAGGACCAGGGCGGGTACCTGGCCGCGCTGATCGCCTTCTACGGGTTCCTCTCCCTGTTCCCGCTGCTCCTGCTGCTCACCACCTGCCTCGGTTTCGTGCTCGCCGGGCATCCGGACCTGCAGGAGCAGGTGGTCAGCTCCGCGCTCAGCCAGTTCCCGATCATCGGTGACCAGCTGCGCAACGACGTCCACGCGCTGCGGGGGAGCGCCGCCGCGGTGGCGATCGGTCTGTTCGGCAGCATCTGGGGCAGCCTCGGGGTGGCCCGCGCGGTCGGCAACGCGCTGGACACGGTGTGGGCGGTCCCGCGCCGGTCCCGGCCGAACCCCTTCTTCGCGCGGGTGCGCAGCTTCGGCCTGATCGGTCTGCTCGGCCTCGGTGTGCTCCTGACGACCGTGCTCTCGGCGATCACGACCCGGGCGAGTGACCTGGGGACCGGCCTCGGGGTCGGTCTGCAGGTGCTGGCCGTGGTGCTCGGTCTCGTCGGGAACACGGGCCTGGTCCTTGTGGCCTTTCAGCTGCTCACCGTCAAGGACGTGTCGTTTCGCCAGGTCCTGCCCGGGGCGGCGGTCGCGGCCGTGGGCTGGCAGCTGCTCCAGTCGGCCGGTACCTATCTGCTGCAGTACCAGCTGCAGGGTCGGACCCAGGTGTATGGGCTGTTCGCCTTGGTGCTCGGCCTGGTGACCTGGCTGTACCTGCTCGCCGTGGTGATCGTGTTCGCGATGGAGATCAACACGGTGCGGGTCGGGCGGCTGTACCCGCGCGCGCTGCTGACGCCGTTCACGGACGACGTCGTCCTGACCGACTCGGACCGGCGCGTCTACACCGCGTACGCGCAGGCCGAGCAGTTCAAGAGCTTCCAGAAGGTGGACGTCTCCTTCGACCAGGATCCGCCCATGGAGCTGACCCACGCGATGCGCACCACGGGGACCTGCCGCCGGTTCCGGCCGGACCCGGTGCCCGACGACGTCCTGGTCGAGGCGTTCGACGCGGCCCGGTTCGGGCCGCAGGGCGGGAACCGGCAGCCGGTGCGGTTCGTCGTCGTGCGCGACCCGGAGCGCCGCGCGGCGCTGGCGGAGCTGTACCGGGCCCGCTGGCAGCTCTACCTGGCGGCATTGCGGGAGCGTGGGCTCGAGCCGCCGCCCGACACGGATCACTTCGTGCAACATCTCGCCGAGGTGCCGGTGCTCATCGTGGTCTGCGTGGAGCTGGCGGCGCTGCATCCGACCGACACCGACCTCGGCCGGCTCAGCATCGTCGGCGGGGCGTCGGTCTACCCGATCGTGCAGAACCTCTGCCTCGCGCTGCGCGGTCAGGGCGTCGCCACCGCCCTGACCACGCTGCTGGTCGCGGACGAGCCCGCGGTGGCCGAGCTGCTCGCGATCCCGCCCGGGTACGTCACCGCGGCGCACCTGGCGGTCGGCTACCCGGAGGCGGACTTCCCGCGCCGGCTGCGCCGCCGCCCCGTCGCCGAGCTGGTCTTCGAGGACACCTTCGGACACCCGATGGGCGACGGGCAGTAGCTCGACGGGCGACCGTCAGTAGTCTGAGCGACACTCGGGCAATGGCGGCACGAGAGCATGTCAGGGTCGACGTGACCGGGATCGTGCAGGGGGTCGGCTTCCGTCCCTTTCGTCCACGGGCTGGCCACCCGGCTGGGGTTGCGCGGCGAGGTCGGTAACGACAGCGAGGGCGTCCACATCGAGCTGGACGGTGACGGCGCCGACGTCGCCGCCTTCCTGACCGCGCTGCGGGACGAAGCCCCGCCGCTCGCGGAGATCGAAACCGTTGACGTCACGGAGTGCACCGACCACACCGACCACCACTTCGGCGGCGCGGCGGGCACGGCCGGCGCGGCCGGCACGGCGAGCGCGCACGGTGCGGACGGCGCGCCCGGCGCCGGTTCCGCGGAACCGGGGGGTGGCTTTCGCATCGTCGCGAGCGATCCGGCGCGCGACGGGGGCGGGCCGCGGACGCAGGTCTGCGCCGACAGCGCCACCTGCGCGGACTGCCTGCGCGAGCTGGCCGACCCGGCCGACCGGCGCTACCAGTACCCGTTCATCAACTGCACGAACTGCGGGCCGCGTTTCACGATCATCCTGGACGTCCCCTACGACCGGCCCGCCACGACGATGGCGCCGTTCCGGATGTGCGACCGCTGCCGGGCCGAGTACGAGGACCCGGCCGACCGGCGTTTCCACGCCCAGCCGGTGTGCTGCCCGGACTGCGGGCCCGCACTGGAGTTCCGGCCGGCGCAGGGGTTCTGGCTGACCCCCGAGTTCCGCCTCGGTCCGGGGTTCCGCCTCGGGGCCGGGTTCCGTCCCACCGCCCGTCCGGGCCAGATGCCGTCCGACCATGCGCTGAACCTGGCCGCGGCGCTGCTGCGGGCCGGCGGGATCCTGGCGGTCAAAGGCCTCGGCGGGTACCACCTGGCCGTGCTCGCCGCCGACGAGACGGCGGTTGCCCAGCTGCGCCGGCGCAAGCGCCGCGACGGCAAGCCGTTCGCCCTGATGGCCCGGGATCTGGCCGAGGTGGAACGGCTCTGCGTCGTCGACGGGACCGCCCGCCGGCTGCTGACCTGCCGGCGCCGCCCGATCGTGCTGCTCGACCGCCGGCCCGCACCGCCCGACGGTACCGGGACATCCCCGTGCATCGCGCCGTCGGTGGCCCCCGGGGTCCGGACGCTCGGGATCATGCTGCCCTACACGCCGCTGCACCATCTGCTGCTCGGGCGCCTGCCCGGTCCGATCGTCCTCACCAGCGGCAACATCTCCGACGAGCCGATCCTGTTCCGCGACGACGAGGCCCTCGCCGGGCTGGGCCGGGTCGCCGACGGGTTCCTTCTGCACGACCGGGCCATCCACACCCGCCTGGACGACTCGGTCACCCGGTCGGTCCGCGGCCGCGAGGCGGTGGTGCGCAGGTCCCGCGGCTACGCGCCGGAGCCGGTGCCGCTGGCCTGGGACGTCGCCCGGCCCGTGCTCGCATGCGGAGCGGAGCTGAAGAACACGGTCTGCCTGGCGGCGGGGCGGCGCGCGCACCTGTCCGGGCACCTCGGCGACCTGGAGAACCCGGCGACCCTGCGCTCGTTCGCCGGTGCCATCGAGCATCTGGGCAGGCTGTTCGACATCCGGCCGGAGCTGGTGGCGCACGACCTGCATCCGGAGTACCTGTCCACCAAGTGGGCGCTGGAGCAGGAGCTGCCCGTCATCGGCGTCCAGCACCACCATGCGCACATCGCCTCCTGCCTGGCGGACAACGGGCGGCGGGGGCCCGTTCTGGGGGTGGCGTTCGACGGTCTGGGCTTCGGCCTCGACGGCACCCTGTGGGGTGGGGAGTTCCTGTGGGCCGACCTCACCGGCTTCACCCGGGTGGCCTACTTCGAGCCGGTGGCACTGCCCGGCGGGGCGGCGGCGATCCGCGCACCATGGCGGATGGCCGCCTCCTACCTGCAGGCCGCCGGGGTGGACGACCGCGAGCGGCTCGGGGTGGCGCGGCGCAACGAGGCGTGGTGGGGCGCGGTGACCAGCCTGGCCCGCGTGCCCGTGGCCACCTCGCTGACGCCGCCGGCCCCGCTGGCGCCGCGGACCAGCAGCGTGGGGCGGCTGTTCGACGCGGTCGCCGCGCTGGTCGGAGTCCGCGACACGATCCGCTACGAGGGGCAGGCCGCCATCGAGCTGGAGCAGCTGGCCGCACCCGGTGACCACGGCGCCTACCCGTCCGGGGCAGGCGGGGGAGCATCGGCGCGGGGAGCACGAGTCGGGGGAGCGCAGGGCACCGACGCCCTGGTCCTGTCGGGTGCAGGGCTGGTCCGGGACGTCGTGGCGGACCTGCGTGCCGGGACCACGCCGGCGGTCATCGCGGCGCGTTTCCACACCACCCTGGCCAGGCTCACCGTCGACACCTGTGTGGCGCTGAGGGAGCGGCTGTTCGGAACGGAGCCCGGCACCGTGGCCCTGTCGGGCGGTGTGTTCGGCAACGTGCGGCTCGCCGGGGAGATCGAGGACGGCCTGGCCCGATCGGGCTTCACCGTGCTGACCCATGCGCGGGTGCCCTGCAACGACGGCGGGATCAGCCTCGGTCAGGCGGCGGTCGCCAGCGCGCGCAGCCAGGAGAACCAGTCGGACAGCCCGGCCCCGTCGTTCGCGGACACCGCCAGCACCCGGACGGACGGGTTGACCTGACGCACCGCGTCGGTGAACTGATCACCGTCGAAGGCCAGCCAGGGCAGCAGATCGACCTTGGTCAGCAGGATCAGATCCGCGGCCCGGTACATGTGCGGGTACTTGGTCGGTTTGTCCTCGCCCTCGGTGACCGAGGTGAGCACGACGCGGGCCGTCTCCCCGAGATCGAACAGCCCGGGGCAGACGAGGTTCCCCACGTTCTCGATGAGCACGACGGAGCCCCGGTGCGGGTCGACGGAGCCCCGGTGCGGGTCGACGGCGCCGCGGTGCGGATCGAGGCGGCCGGGGCCGGGCGGCGGGTCGAGCTCGCGCAGCGCCCGGCCGACGGAGGCAGCGTCCAGATGACAGCCGGTGCCCGTGTTCACCTGGACTGCCGGCGCGCCGCTCGCGCGGATGCGCTCGGCGTCCAGCCGTGTCTCCTGGTCGCCTTCGATCACCGCGCACTCGACGGCCCCGGTGAGACCGGGGATCGTGTGCTCCAGCAGCGTCGTCTTCCCCGAGCCCGGAGAGCTCATCAGGTTGACGGCGGCCGTCCGCCGCGCCGCCAGCCAGGCCCGGTTCTCCCGGGCGGCCTCGTCGTTGCGGGCCAGAACGTCCAGCTCCAGGCGCAGCATCCGCGTCGCGGCACCGGCGCCGGTCTCGAGTGCCGACTCGTCGGTGCGGTCACATCCGCAGGTGCCACACATCAGCCCACATCCTCGACATCAGCCCGCCTCCTCGATATCAACCCGCCTCCTCGACATCAACCCGCCTCCTCGGTGACCTCGACCGCGGTGATCCGGACCTGCTCACCGCCGGTCAGGTCGATCTCGTGGCTGCCGCACCGGCACGGCGTGAGCAGGTCGGGCAGGTCGACGTCGCGCCCGCACCGTCGGCAGTGGCCCCGCCCGACCGGCTCGGTGAGCTCCAGCCGCGCGCCGGCCAGCGGTGTGCCGGCGGCGACCAGGTCGAAGCAGAACCGCACCGGCTCGGTCATCACTCCGGACAACCGGCCGATCTCCAGCACCACCCGGGTGACCCGTACGTCCGCGGGCAGCCGGTCGACGATCATGTCGACCAGGCCGACGGTGACCGAGAGTTCGTGCACCGCGCGACCGCC
Source organism: Parafrankia sp. EUN1f (assembly GCF_000177675.1). GTDB lineage: Bacteria > Actinomycetota > Actinomycetes > Frankiales > Frankiaceae > Parafrankia. The sequence goes on from NZ_ADGX01000003.1 coordinate 107,576, forward strand.
CGGTCAGCAGATCCGCGGCAGCGGATCGCCCACCAGCAGGTCGACGATGCGGGTGCCGCCGAACGCCGTGTTGAGCAGCACCGTTCCCGGCGGGTCGTCGACGATCCGGCCGATCACCGTGCTCTGCGCTCCGAGCGGGTCCGCACGCAGGGCCGCGAGCGCGGTGTCGACCGCCTCCGGGGCGACGATCACCACCATCCTGCCCTCGCACGCGACGTACAGCGGGTCGAGCCCGAGCAGCTCACAGGCGCCGCGCACCTCGGTGCGGACGGGCACCGCGGCTTCGTCGACGACGACCCCGACACCGGACGCCTTCGCGACCTCGTTGAGGATCGTCGCGACACCACCGCGGGTCGCGTCCCGCATCGCCCGCACGCCGCCACCGCCCGGTGCGCCGCCACTGCCCGGTGCGCCGCCACCGTCCCGCGTGCCGTCACCGCCCGGTGTGTTCACGGCTGCCAGCAGGCGTGCGGTGAGGGCTGACAGCGGGGCGGTGTCGGAGCGGAGGTCGGCGCTGAGGTCCAGCTCCCCGCGGGCCAGCAGCACCGTGATCCCGTGGTCGCCGATCGGCCCCGTGACCACGACGACATCCCCCGGCCGAGCCAGCGACGCCCCGAGCCGCAGCCCCGGATCGACCAGCCCGACGCCCGTCGTGGTGATGTAGCAGCCGTCGGCCCGGCCACGCTGGACGACCTTCGTGTCCCCGGTGACGATCGACACGCCCGCGCGCGTCGCCGCCTCGGCCATCGACGCCACGATCCGCCGCAGGTCCGCGATGTCCATGCCCTCCTCGAGGATGACCGCGCTGGCCAGGTGCAACGGGCGGGCCCCGGCCACCGCCAGGTCGTTGACCGTGCCGTTCACCGCGAGATCCCCGATGTTGCCACCGGGGAAGAACAGCGGCGTGACGACGAACGAGTCCGTCGTGAGGGCGAGGCGCTCGGTGCCGGCGTCGAACACCGCCGCGTCCTCCAGCGGTTCCAGCAGCGGGTTGCGCAGCGCCTCGAGGAAGACCGCGTCGACCAGGGTCGCCGTGGCCTTGCCGCCGGCGCCGTGCGCCGAGGTGATGTGGGTGTCGCGCAGCTTGGGACGCCGGCGCCGGGCGGCCTCGACGCGGTCGAGGACTCCGGACGCACCCCGGCCTGCCGCCGTCATGCGCGGATCACCGCCTTCCTCGGGTCAGCCTGTCTGGTGTCAGCCTTTCTGGGGTCAGCCTTTCTGGGGTCGACGGAGCCGACGTCATCCCCGCGCTGGGTGCTGGTGGAGCCGCGATGGCGCAGGCGCCCGAAGTTGTAGTAGGCCGCGCAGGCCCCTTCGGGGGAGACCATGCATGCCCCGATCGGGGTCTCCGGGGTGCAGCCGGTGCCGAAGACCCTGCACTCCCACGGCTTGATCACACCGGTGAGGACCTCGCCGCACTGGCAGGCCTTCGGGTCGGCGACCCGGGCACCCGGTGGCGCGAAGATCCGCTCGGCGTCGAAGGCCGCGAACCGTTCCCGCACCTGCATGGCCGACCACGGAATGCGTCCCAGCCCGCGCCACTCGAAGTCCGGCCGCGGTTCGAGGACCTCGTCGATGGCGGCGAGCGCCACCGGGTTGCCCTCGGCCGCGACCACCCGGGTGTACTGGTTCTCGACCTCGCACCGTCCGTCCCGGAGCTGACGGAGCAGCTGGTAGATGGACTGCAGGATGTCCAGCGGCTCGAAGCCGGAGACGACCAGCGGCTTGCCGTAGTCGCGTGGGATGAACTCGTACGGCCGGCAGCCGATGACCGTCGAGACGTGCCCGGGGCCCACGAATCCGTCCAGGCGCACGTCGGGGGAGTCGAGGATCGCCCGCAGCGCCGGCACAATCGTGATGTGGTTGCAGAAGATGGAGAAGTTCTCCAGTCCTTCCGCGGCCGCCCGCAGCACCGTCAGCGCGGTGGACGGTGTCGTCGTCTCGAAGCCGATCGCCATGAACACGACCCGCCGGTCCGGATTCGCCCGCGCGATCTTCAGCGAGTCGAGCGGGGAGTAGACCATCCGGATGTCGGTTCCCTCGGCGTTCGCGTCGAAGAACGAGCCGTGACTGCCCGGAACCCGCATCATGTCGCCGAACGAGGTCATGATGACGCCGTCCTGACGGGCGATGTGCATGGCATCGTCGACCCGGCCCATCGGAATGACACACACCGGGCAGCCCGGGCCATGCACCAGGCTGACCTCCGGCGGGAGATGGTCCTCCAGTCCGTGTTTGTAGATCGTGTGGGTGTGCCCGCCGCACACCTCCATGAACGCGTAGGCGCGCCCGGGTTCGCACAGGTCGGCCATCCGGGCCGACAGCGCCCGCGCGGTGTCGGCGTCTCGGTACTCGTCGACGAAGCGCATCAGCTCCCCCTCCTTCCTCGCTGGTCGGCCGACGTTCAGTGAGCCTGAAGAGGCTCAGTCGATGGCCGATGCGCGCAGAGCCGCCAGCTCGTCGTCGTAGGCCCGCCCGATGCCGGTGAGGAACTCCAGCGCCGCCCGGGCCTCGGCCTCGTCGATCAGGGACAACGCGAAGCCGACATGGATGAGGACCCAGTCACCCGGCCGGGGCGGGGTGGCGTCGAGCAGGCCGATGTTGATCGCACGCCGCACTCCGCTGACGTCCACCGTCGCGATGTCCGGGCGGTCCGGGCGGATCTCCACGACCTCGCCTGGGATGCCAAGGCACATGCCGGATCACGACCTGCTGAACTCGAGGTAGCGCCGCACGTCAGGGGTCACGGTGACGGCCACGGCGCCGAGGCCGGCCGTCGCGGCGGCGAGCAGTATCCAGTGCGACATGATCAGCTCCTTCGCGAGTTCGAATGCGAGTGCGAGTACGAATGCGCGGGTGTTGCCGGGGCCTCCTCCGAGGCCCCCACCTCCTCGACCACGGAGCGGACGAGCCGGGTCGCGGGCTCCACGGCGGCTGCCACCCGCGCGGACAGCCCGATCTGGGGATGCACGATGGCCGGTTCGCAGCCGACCAGCAGGGCGCGGTCGAGGCGACCGCCGAGCGTGGCGACCAGGTCGAGGACGGCGTCCGGCCGCATCCCGTGCGCGTCGAAGCCGACCGGTTCCCGCGCGCCGCCCAGATCCAGCAGCGAGACCGTTCCCGGCGGGTGCCCGCGCCCGAGCGCGTCGACGAGCACCACAGCCCTGTACCCGGAACACAGGTCGAGGGCCAGCTGCATGCCGCTGATCCCGTAGTCGGCGACCGTGACGCCCGGCGGTGGGCCGGCGTCGAGCAGGCGGCGCACCACCTCGACGCCGAAACCGTCATCGGCGAGCAGGACGTTGCCCACTCCGGCGACCAGTGTGGGCGGGTTCATCTCGGTTCCAGTTCGTCCGGGCGGAAATACAGGAAGCGGCCGAACTCTCGGCGCAGGTCGGCGCCCGGGTCCTCGTCCAGGGTGACCGCGATGTGGGTTCGTCCGTCGAGGTCGTGCAGCACCGCGGCGACGGTGGCGGCGGCACCGTCGACGAACATGTCCTGCGCGTCGGTCCGCCCGCGGTGGGGCCGGACCCACACCTTGGCGCCCTCCACCAGCTGCGGGGACGGGGTCAGCTGCGTGGCCGGGGTGGCCGGGGTGGCACGACCCGGGTCGGAGCCGCCGATCCGGGTGCGGCCGTGGAGTTTCTCGACCATCGCCGGCGCGAGCTCCGCGACGGCGTCCAGGAGCTCGGCCGCCCGCGGGTCACCCGCCCGGGCGTCGCGCCGTTCGGTCTCGGTCAGGGTCGCCGTGCGCAGGGCCAGCACCTCGTCGATCTCGGTGGCGTCGCAGAAGGAGGTCGGGCTCTCCGCGGCGAGATGAGGGTCGTCCGGGAGGATGATCGGTGCCGCCAGCAGCGTGCCGCTGCGGCCGGGCCGGCCCAGCAGAGCGGGCCACAGCCGCTCGTTGGCACAGTCAGCCGCGGCGTGGGCCGCCCATTCGGGCGGGTCCGCCGGCGACAGGAACTCCCCCGGGGCGACGTGGGCCACCAGCTGCAGCCCGATGAACGCGGCCCCCAACGCCGCGTCCCGCGACCCGGCGGCGGCGTGCGGCGGCTCACCGGCGGAGATGTTGCGGACGGTCGCGCGAATCCGGAATCCCCCGTAGGGGCCAGGAAGCCGCTGGGCGTCGAGCAGCAGCTCGCCGCGCGCCGCGGGCGTCGACGGCGTCGGCTGCGGTGGCGTGTAGGTGAGTTCTCGGCGTGCCGGCTCATCGAGCACGTCGGCGATGCGCACGCGCAGGGCGGTGGCCGCCTCGCCGCGCGCTCCGTCGTGCTCCCACAGCCAGCGGAGCGCGACTGTCAGCCGGGCGTCCGGGCCGCCGTCGAGGAGGAACTCGGTGTGCGCGTTGCTGTGCTCGCCGCTGCCGGCGCCGGCGAACGACGGGGGCATCAGTACCCCGAACTGCCAGTGCTGCTGGTTCTTCAGCGCGTCGGACCGGTAGGGGTAGAGCAGGTAGCCCTCGTACAGGACGGTGTCCGACAGCGCCCGCGCCGCGGCGGACAGGAAGCCGAGCGCGTCCTCGACGCCGGGCACGGGTGAGGCCGTCCGACCTCCGGCATGGTCACTGATGGCCGCATCGGTGCTGGTCCGGTCCGGCGATCTCATCGGTCCTCCCCGGCCAGCAGCGAGACGATCGCGGCGTCGGCAGTCGCGATGGCATGGTCACGGCGGTAGCGCGTGAGCGCGTCGACGGTGCTGCGATCCAGGCGCAGCCAGCCCGAGCCGGGGAAGTAGGCGTCGATCAGCTCGCGCCAGGTGGCCACCGGCAGGCGGCAGGTGGTCTCCAGGCGCCAGGGCACCTGCTCGACGCGCAGCCCGTGCGGGCCCACCCCGAAGACGGTTCCGCTGAACATCAGACGTAGCGGGATCACCCCGCCTCGCAGCGACTGGAAGTAGTTGCCGGAGGCGACCTCAAGATCGTAGCTGCAGGGCACGGCGAGCTCGACGTCCGCGCTCCCGGTGAAGCCGGGAACCATCGTGGACACCATCGCGAACTGGATCGGATGCGGCGGGCCGGCTCCGAACAGCCCGGTCAGCGCCTGCGCCTCCGCGTCGTCGTAGCGGCGCGCGCCGGGCTCGATGCGGATCTGGCAGCGAAGCGCCAGCACGTGCAGCCGCTCACCGCTGTGCTCCTCGACCCGCAGGACGAACCGAAGCGTCGGCGCCGCGGCGTGCCGCAGCGGCGTGACCTCGACACAGGTGAAGGTCAGGTCGGCCATCATGCGCCCCCCACAGGCGAAGTCACAGGGGAAGTCACGGGAGCAGGTGCGGCCCTGGCCGCAGCCGCGGGCGTGGCCCCGGCCCGGTGCCGGGCGTCGGCGAGGAAGGCCGCGAGGTGGGCGCGGGCGTCGGCACCGCCATCGAATCCCCGCCAGTGCAGCCGCAGGTCCCCGACGAGCCGGTAGCAGGCGTCGATCGGCAGCAGGTACCCCGCCTGGCCGTCGCGGGTGACATGGACGAGCACCGCCTCGACCTCGGGCTCCGGCCGCCACGCCGGCCCGCCCGTTGCACGGTCGGTGCCGGTGCCGGTGCCGGTGTCCGTGCTTTCGGTGTTGTCGGTGTCGTCGATGTCGAGGTCCTGCGGCGTCAGGGTGGCGGGCAGCTCGCAGTGCGTCGCCCCGGCGGGGCTCGGGTAGAAGGCGTTGACCGCCCCGTCGTGGATCACGAAGAACGCCAGCCCCACCGGAATCCCCGCCGCGGCCAGCAGCCGCGGGCCGGCAGCGAAACCGGGGGCGAAGCGGTATCGGGTCGGTATCGCGCGGTAGCGCCCGCCGCCGGCTCCGGTGGGGGTGAACAGCAGCCGGCAGCCGGGGCAGGCGCACAGGATGGACCTGGTGGCCAGGTCCGCGACGTGACCGTGACCGTGCTCGTCGGCGACCGCCTCACCGCAGAACTCGCACCGGGTCATGGCACGGCCCGGGTTTGCGACGAGGAAGCGGCGCAGGGTGGGGGCCGTCATGGCGTGCTCGCCCGGTCAGCCGTGCCCGCCGCGCTCACGCCGACGACGGGCAGCAGGGGACGTCCGGCGGCGAGGTCGCCGGCGAGGTGCTGCCCCTCGACGGTGACGCCGACCTCGGGTGCGAGCGCCGCGACGGCGCGTTCGACGGCGGCGATCACCGCGGGGCTGGTCGGCTGCCCGTCGGCCTGGACCGTGACCACCCGGTCGTCGGCCGGGCCGGTGACCGCCAGCACGGGGGTCCGGTCGCCCAGCTGCGCCCGGATCTGGTCGAACGCCTGCTCGACCCGGTCGCGGGTGCTGACGGGATGCAGTCCGTGCATTGCCAGCATGGGGCCCAGGTGCGGGTCCGCCGCGAGCCGTCGGACGGTGTCCGCGTCGGCGATCCGGGTGACGCGGGCGAGGCCGGCACCGTAGAACTCCATCAGTGCTCTGACGATCTCTTCCGCGAGCACCCGCGTCCGGCTGTCGCCAAGCTGCTCCATCCTGGCGAGCAGACCGTCGACGCGGGCCGCGGTGTCACGCGGGTCCGTGCTGTCGCGCGGGTCCGCGGTGGTCACTGTCGCTGTCGCTGTCATCGCGCGCTCATCCGGCCGGGGTGAAGGCGTGCGGGGTGTGCA